>PLCK01000226.1 GCA_003134755.1 Actinomycetota bacterium | reverse complement strand
GCCCACAGGCGAGTGAAGCCGTCGCCGTCCAAGCGATAGTCGATCCACCGGCCACGCCGCGTCCCGGCGATCAAGCCGGCCTCGCGCAGGATCCGCAGGTGATAGGACAGCAGGTTCGCCGCCACGGGCACCCGGTCCTGCAGATCACACACACACCGCTGCCCATCGGCCAGCGCCCGCACAACGGCCAACCGCACCGGATCGGCCAGCGCGGCCAACCCGCCTACTGCGTCAAGCCTCCTTGATTCAAGACCCGTTGAATCGGCCATGCCTCCATCGTGTGACAGGCCCCGACCGGCGGGCAGGGCCGTAGGTCACCATCGGGACACGTCACAGGTCCCGGCCGAACCCTGACTGGATTGGGGATTCCCAACTCGGAGAAGTCAGTACGCACGTTTACCGGATCTCGGCATGAGAGCGAGTTCCTGAGTCAAGTGGTCGCGCGACTTGGCGGTGCCAAACGGCGTCCAAGGGTGAGTTCCTTGAGGTGGTGTAACTCCGGGCCGGTTCCTCATTACCGGGTTAGTCCTAGGGCTTCGCCAGCAGACGATCGACGTAGTCGAGCACCCGTCGTCGTTGGCGGGCGTCGAGCTGATCGGCCCTAGGCGGCAACACGAATGGTCTTGTGCGCGGTTCGACGTCGCCAGGAAGCGCGGCGCGCACCTTCGATTGCGGCAGATCGAGCGCGAGTGCGACGCCTTGAATCGTCCCTTCGCGTAACCGACCACCATGTACCCCGGACGCCAGCTGGTGCAGCGTGCCGTGGCTGACCAGTCCGCTCGACCGTGCCGCGGCCGCTTCGTAGGACAGGCCCAACTCCCGCAGCCGCCGGCGGACGAGCGCCCCCAACGGCCCAGCCGCCGCCATCTCCGCGTTCCGATTAGCAACCATCTATCTAACTCTACCGCCAGATTTTGGCTCTTCTACGCTGACCTGCGGAAACGTGGGAAAGGGCGGACGAGCCGGCCTGTAGGCCGGGTTCTGTCGTCGCGACCCTGCGGTCCCGACGGGCGACCATCCATCTACGACTGCCGTTACCGACAGCCTCCAGCGGTCTACCTGCAAGCTTCCGGCGGGCCGCCGCTTGCATCTGACCTTGCTCCAGGTGGGGTTTACCGAGCCGCGCGAGTCACCCCGCACGCTGGTGGTCTCTTACACCACCGTTTCACCCTTACTGTCGGACGCCGACCAGTGGTCGCCGTCCGGCAGCGGTCTGTTTTCTGTGGCACTTTCCCGCGGGTCACCCCGGGTGGGCGTTACCCACCACCTTGCCCTGTGGAGCCCGGACCTTCCTCGGCACGCCGCTCGACGAATCCAGCTGCGCAACGCGGTCGCCCGGCCGACTCGTCCGCCGTACCAGTCACCCTATTACTCTCGTTCGGCGTACCGGCTGGTCGATGTACATGCATGGGTTCTTTGACTGATCAGGTGCAGCCAGCGACGGCGTCCGATGCCCAGGACTTCGGCCAGCTTCTCGATAAGCGCGAAATCAGGGCCGTGTTCCAACCGCTCATCGGCCTCGCCGACGGGCAGGTGGTCGGCTTCGAGTCGCTCGCTCGTGGTCCGGCAGGCTCGCGCTTCGAGTCTCCGGCCGCGCTGTTCACCGCCGCAGGGGTGGCGCAGCGAGTTCCGGAGCTCGACTGGGCTTGCCGCGCCGCGGCGTTCGAAGCAACGATCGGGCCCGACGGGCCACGCCTCCCCGCCACCGTGCCGCTCTTCATTAACTGCGAGCCGACCTCGGTCCGCACTCCCTGCCCTGCCGATCTGCTGACCATCATGTCGGCGGCCGAACAGCAGCTACACGTCGTGATGGAGGTCTNNGGCCAGGGCGCGAAGCCTGTCGTGGGGAGTCGCGCTCGACGACGTCGGTGCCGAGCCGAACAGCCTTGCCGTCATGCCGTTCGTCAATCCCGATGTCATCAAGCTCGACCTACGACTCATTCAGGGCCGGACGACGTCAGAAGTTGCCCGCATCGTCAACGCGGTGCTTGCGCAGGCCGAACTCACCGGCGCGACGATCCTCGCTGAAGGCATCGAGACCACCCGACACGAGGAGATCGCCCGGGCAATGGGGGCGACCGTCGGTCAAGGCTGGCTCTACGGGCGACCGGGTCCGCTGCCGGAAATCGTCGATGCACCCGACCACGCGCTGCGGCTTCATGTCCCCAAGCCCGCACGCAGTAGCAGCACGCCGTTCGAAATCGTTGCCGCAAAACGGACGCCGACGCGAACAACCAAGGATCTGCTGATCCCGATGAGCAAGCACCTCGAGGAAAAGGGCCTGGATTCCGCGGAACCGCCAGTCCTGCTGGCCTGCTTCCAAGAGGTCCGCCACTTCACCGACTTTGCGCGTCGCAGATTCGCCCGGCTCGCGAAGCACGCCGCATTCGTCGGAGCAGTCGGCGCAGGCATGCCGGTCGATCCCGCGCCGGGAGTGCGCGGCGGACTTCTCCACCACAGCGACCCGCTGCGCGGTGAATGGGACGTCATTGCCGTCGGGCCGCACTTCGCGGGCGCTCTCGTCGCGCGGGATTGCGGCGACAGCGGCCCAGACCTCATGCGCCGGTTCGACTTCGTCATCACCTATGACCGCGACCTGGTCGTCGAGGCGGCCCGGTCGCTGCTCACCGTCCTGGCGCCGGACACCGCGGCGTCCTAAGCGCGCACAACCGATCGTCGCGCGTGTTGGTCCGGCGCGGCCTGCGCCCGCTACGTTCTCATCCAGACCAACATGGAGGTCGCCGTGGCTTACTCGCTGGGCATCGACGTCCGCACGACGCGCATCACGTAGCCGTCATTCATTAGGCCAGGGCGGTCGTCGCGAGCTGACGAGCCTGAACCAGCGACTGGTCAGGCGCGTGGAACGGGCATGGATCGGAATCGCCGGGGGTTCGGGCGCTGGACCGTCACCCGGCAGGTCGGCCAGTTCGCGCTGGCCGGCTTGCTCGCGGTCGGGCTCGTCGGGGT
>PLCK01000140.1 GCA_003134755.1 Actinomycetota bacterium | reverse complement strand
CGGCCCTCGACGAAGGCGCGGGCGTAGATGCCGGGGGAGGCGTGCCCCTGGAAGAACACCTGGTCGCCCGACGAGCCGTCGGTCGTGTGCTTGCCCCGGAAGAAATGGTTGAAGCCGACCTCGTAAAGGCTGGCCGCGGACGCGTAGGTCGCGATGTGGCCGCCGACGCCGAGATCGGGTCGGTTCGCCCGCGACACCATGACGGCCGCGTTCCAGCGAACCGCGCGCCTGATCTGCTTCTCCAGGCGCTCGTCGCCGGGGAACGGCGGCTCGGCCTCGGGAGGGATCGTGTTGATGTAGTCAGTGCTGCGCAGCCCAGGGACGCCGACCTGCCGCTCGCGGGCTCGCTCGAGCAGCTTGAGCATCAGGTAGCGGGCGCGCGTCTTGCCCTGCGCGGCGATCACGCCGTCGAGAGACTCGAGCCACTCGGAGGTCTCGTCGGGATCGATGTCAGGCAACTGGGTCGGATGGCCATCGCTGATCACCGAGGGACGGTCAGCGGTGCTGTCTACGTCGGCCACGGGAATCCTCACGCCGCTGGTTTCGGATGCGCATGGCGATTCTGTCACCCCGGACCTACAGGGCAGGTCCGGTTGTGGTGCCCTCGGAGGGGGTGCGTACCGTTTCGTTCAAGCTCTTGCGCCTAAGAGCCGATTGAGTTGGACTACAGCGACCGAGCCCGATCATGGGCTTAGATGGTCCCGGCGTCGGGTGACGACGGATCGTGACGGCATAGGGAGGGTCTTCGTGAGCGCGACCGCGGACCACGCGGATGGGCAGCGCAGCCGGGCCGAGAAGCTTGGCTTCCAGCCGGGGCAGGTGGTCCAGGAGATCGGCTACGACGACGACTGCGACGACGACCTGCGCCGCTCGATCGAGAAGACCATCGGCAGTGAACTCGTCGACGAGGACTACGACGATGTCTTGGACGCCGTGGTGCTCTGGTGGCGCGAGGACGACGGCGACCTGGTCGACGCTCTGGTCGACGCCCTCACGTCCCTCGCCGACGGAGGCACGATCTGGTTGCTCTTCCCGAAGGCGGGCCGCAGCGGTCACATCGAGCCGAGCGACGTCACCGAGGCGGCCCCGACGGCGGGTCTCAGTCAGACGAGTTCCATCAGCGCCGGGCCCGACTGGTCGGGTGCGCGTCTCGTCGCACCGAAGAGTTCGCGCAAAGCACGGTGACCGCGGCGGGCCGGCCGGTCGTCGGTGAGCCCGCTCCCGACTTCGAGCTCGTCGACCAGCACGGGACGCCGTTGCGCCTCTCGTCGTTCCGTGGCCGGCGCAACGTGCTGGTCGTGTTCTACCCGTGGTCGTTCTCACGGGTGTGCACCGGCGAGTTGTGCGTGCTTCGCGACGACCTCTCGTCCTTTCAGAACGACGACGCCCGTTTGGTCGCGATCTCGGTCGACTCGAAGTACGTTCAGCGGGCCTTCGCCGAGCAGGAGGGCTTCGATTTCCCGTTGCTCGCGGACTTCTGGCCGCACGGCGAGGTAGCCCGGCGCTACGGAGTATTCGACGACCGGACCGGGGCGGCCCTGCGCGGCACCTTCGTCATCGACCGGGCCGGCGTCCTGCAGTGGTCGGTCGTGCATCCGATCCCCGATGCCCGCGATCCGCAGCAGTACCGCGAGGTACTGGCCGGCCTGCGCTGACGGGTAGGCTGACCTGCCGCGGGCGCGTAGCTCAGTGGAAGAGCACCCGGCTTACACCCGGGCGGTCACAGGTTCGAACCCTGTCGCGCCCACGCCTACAACCCTCTCCCGCGTGATCATGCAGTTGTTGTCTCGACCCGCTGGCGGGTCTGAACAACAACTGCATGATCACGGCCGGACGACGGGGAGCTCGAGCCGGGCACTCGGCTCGGCATGTGTGGACGCGTTACTGAGAACGTCGGCGCCATTGGGCAGCTGTGTGTATTCCGGTCCGCGCGCGATGACGCAGTTGCGACGCCACTTTGAAGGCAGGGTGGTTTCGAATGCGCTCCAGCTCGCCGCGTACGGCGGCTGCCTCGCCTGCGATGCCACGGGCGCGGCGATGGTTTTCCACCAGCTCGTACCACACGGTCTCGAGGCGGCGTCCAAGCGCGGACGATTCGCCAGGGCCAAGCGAACGGCGGAGCACAAGGCCGAACTCGATGCTGCCGGGAACGTCTTCGTAGAAGAGAGCGTCGAGCAGCTCCCACGACAAACCCATGTCGGTGACCGAGTAGCGCACCACCGGCAGGAACTCGTCCTGAGTCCAGCAGTGCATGTGAATGGAGCGTTCGCGATGGCGGTCGAACTGTGCGGCACGCTCGGTTGAATCCCAGGCGTCGTTCCAGTCGCCGGTGCCGCGCAGGAACTCCTCGAGGTGATTGTCGTCGACTGTGCGAGAGCCAGTGGCGTGGTCATCGATCAGATGGTCGAGGGTCGTCGCCGCTCGGTCGCGATCGAAGGTGAGCCGGCGGTCTGGAAGCATGATGATCACGGTTCCACCGGGGCGGAGAACTCGATAGATCTCGGCAAGGTGGGCGAGCGGGTCCACCAGGTGCTCCAGCAGATGGCTGGCGATCACGAAGTCCTGACTCTCGTCAGGCAGCATCGACAACCGGTCAATGTTCAGGTCGGCGACGATGTCGGGCATCGGAAACGTCGCCTCGTCGCCCAGCTCCGGGAAGAGTTGCCGGTTCTCGTCGGGCTTCCATCGGTCGACGTAGCGCACTGTGGTCGCCGGAAACGGCAACGGAAACGGTGCATGGCCTGGCCCGAGCTCGACGCCGTTGCCCGCAACGTAACGCGCGAGTCCGCGCAGCGCATGTTCCCGCCCAGAGACCTGTCCTACCGCCGTCATGGGCCGACGCTATCGGTTCGGCGCTCCCGTGGCGGAATCGGCTGGCTGGTGGCCCGCGTGGTCTTGACCTTCGAGCCGGGTTGAAACACATGTCACCCGATCGGCCACCGACCGCGCCCACTCTGCAGCGGTCACTTAAGTGTTCGTCGCTACCTGCTCGTAGTCGGTGAACACCACCGGCCCACCGACGAGGTGGGGCGAGTAGACGGCCTCGAACTGCCGCACTGCCGCCGACTGTCCGTGGGCCTCGTGCGCGGCTTCGTCTTCGAAGATGAAGAGGTGCACGAAGCGGGTCGGGTCGCTTTCCTGCTGCCAGGCTGAATACATCGTCGTCGCGGGCTCGTTCTCTTTGACGTACCGAACAAACTCTTCGATCGCCGCGGCCACCTTCTTCACGGCACTCGCCTCGACCTGGTAGTTCGCTGTCTGGTAGATCGGCATGCGCACATCCTCGAGTCCGGTGATCCTCAATACGATGTCGTTGCGGCGTACGGCTTTCCCGTGCCGGTCTCGCAGTAGAGCCGCAGACTGTCGAGGTAGTAGCCCCAGTCGAAGTTGTAGGTCCCGTACGCGAGGTCGTCGAGCTCACGTGCGTACTCCTGGTGGAACATCATCGCTACCGGTGCCGAGCCCTTGAACTCGAACCGGAACACATTCTCGGCCCACGGTTCGTGCCCGCCGACGCATTCCCAGACGACGACACCCTCGCTCGCGTCGACGACCCGCATGTCCGGGTTGAAGTCCCCAGCGAAGGTGAAGTTGATGACCTCGCCGCAGTCGCCGCACCGCCAACGCGAATCGACCACCACGCCGCCAGTCCGTCAACGGTGCTGAGGGCGGCGGTCACCTTCTCGGCGTCCGCGTCGATGTTGAAGGCGTGCAGGATCGTCTTCAGCGGGTTCCCTCCTTCAGTCGTTGGGAGCTGGCCAGTCGTCGGTGGATCGCGCTCACGCACATCGCGGCGACAGATCAGGGCGCACGATGGTCGGCGTCCTCGATCGGCTTGGCCGCTGCGAGCACCTGCTCGCGGCTGAGGTCCATCTGGTGAATGTCGCGACCGTGGGCGGTGCACTCTGCGACGACTTGGTCTTCAGTGCCGCGACAGTTCCATCCGCACTCGCACTCGACGTACTTGTCCAACCCGACCACCTCCAGAGGGCGATACTAGGTGCGTGCGGATCTATGTCGTGGGCCGTGTGACCGTCGAGCACAACGCGGCCGTCGTGCACGAACCGGACCTGCCCGGCAACCAGGGGCGCCTTGCGCTGGCCATGCTTGCTGTCGAGCACAAACACCCGGTCGGTCGTGACGAGATCGCCGACGAGTTGTGGCCGGATCAGCTGCCAAGGTCGTGGGAAACCGCGCTCCGGGCGGTCATTAGCAAGGTTCGGTCGTGCCTGGCCGGCGCCGGTTTGACGCCCGACCTGATCGCCAACGCGTTCGGCTGTTACCAGCTGCGACTCGACAGTTGCTGGCCCGACCCCGGCTGGCTCGATCTCGAGGCCGCGTCGGAGTCCTTGCATACCGCCGAGACCCAGCTGGCCCGTGGCGATGCTGCCGCCGCGGCGGTGAGCGCGACGCTGACCTGCCTGATCTGCAGCCGCCCGTTCCTGCGCGGCACGTACAGCCCGTGGACGTTGCGTCAGCGCGACCGGATCGCCGCCATGCATGTCGAGGCTCGGGAGTGCCTCGCCGACGCGCACGCCAGCGCGGGCGAGTTCGCGCTGTCCGCCCGCGCTGCCGAGAGCGCCCTCATGCTCGACCCGTACCGCGACACCCTCTACCAGCGACTGATTCGTTCTCGCGCGCTTTCCGGTGACCGGATGGCTGCCGCGTCGGTCTTCGCCCGCTACCGCGACCTGATGATCCGCGAACTCGGAGTTCAGCCGACCGCCGAAACGGTGGCCGCCTTCCGCGAGTCGGTCATCGAGCCGGTGCAGGGAACCTGACTCGCGGCCTCCCGTCCCGCTCATGCCCGACGACGCTACGCACCGCGTGTTGGAATTCCGTTGCGGGTGACGGTTGCCTACTTGCCGCCCTTGCCTTCGTGCTCCTTGACGTAATCGGCGGGGCTGCCGTTGCCGCCGCCGGCCGCGTCTGCGTGACCTAGCGC
>PLCK01000081.1 GCA_003134755.1 Actinomycetota bacterium | reverse complement strand
GTGTTGGCGGTGCCGAGGTCGACTGCCATGTCACGGCCGAGGAACGACATATTCGAAGCCATGGGTAGCGCGAACCTTCCGATCGACTGACGTGCAGAGTACGTGTTTCCGGCGCGAGCAGCCCCGCCATGCTAAGGGTCGAGCCGTGCGGACGCCAAAGTCTCAAGCCCGGCTTCAGGGTCAGCGCGGCGCGAGGTTCGGGAAGAAGAGGGCTACTTCGCGGTCGGCGGAGCCAGCGGAGTCGGAGCCGTGGACCAGGTTTTCGGTGACGATGAGGCCGAAATCTCCCCGGATCGTGCCGCTGGGCGCCTTGACCGGGTCGGTCGGGCCCATCATCGCCCGCCAGGTCTCGATCGCCCGCGGGCCTTCAGCGACGGCGGCCAGCAGCGGACCTGACGTGATGAAGTCGATCAACGAGGCGAAGAACGGCTTTCCGACGTGTTCGGCGTAGTGGTCGGTGGCCGTCGCCACGTCGAGCGTGCGCAACTCGACGGCCAGCAGCTGCAGGCCCCTGCGCTCGAGACGGCTCAGCACCTCGCCGACAAGTCCGCGCCGGACGCCGTCCGGCTTGACGATGACGAGGGTGCGCTCGGGAACATCAGCCACAGGACACTCCTGGATGGGAAGTTGCGCGAGCCTACCGACTGCGTGCCGCGTTGCGCGCGCCGGGCATCAACGAAGCAGCAGGATGCCCAGTCGACGGGTCGCGATAGCCACGCCGATCAGGCCCATGACGAGCAGGTAGCCCAGATTCGCCAACAGGCCCAAACCGACGTGCCCGAGAGTCAACGACCGTTGCACGTCGATGGCCTGGTACAGCGGCGTCCAGCGAACGACGTCGGCGACGCCTCGCGGGTACGTGCTCAGCGGATAGAAGGTGGCCGAGANNCGAAGTCCTGCCAGCTGCGCATGAACGTCGTGCACGCCATCCCGCACGCGGCGAACGCCAACGCCTCGAGCACTGCGAACGGCAGGCACAGCAACGCCCACCACGAGTGCAGCAAACCCATCGCGGCCATCACCACGAGGAAGGCCGTCGAATAGATGAGCCCACGTGCCAACGCCCAGGTGATCTCGCCGGATGCAACGTCGAGCGGACCGAGTGGCGTCGACAGCACGGCGTCGTAGACCTTCGCGTACTTCATCTTGAAGAAGATGTTGAAGGTCGAGTCGTAGATGGCGCCGTTCATCGCCGACGACGCAAGCAACGCCGGCGCGACGAACGATGTGTATCCGACGGGCTGGCCGTTGATCGTCAGGTCTGGCACGAGGTGGCCGATGCCGATACCGATCGACAGCAGGTAGAACAACGGCTCGAAGAAGCCCGAGACGATGATGATCCAGGTGTGCCGGTAGACCATGAGGCTGCGCTCGACGAGCACGTAGCCACGTCGACCACCGAGCCCGGTCAGCGAGCCGACCGGTACGACGCGGGCAACGAGGGTCGCCACCGTCACACCTCCAGCTTGCGTCGGTAAATACGCAGGGCCACAACAAAACCGACGATGCCGAACGCCGACAGGTAGCCGACGTGCCCGACCGCCGACGCGAACCTGACGTCGCCCGTCGTGAGGGCGCGGACGAGGTCGACGCCGTGCCAAAGCGGCGTTGCGTAAGCGACCCAGCGCAGCGCCTCCGGCAGTTGCGACACCGGGAAGAACACGCCGGAGAACAAGAACATCGGCACGACGACGAAACGCGTCAGTGCAGCGAAGCCGTTGTCGGTCTCGCGGCTGGCCGCATAGGCGGTTATAGGCGCGGCAAACGCGAGCCCGGTAACGATGCAGGCCGGCAACGCGAGCACTGCCCACGGCGACGCCACTCCCCCGAACGCCGCCACCACCGCGAGATAGACCGTCGACGCCATCGTGATGCGGGTCGCCATCCAGAGCAGATGACCCACGAGGATGTCGACGGGCAGCAGCGGCGTCGCGGCCATCGCGTGATAGAGCCGCAGCCACTTGAAGGACGCCAAGACCGGATAGGTCGCCTCTCCGGCGCCGACCTGCATTGCCGTCGCGGCAAGGAGCCCCGGGCCGATGAACTGCAGGTAGGTGAGCCCGCCGAGCGCGGGGCTTCGGTGCACGATCGTCCCGAGGCCGAGGCCCATCGCGGCCAGATAGAGCACGGGGCTCACGACCGTGCTGACGACGCTGCCACGCCAGGTGCGCCGGTACTGCGAGACCCAGTAGGAGTAGGAGCGGACCGCTGGCAACGAGTGCAGCGTGGCGGCGGTCATCTCAGTCGACCAGACTGCGGCCGGTCAACCGCAGGAAGACGTCTTCGAGCGTGCTGCGCCGCACGAGGACAGAGGTCGGGACGACGCCACGCGCGTGCACTCCGTCGACGCAGGCGTCACCGTCGTCGGCGTAGACAAGCACCCGGTCGGGCAGCACCTCGATTCGCTCGCTGAGCCCGGCCAGCTTCTCGGCCGCTACCTCGTTCTCGTCGATCGGAAAGCGAAGCTCGACCACGTCACGGCTGGAGTAACGGTCGATGAGTTCGCGCGGCGAGCCCTCGGCCGCGATCTTCCCTTTGTCCATGACCACGAGCCGGTCGCACAACTGCTCGGCCTCGTCCATGTAATGCGTCGTGAGTACCAGCGTCACGCCCTGCAGCTTCAGCCGGAACAACCTATCCCACACCACGTGCCGGGCCTGCGGATCGAGACCCGTCGTTGGCTCGTCGAGCAACAGCACGTCAGGCTGATTGATGAGCGAGCGGGCGATCGTCAGCCGCCGCTTCATGCCACCCGAGTAGGTCTTCGTGCGCCGCTCTTCGGCCTCCACGAGGCCAACCAGCTCGAGCAGCTCNNGCAGCTCTTCGGCGCGCTCGCGGATGAGCGCCTTGGGCAGCCCGAAGTAGCGGCCGTAGATGAGCAGGTTCTCACGCACGGTGAGCTCGAGGTCGAGGGTGTCTTGTTGTGGTACCACACCGATGCGGCCACGGATCTTCGGGCCGTCGCGGCGAGGGTCGAGGCCGAGGATGCTCAACGACCCTGCAGTCGGCGGCGAGACGCAACCGATCATGCGCATCGTCGAACTCTTGCCGGCGCCGTTCGGGCCAAGGAAGCCAAACGCCTCGCCCCGCTCGACGTCGAGGTCGATGCCGTCGACAGCGACGAAGTCACCGAACTTCTTGACCAGCCCGCGAGCGTGAATCAGCGACTGCGTTTGCGGCTCGGCCATAGCTGCGACGTTACCCCCGGTGACCGACAGCCAAGCAAATGCTTATACCGGGTGGCCGGCCTTGGGCGGCACGCCGACATACGCCTCGAACTGCTGGGCGCGCCGCAGCGCGGCGTCACCCATGCGCATCGCCACGATCCACAAAACGGCGAACACGACTCCGACGACGAACATGGTCGGGACGACGAACCCGCACAACACGGCAAGGCCCTGCAGCACGCTGCCGGCCCGGTAAGCCCAATCGCGGCGGATCCTTGCAGCGACGACGAGGCTGGCGACTGCCAGGCCGCCGCCGACACCGGTGGCCGCCGCGACCTGCACGTGCGACTGGACGATGGCGACCACGATGGCCAGCCAGAAGACGACGACCTCCATCGCGAGCACACTCGACGCGAGCCGGCGCTTGCCTTTCACGGCGTCGCGGTACATCGACTCGACGTCGTCGGCGTCGTACTCCGACGGCGGCAGCGGCGGCCGCGAATGCTCGGTCATCGGCGCCTCAGCAATCGGCGGGCCTCTCCCGCGGTGATGACCGATCCGGTGATTAGCACGCCCGCGCCGCCGAAGTCGTCGTCCTCGTCGGCTCTTTCGACCGCGACGGAGATGGCTTCGTCAAGGTGGGTGGCGACGTCGACACGATCGGCACCGAACACCTCGATGGCCAACTCGGCGAGATCGTCGGCCGGCATCGCCCGCGGGGACTCGTTCTGTGTCACCACAACGTGCGAGAGGAGTGGCTCGAAGATCTGGAGCAGGCCATACGCGTCCTTGTCGCCGAGTACCGCAACGACTCCGACGAGCCGACGGAACGCGAACGCCTCAGCTACCGCCGCCGCCGTCGCACGGGCGCCGGCCGGATTGTGGGTCGCGTCGATAAGGATCGTCGGTGAGGTGCGCACGACTTCGAGGCGGCCAGGCGACGTCACGGTCGCCATGGCCGCCCGCACAAGGTCGGCGTCGAGCGGCCCATCGACGCCGACGAGGGTCTCGACCGCGGCAAGCGCACACGCCGCATTCGACGCCTGATAGCCGCCGTACAGAGGCAGGAATACCTCGTCGTAGACGCCGTGCAGGCCGCGGAGTGCGAGCACCTGTCCACCGACCGCGTTCTCGCGTCTGATGACGCCGAAGGCGAAGCCTTCACGCTGGACGGTCGCACCGACCTCCTCGGCCAACGCCTCGACTACGTCGATCGCGTCGGGATGCTGCGCCGCCACAATCACGTTCTGCCCGGGCTTGATGATGCCCGCCTTCTCGCCTGCGATGGCGCTGATCGTGTCGCCGAGATGCACCATGTGGTCGAGATCTACCGGCGTGATGACGGCCACCGCGGCCTCGACGATGTTAGTTGCGTCGAGACGGCCACCCATGCCGACTTCGACGACGGCCACGTCGACGGGCGCGTCGGCGAAGGCCGCGAACGCCATGCCTGTCACGGCCTCGAAAAACGACAGCCGTATCGCGCTGCCTACATCGACCAGTTCGAAGAACGGCGCAACCTCGTCGTAGATCTCGACGAACCGCTGCGGGCTCAGCGGTTCTCCGTCGATCGAGATGCGCTCGGTGATCGACTCGAGATGCGGGCTGGTGTAGCGGCCGGTGCGCAGGTCGAAGCCGCGAAGAAGCGTGTCGATCATGCGGGACGTCGACGTCTTGCCGTTCGTACCCGCGACATGGACGACCTGATACGCAAGCTGCGGATCGCCCATCGCGTGCATGAGTGCAGTCATGCGCTCGAGCTTCCACTCGATGCGTGACTCCGGCCATCGGTCGAGCAGTTCCTTCTCGACCCGCCCCAGCTCGGGTGCGAATTCGCTCATGTGCCAGTGCTCATGAAGAGGCAAGCGCATCGAGCTGGCCGCGCAGCCGTTCGGCCGCGGACTGCGCGTCACGCAACCGGGCTCGCATCTTCTCGATCACGGTCTCCGGAGCGTTGCCAGTGAACTCGGGGTTCGCGAGCTTCGTCTCCGCCAACCCGATCTCGGTCAGAGCGAGGTCGAGCGCTTTCGCCAGTCGGGTGCGTTCCTTGCCGACGTCGATCGTGCCGGAAAGGTCGAGCGCGACCCTGATCGCGCGGTCGCCGTGACCCACCACGACGGCCGCGGTCTCGCTGAACTTGTCGTCGGCGGGCTGCAGCCTGGCGAGCGCGCGCAGCTGCAGTTCGAACTCGCGCAGGTGTGTCGACGCAAGACCGTCGATGCGGGCCGGCACCCGCCTGGCGGGCGGCAGCCCCTGCTCCGCACGGAACCGACGAACCTCGGTGACAACGGCCTGCAGCTCGTCNNAACGTCGACGAGAGCCTCGGCACCCGCATCGAAGGTGTGGACGTCGATCAGCGGGCGCCCCTCGCCGGTGACGAGACCCGACGGCCAGGCGGACCTGACGAGGGACTCACCGTGAGTCAATGTGGTCCACAATTCCTCTGTCACAAAGGGAATCACCGGGTGCCAGAGCCGCAGCAGGACGTCGAGGATGTGGCCGAGCACCCGGCGGGTCGCCGTCGCCTGGTCGCCGCCCTGTTCGAGCGGCAGCTTCGAAAGCTCGACGTACCAGTCGCAGAACTCGTCCCAGGTGAAGTGGAACAGCGCGTCGCACGCCTTGGCGAATTGGAAGTCTTCGAGATAACGGTCGACGTCGGCGGCGGTGCGCGCGAGACGCGACAGGATCCAGCGGTCGGTCGGCGAAGCGTCGGCGATCGTTGGAGCAGCGCCATCGACCGTGGCGCCGTTGAGCATCGCGAAGCGCGTTGCGTTCCAGAGCTTGCTCACGAAATTCCGGCCGGCCTGCGCCGACTCGTCACTCACGGCGACGTCGGAACCCGGCGACGCCGACCGGACGAGCGTGAATCGAGTGGCGTCGGTCCCATAGGTGTCGATCCAGTCCAGCGGGTCGATGCCATTGCCCGTCGACTTGCTCATCTTGCGCCCGCGGTCGTCACGAATGAGACCACTGAGCGCCACCGTCTTGAACGGCACCGCGTCAGTAGGGCCTCGATCCTGCATGGCATACAGGCCGAACATCATCATGCGCGCGACCCAGAAGAAGATGATGTCGTAACCGGTCAGCAGCACCGACGTCGGATAGAACTTCCGCAGATCAGCAGTGTCGGCCGGCCAGCCGAGCGTCGAGAACGGCCACAGCGCCGAAGAGAACCAGGTGTCGAGGACGTCGTCGTCCTGGCGCCATCCGTCGCCCGCCGGCACCTCGTCGTCCGGCCCAATGACCTTTGTCTGGCCGTCAGGCCCGTACCAAACGGGAATGCGATGTCCCCACCACAGCTGCCGGGAGATACACCAGTCGTGCATGTTGTCGACCCAGTCGAAGTAGCGCGGCGCGAGGTCGGCGGGGTGGATGACGACGCGGCCGTCACGCACGGCGGCGCCGGCGGCCTGCGCCAACGTCTCGACCTTCACGAACCACTGCAACGAAAGGCGCGGCTCGACGACGGTGTCGCAACGCGAGCAGTGCCCGACAGCGTGCACGTAAGGACGCTTCTCGGCCACGATCAGCCCGAGCTCACGCAGAGCGGCCGTAACAGCAGGCCGCGCCTCGAATCTGTCGAGACCCTGGAACGGACCGTGGGCCGTGATGACGCCACGCTCGTCCATGATGGTGAGCGCGGGCAGACCGTGACGCTGACCGATCTCGAAGTCGTTCGGGTCGTGCGCGGGTGTCACCTTCACCGCGCCGGTACCGAACGCCGGGTCGACATGATCGTCGGCGACGACCGGAATCCGGCGCCCGGTCAGGGGCAGCTCGATCTCGGTGCCGACCAGGTGGGCGTAGCGCGCGTCGTCGGGATGCACCGCCACGGCGGTGTCGCCGAGCATGGTCTCGACCCTCGTCGTCGCGACCGTGATCGGGCCGTAGCTGATCGAGATCAGCTCGCCCTCGTCGTCCGTGTGCTCGACCTCGATGTCTGAGAGCGCGGTCAGGCAGCGCGGACACCAGTTGATGATGCGCTCGGCGCGATAGATCAGGCCGTCGTCATAGAGCCGCTTGAAGATCGTGCCAACGGCCCGCGAGAGACCGTCGTCCATCGTGAACCGCTCGCGCGACCAGTCCACGCTCTCGCCGAGCCGCCGCATCTGGCCGAGGATCCGGCCGCCGTACTCGGACTTCCACTGCCAGACGCGCTCGACGAACGCCTCTCGCCCGAGGTCGTGACGCGAAATGCCTTCTTTCCCCAACTCGCGCTCGACGACGTTCTGGGTCGCGATGCCGGCGTGGTCCATGCCGGGCAGCCAGAGCGTCTCGTAGCCCTGCATCCGGCGTCGCCTGGTCAAGACGTCCATCAGCGAGTGATTGAGGGCGTGCCCCATGTGTAGCTGCCCGGTGACATTGGGCGGCGGCAGCACGATCGTGAAGGGCGGCCGATCGCTGGTCGCGTCGGCGGTGAAATACCCGCGTTCGACCCATCGTTCATAGAGCTTCGCCTCGACGGCCGACGGCGAGTACACCGACGGCAGGCCGGACGACGCTGGGTCTGGTGAATCCGTCAACGTCACGGGCCCGAGTCTAGGGATTCTCGACACCCCGAGACGATCGGGTTCGGGGTGTCAGCACCCGGAGCGGCGGCCCGCCACGCCCGGTCGTCACCACCCTCAGCGGTGATCATGCAGTTGGTGTCCCGCCACGCCCGCAGGTCGGGGCAGCAACTGCATGATCGGGAAGGGCAGTGCTGCCGACCGATGCCGCTTGAGTTCCGCCCGTCCGGTTTCGCGTGATTTCGTTAAGCGCTCGCCGAAACCGGTCGACAGGTAATGGGGCGCCCTGTGTTGGGGCCCCGGTCAAGGAGACGGCGATGCGCGGCAGGCAGCACCAGGCGGACGAGCCCTACAACTCCCCGTTTGCCATGACGATTCTTCCCGGCAGGGCCGGCCGCACGTCGAAGGACCGCGGGCCCGGCAAGTCGCGAAAGCTTGACGCGGCCGAGCAATTCACGCCGGCACCGGCGTCGATGGCCCCTGCGACGTTCTCCGCGCCACCGTTGGCTCCCGCCGAAGTCGCGTACAGCGCGCCCCAGCCCGTGGGGGCTCACGCGGGCGCCCCTGTCGCCCCGGGTCCGGTAGCCGCCAGCTACGCGCTCGACTATCCGGCAGCCCCGGGCTTTCCGCTGCAGCCGCATTACGCCGGCGCGCATGTGGGAGGGGACCTCCTTCCCAGCGCCGGATCCCAGCCAGGACACGGCACGCCTGGCGTCCCGCCGGCGGGTTACGCCCCCCTCAACTTCCTCGACGACCACGACGCGCCTGAGCCCAAGAGCCGCAAGTCGCGGACGCCGCTGCTGATCGCCGCCGCGCTCGTGGTCGCACTTGCGGCCGGCGGTTTCTACGAAGTGCCAAAACTGCTGAAGAGCAAGAAGGCCAGCGCCACCGCGACCGCCATGGTTCTGCCCGCGAAGATCGGAACACTCGCCAAGCAACCGAACAACGACTCCACCACTGTCTCGGCACTGGCCGCGCTTAGAAAGGCCGACCCGGCGCTCGCCAACGCACAGGTCGGCGTTTACGGTCCCGCAGCGGCGATCGTCGTGGTCGCCGCGGCGCTTCCGAACTCGGTGGTCGCGAACACGGCGGCTCAGCAGAGCGCGCTGATACGCCGGATCAACACCGCCGTGCCGCCCGATACGGTCGGTGCCACTCGCAAACTCGCCGCCGTACCGCAAACCCCTGGCGCGGGTCAGTTCTCGTGCGCGCTACTGCCCACGGCCCCAGGCTCACCCGCGTCGACGGACTGTATCGGCGTCGACTCCCAGGTGCTCATCCTGATCACCGTCGTCGGCCCGAACGAGCAGGCGAATGTTCGGCGCGCGACCACGGTCCGTGGGTTGGTCGAGCACCCGTAACCCGGCCTACTCTCGGGCATGACCTTTCGGACGATCATCGAGCCGTTCCGTATCCACTCCGTCGAGCCACTGCATCTCACGACCGAAGATCAACGTCGGACGGCGCTTGCAGCCGCCGGCTACAACCTGTTCAACCTGCACGCCACCGACGTGCTGATCGACCTGCTCACCGACTCCGGCACCGGCGCGATGTCGAGCGAGCAGTGGGCCGGCATCCAGCGCGGTGACGAGAGCTACGCCGGGTCGCCGTCCTGGTTCCACTTCCGCGAGAGCGTCCAAGACCTCTTCCCGTTCGAGCACGTGATTCCCACCCACCAGGGCCGGGCCGCCGAGAAGATCCTCTTCACCGCGGTGGGCGGTGTCGGCAAGACCGTGCCGAACAACACCCACTTCGACACCACCCGGGCCAACGTCGAGTACACCGGTGCCCGCGCCGTCGACCTGGTGATCGCCGAGGGTCGCGACCCGCAGGCCGACCACCCGTTCAAGGGCAACATGGATCTGGACGCGCTCGAGGCGCTGCTCGCCGCGGCCGCACCCGGCGAGATCCCGTTGGTCATGGTGACGGTGACGAACAACTCCGGCGGGGGCCAGCCGGTGTCCATGGCGAATATGCGCGGGATCAGGGAGATCTGTGATCGCCACGGCGTCCCGCTCTTCCTCGATGCGTGTCGCTTCGCCGAGAACGCCTGGTTCATCCGCAGTCGCGAGCCCGGCTACGCCGACGTCAGCGTGCGCGACATCGTCCGCGAGATGGCCGGCCTCGCCGACGGCATGACGATGAGCGCGAAGAAGGATCCGCTCGGCAACATTGGCGGTTGGCTCGCGATGCGCGACGACGAGCTTGCCGCGAAATGCCGCACGTTGCTGATCCTGACCGAGGGGTTCCCGACCTACGGCGGACTGGCCGGACGTGACCTCGAGGCGCTCGCGCAAGGGCTGCGCGAATCGGTCGACCACGACTACCTGCGGTACCGGATCCGGTCGACGGCCTACCTCGGCGAGGCGCTGCACGCCGCCGGCATCCCCGTCGTGATGCCCATCGGCGGTCACGCCGTCTACATCGACGCGCGGACCCTGCTGCCGCACATCCCGCCGTTGCAGTACCCGGGCCAGGCACTCGCTGTCGCGCTCTACGAACTCGGCGGCGTGCGCGGGTGCGAGATCGGCACGGTCATGTTCGGCCGGCAACCCGATGGCTCGGAGCGGCCCGCGGATATGGACCTGGTACGTTTGGCGATCCCGCGGCGCACCTACACGCAGAGCCACATCGA
>PLCK01000257.1:5815-6085 GCA_003134755.1 Actinomycetota bacterium | reverse complement strand
GAGGTGAACGAGGTCCTTGGCCTCGCCGATCGCGTTCTCGTGATTCGCGACGGCCGCATCGTGCACGAGTCGCCCGCCATCGCTCTCGACGAGGCGCAGGTACTTGACCTGGTCATGGAAGGAAGTGCCGTGTGAGCGAGCACACCGTGCCTCCCGTCCCACCGGTGCAGGAACAATCCCGAGTCGAGCGGGCGGCGGTCGAGACCGCCGCTCCGCGACGCACGGCGTTGTCATCCCTGGGCGAGGTCCGCAACCTCGGGCTGATCGGCG
>PLCK01000257.1:0-5799 GCA_003134755.1 Actinomycetota bacterium | reverse complement strand
CCGTCGGCATGACCTTCGTCATCATCGGCGGCGGGATCGACCTCTCCGTGGGTGCGCTGATGGCGCTCGCGTCGGTGTGGGCGACGACGGTCGCCACCCAGGACATGGGTGGCTGGGCGGTCGCGATGGTGGCGTTGCTCGTCGGCCTCGGGTTCGGCCTGATCAACGGGCTGCTGATCGCCTACGGCCGCCTCGTGCCGTTCATCGCGACCTTGGCGATGTTGGCGACGGCGCGCGGTCTTGCGCAGAAGATTTCCAACCAACAGACGCAGATCGTGCGCTGGAAGAGCATCAACAACCTCGCGGAGAACAAGATTCTCGGGTTGCCGATGTTGGTATGGATGTTTGCGGTGGTCGCCGTTATCGGCTGGGTCGTGCTCAACAGGACTACATATGGACGTCGCACCTTTGCCGTCGGCGGAAACATCGAGGCGGCTCGCCTCGCCGGTATCAACACGCGTGTGCACACTGTCTCGCTGTACATGGTGTCGGGGCTTTGCGCGGGAATCGCCGCCATCATGATCGCCGCGCTGACCAACACCGGTTCCAGCACACACGGCGAACAGTACGAGCTCAACGCGATTGCCGCGGTCATCATCGGCGGCACNNGGCACGCTGCTCGCGGGCGGCTCAGGCACGCTCGTCGGTTCGGTTCTCGGCGTGCTGGTGTTCACCACGATCAGCAACCTCCTGATCCAGAACAACCTCAAGACGGAATACCAGAACATCGCGACCGGCGTGATCATCGTCGTCGCCGTGTTGCTGCAACGGCGCAGCAAGGAGGTCCGCAGCTAGCGGGCCGGGCGGCTGCCTGCGCGCGTGGCCGCCCGGCGCACCGATCTGCCGCGCACCGTGCATGAGGCGGGGCGCTCGTGCCCGGCCAGATGTGTGGTTCGTGCGTCCCGAGTTCGGATCGTCCTACCTCCATGAGCTTCAGAACACCATCAACCAAACAAGGAGTCCTGATGTCAGACCACCGTGACGGCCTCGACCGGCGGCACTTCCTGCTCGGTGCCGTCGGCGTCGGAGCAGGCGCGATGCTCACTGCCTGCACAGGCAACAGCAAGAAGGCAGCCAGTGCTACGACGTCCGCGGCGGCGGGGGCAAGCGGCGGCGGAGGGGGTGGCGCCAACGACGCGCCCGGCAAGACAATCACGATCGGGTTCTCGTCGCCGGCCGCGGACCACGGCTGGACAGGTGCGATCGCGAAGAACGCGACCGCGGAGGCCGGGAAGTACTCCGACGTCAAGCTAGAAGCCGTGCAGGCGACCAACGACGTCGCGGCCCAGATCGCCGCGATCCAGACGCTGATCAACAAGAAGGTCGACGTTATCGTGATGCTGCCGTACGACGGCAAGCAGTTGACGCCGGTGGCCCTGCAGGCCACCCAGGCCGGCATTCCGGTCGTCAACCTCGACCGCGTGTTCGACACTCCGCGCGCATCGCGCGTCTGGATCGGCGGCGACAACTACGGCATGGGCGTGAGCGCTGGCCAGTACATCGGTTCGACCCTGAAGAAGAAGGGTGTGAGCAGCCCGATCATCGGCGAGATCGCGGGGATCGACAGCCTGCCGCTCACGCAGCAGCGGAGCCAGGGCTTCAAGGATGCCTTGAGCGAGTTCGGCTTCAAGGTTGGCCCACGGCAGGCTGCCCAGTTCACCGTCGAGTCGGGGCAGTCGGTTGCCGCCAGCATGTTGCAGGCCACGCCGAAGTTCGACGCGATCTGGAACCACGACGACGACCAGGGTGTCG
The DNA here is from genome assembly GCA_003134755.1 of Actinomycetota bacterium. Lineage (GTDB taxonomy): Bacteria > Actinomycetota > Actinomycetes > Acidothermales > Acidothermaceae > PALSA-607. The sequence goes on along the minus strand of PLCK01000257.1, from coordinate 4,047 downwards.
GCGTCCTCGCTGCGATCAAGCAGGCGAACCGTTCGGAGTTCTTCATGGTCGGCGGCGCCGGTTCGGCGAACGCCATGCGCGAGATCAAGGCCGATTCCGGCGTGCTCAAGGCGACCGTGCTCTACCCGCCCACGATGGCCAATTCGGCGATCAAGCTGGCCCGGCTCATCGCTCACAACAAGGGCTTCAGTGATCTCGCACAGCAGGAAGTGCCGGCATCGATCACCCTGTTCTCAGCGACTGTCGACAAGACGAACGTCGACCAGTACCTGCCTCAGGGCTTCGAGTCCTAGCCGGCTGCGACCCGCTGCACGAGGAGTTTCGCCGACAAGTAGATCGGATCTGCGTTGAACAACGAGACGAAGCCGGCGCTGGGCGTCGGGATGATCGGCTATGCCTTCATGGGAGCAGCCCATTCACAAGCATGGCGGACGGCGGGCCGGGTCTACTACCTGCCGTTGCGCCCTGCCATGGTCACCGTCTGCGGGCGTAATCGGGCAGCCGTAGAGGCGGCTGCCGGCCGACAGGGCTGGTCGTCGTTCGAGACCGACTGGAAGCATGTCGTCGGGCGCGACGACGTCGATCTCGTCGACATATGCGCACCTGGCGACCTCCATGCCGAGATTGCCATCGCGGCGCTCGAGGCAGGTAAGCACGTGCTCTGTGAGAAGCCGCTGGGCAATACCGTCGCTGAAGCCGAGGCGATGGTGGCGGCGGCGAACGCAGCCGCGCGGCACGGCGTCCGGTCGATGGTGGGGTTCAATTACCGCCGGGTGCCCGCGCTCGCGCTCGCGCGGTCGATCGTGTCCTCGGGGAAGCTCGGCGTTATCAGGCACGTCCGTGCCGTCTATTTGCAGGACTGGATCGTGGACCCTGCGTTTCCGCTCGTCTGGCGGTTGCAACGGGAGCGGGCAGGCTCGGGTGCACTCGGCGACATCGGCGCGCACATCATCGACCTTGCGCAGTTCATCCTCGGGGACCTGCTGGTCGGAGTCAGCGCGCTCAGTGAGACCTTCGTCAAGGAGCGTCCATTGCCGGAGGAGTCGAGCGGGCTGTCGGCGATCGGCGGCAGTACGCGCGGTGCGGTGACTGTCGACGACGCTGTCCTGTTCATCGGCAGGTTCGCGAACGGGGCGCTCGGGTCCTTCGAGGCGACCAGGTTCGCGAGCGGTCGCAAGAACGCCATGCGCATCGAGATCAACGGGTCGGAGGGCAGCCTCGCGTTCGATTTCGAATCGATGAACGAGCTGTCGTTCTACGACCACACGGAGAATCCGGAGCTCGGGGGGTTCCGGCGGATTCTGGTCACCGAGCCCGGGCATCCGTATCTTTCGGCCTGGTGGCCGCCCGGTCACCTGCTTGGCTACGAGCACAGCTTTACCCACGAAATCCGTGATCTCGTCGAAGCGATCGGGCTCGGTCAGGACCCGAGTCCGTCCTTCGCCGACGGCCTCCAGGTGCAGCACGTGCTTGCGGCCGTCGAAAAGAGTGCCGGTGCGGGGTCGGGCTGGCAGCCCATCCCTGCCCCGGCACTCTGAAATCGCAGAAGCCACAACCGATCCGCCTGATACTCGGAGGAGTGCACATGGCCAGGCCTGTCACGTTGTTCACCGGCCAATGGGCCGATCTGCCGTTCGAAGAGATGTGCAGGCTCGCGTCAGGATGGGGGTACGACGGGCTCGAGATTGCCTGCTGGGGTGACCACTTCGAAGTCGACAAGGCTGTCGATCCGGCTACCGGCGACGCTTACGTCGAGGGCCGGCTCGAGCTTCTCGAGAAGTACAACCTCAAGGTCTGGGCGATCTCGAACCATCTCGTCGGGCAGGCGGTCTGCGACCACCCGATCGACGAGCGTCACCAAGGCATCCTGCCTAAGCGTCTTTGGGGTGACGGTGAAGCCGAGGGAGTGCGGCGCCGGGCAGCTGAGGAGATGAAGGACACTGCGCGGGCGGCGGCCAGGCTCGGCGTCCAGACTGTGATCGGTTTCACCGGTTCATCGATCTGGCACACGGTCGCGATGTTCCCGCCGGTGCCGCCCGCGATGATCGAGCGCGGCTACCAGGACTTCGCCGATCGTTGGAACCCGATCCTCGACGTGTACGACGAAGTCGGGGTTCGGTTCGCGCATGAAGTCCACCCCAGCGAGATCGCCTACGACTACTGGACGACCGTACGCACGCTCGAGGCGATCGGGCATCGGCCGGCGTTCGGACTGAACTTCGACCCGAGTCACTTCGTGTGGCAGGACCTCGACCCGGTCGGCTTTCTCTCCGACTTCCGCGACCGGATCTACCATGTCGATTGCAAGGAATCCGTGAAGCAGTTCAACGGACGCAACGGGCGGCTGGGCTCACACCTTGCGTGGGCCGACCCGAGGCGCGGGTGGGACTTCGTGTCGACAGGTCATGGCGATGTCCCGTGGGAGCCCATCTTCCGGATGCTCAACGCGATCGGGTACGACGGACCGATCAGCGTCGAGTGGGAGGACGCCGGCATGGACCGCCTCGTCGGCGGTCCCGACGCGCTGGCCTTCATCCGGAAGCTGACGCAGATCGAGCCACCGAAGGCCGCCTTCGACGCGGCCTTCAGTTCACACGACTGAGGACCACAACTACCCACAAGTACCCCGGGTCGGATTCGAACCGACACTGGATGGTGTTTGAGACCATTGCCTCTGCCGTTGGGCTACCGGGGCAGCAGCCGACGTCCGGGCCGCTATGTGTGCGACGGCCAATCTATCGTTGCCGGTAGGCTGCGTGCGTGCGGGAGGACAACGGCGAACACGCGGTACCGACGCCGGCCGACCTCGCTGCGATGCACCGGCGGGCGCCCGCACCGACCTCAACACCGCCTCGCCGGACGCCGAAACGAGCAGGGCAGGGCGATGCTCGAGATGCCGACGATGCGGTTCAGGCCAAGCCTGCGCGTCCGAGGGTCGTGATCGCCGAGGACGAGGCGCTGATCAGGCTCGACTTGAAAGAAACCCTCGACGAGCTCGGCTACGACGTCGTCGGCGAGGCCGCCGACGGCGAGCGCGCCGTGCAGTTGGCCGAGGAGCTGCGTCCCGACCTGATGATTCTCGATGTGAAGATGCCGGTGCTCGACGGCATCTCGGCGGCCCAGCGGATCGCTGCCGCGCGCATCGCACCAGTCGTCATCCTGACCGCGTTCTCGCAGCGCGATCTGGTGGAGCGGGCTCGCGACGCGGGCGCCATGGCCTACCTCGTCAAGCCGTTCAGTTCCAGCGACCTGTTGCCCGCGATCGAGCTGGCCCTGAGTCGCTACGCCGAGCTGATGGCGCTCGAGTCGGAGGTCTCCAATCTCGCCGAGCGGCTCGAGACCCGCAAGGTCGTCGAGCGGGCGAAGGGCGCGCTCCAGGTCACTCGGCAGCTGACCGAACCCGAGGCTTTCCGCTGGATCCAGCGCGCGGCGATGGATCAGCGCGTCTCGATGCGCGCAGTCGCCGAAGACCTGTTGTCGACGTCGGCCGCCGACCCGACCGGTACCGGCGAGACAGCGTCGGAATAGCGGACGCGGTCAGCTCGAGAGTTCTTCGCCGAGGTACGCGGCCCGCACCCGGTCATCGGCGAGCAGCTCCGTGCCGGTTCCTTCGAGAACGATGGAGCCGGTCTCGAGCACGTATCCGCGGTTCGCCAATGCCAGCGCCTGCGCGGCGTTCTGCTCGACCAACAAGACGGTCACGCCCGACTGGTTGATCTGGCGGATGATCCGGAAGATCTGGTCGACGATCATCGGCGCCAGGCCCATCGACGGTTCGTCGAGAAGCAGCAGCCGCGGCTTGCCCATGAGCGCGCGGCCGATCGCGAGCATCTNNTGCTCGCCTCCCGACAGCGTGCCGGCCGGCTGCCTGAACCGCTCTTTGAGTCGCGGGAAGAGTTCGAGAACCATCTCGAGGTCGGCCGCGTCGACGTGGCGGAACCGGAACGCTCCCATGTCGAGATTTTCGGCAACGGTCATGCGAGGGAACACGTGCCTGCCCTCCGGGACGTGGCAGATGCCGCGTTCGACCAGCGCGTGTGCCGGTAT
>PLCK01000076.1 GCA_003134755.1 Actinomycetota bacterium | reverse complement strand
GAGCTCACTCAGATCACCCACGACCACACGCTGGTCCAGCACATGGTCGACGAGGGCCAACTGGACGAGGCCGACATTCCGACGCATCCGCAGCGCTCCGTGATTCTGCGGGTGCTCAACGGGCGACCCGACGTCGAAGCCGACCTCTCAGTGCGCGAAGCGCGCGCCGGAGACCGCTACCTGCTGTGCAGTGACGGCCTGTCCGGTGTGGTCAGCAAGGACACGTTGCGCGCCACGCTCGCGTTGCCCGATCCCGAGCAGGTCGTCGACGCCCTCATCGATCTCGCCCTGCGTGGCGGCGCCCCCGACAACGTCACCTGCGTCGTGTGCGACGTCGTCGAAGGCGCCGGGACGACGTCCGGCGTGCCGGTCATCGGCGGTTCGGTCGCTGACGGCGACGACGCCAGGGTTCGCGAGCCCGACACCGCCGCCGGCCGCGCCGCAGCATTGCGGACGCACCGACGCCCTACCGCTCGACGCGGCGCAGAAGACGAGCCAGCGCGACGCCGGTGGCGTGGCCCGGCGCTCGTCCTCGTCCTCGTTCTCGTCGTGGCCGGGGCCCTGTTCGGCGGCACCTGGTTGTATTCGCAGCACCAGTTCTACGTCGGAAGCAACGGGCAGAACGTCGTCGTCTACAAGGGCATCAACGGCCGGGTGCTCGGCATCAACTTCTCGTCACCTGTCGAGAACACCGGCATCACCATGTCGTCACTGCCGACGTTCGAACGGCAGCGGGTCGCCGACACCATCAGTGCCCGGAACCGGCGCGACGCGGACCGGATCGTGAGCCAACTGCACGCGTCAACGTCACCATCACCGTCACCCGCGACGCCCGCTGGGTCGTCGCCGTCGCCGGGGTCCAGCGCGATCACACCGGCCAGTCCCTCGGGTTCGCCGTGACCTCCGCCACCGCGACCGGACTCGTCCGCGCCATCAAACCCCGCCGCCCGCGCACCAGACGGTCGGTCGAACTCGCGATGCTGCTGTTCGCCGTTCTGATCGCTCTCGCGGCCTACGCCGATGTCGGCCTGACGCGTTCACACCGGCTGCCCCCCGACGTCCTGACGTATGGACTCGGGCTTGGCGCGCTCGTGATCGTCGCGCATCTCGCCGTCCGGAAGTTCGCGCCGTACGCCGATCCGTTGCTGTTGCCGTGCGCCGCGCTACTGAACGGCCTCGGTCTTGTGCTGATCCATCGCCTCGATCTCGTCGCGCCGAAGGCGGACCGGTCCGACGCCACGTTGCAACTCGCTTGGAGCGCGATCGGGGTCATCGGTTTCATCGCGGTGCTCGTCGTTGTACGCGATCACCGCAGGCTCCAGCGCTTCACCTACACCTCGATGCTGCTCGGCCTCGCGCTGCTGTCGATTCCGTCGGTACTGCCCGCCAGGTTCAGCCAGGTCAACGGTGCACGCAACTGGATCAGGTTCGCCGGCTTCTCTATTCAGCCCGGCGAGTTCGCCAAGGTGCTGCTCGTCATCTTCGTGGCGGGCTTCTTGGTGGCCAAGCGCGATGCACTCGCACTCGCCAGCCGGCGGTTTGTCGGTATCGACCTGCCGCGCGGTCGCGATCTCGGCCCCGTGCTGCTCGCGTGGCTGGTCAGCATCGGCCTGCTGGTCCGCGGCCGCGACCTCGGCATGTCGATGTTGTTCTTCGGCTTCTTCATCGTGATGCTCTACATCGCCACCGAGCGGCTCTCATGGCTGCTGATCGGCACGCTGTTGTTCGTCGGCGGCACCTTCGTCGCCTACCACCTCTTCGGCCACGTGCGCCTGCGCTTCGAAATCTGGCTGCATCCGTTCAAGCACGCGCAGGGGTCTGCCTACCAGCTCGTGCAAGGCCTCTACGGCTTCTCAACAGGTGGCCTGATGGGCACCGGTCTCGGCAACGGTCGACCCGATCTGGTCCCGTTCGCCAAGAGCGACTTCATCGTGGCAACCATCGGCGAAGAGCTCGGACTCACCGGCTTGATGGCAATCCTGTTGGTCTACGTCGTGATTATCACGCGTGGCCTGCGCACCGCACTGTCGGTGCGCGACTCGTTCGGAAAACTGCTCGCCGCCGGACTCTCGGTCTGCCTCGCCGTCCAGGTATTCGTCGTGGTGGGCGGTGTGATGCGGCTCATCCCACTCACTGGTATCACCACCCCGTTCCTGTCCTATGGAGGCTCGTCACTGGTGTCCAACTGGGCGCTGCTGGCACTGCTCATACGCATCAGTGACGCCGGACGCCGACCAGCGCCGGCGCCGACGCCGCGACCCGACGACGCGCTCACCCAGGTGATGCAGCTGTGAACAAACCGATTCGTCGCGTCGCGATCGCCTGCCTGCTGATGTTCGCGATCCTGCTTGTGAACGACAACCTGGTGCAGTTCGCCGACGCCAAGTCGCTTCGCAACAAGCCCGGTAACACCCGCGTGCTCTATCAGCAGTTCGACCGCAAGCGTGGTGACATCGTGACGGCGTCCGGCGTGACCATCGCGACGTCGACACCGACACACGACGCGCAGAAGTACCTACGCAGCTACCCGGCACCGAATGGGCCGATGTACGCGCCTGTCACCGGGTTCTACGCGCCGCTCACGTTCGGCGCGACGGCTGTCGAGTCGGCTGAGAACTCGATCCTGGCGGGCAGCGACGACCGACTGTTCAACGTGTCGCAACTGCGCAACCTCATCACCGGGCGCACGCCCCAAGGCGGCAGCGTCGTCCTCACGATCGACCCGGCGCTGCAGCAGGCGGCCTACACGGCGCTCGGCAGCCGCAAGGGTGCCGTCGTGGCTGTCGATCCCAGCACGGGCGCGATCGTCGCACTCGTCAGCTCCCCGTCGTACGACCCGAATCTGTTGTCGCCANNTCCGCCGGGTTCGACGTTCAAGCTGATCACCGCTGCTGCCGCGCTCTCGAGCGGTTCCTACCTGCCGACCACGGTCATACCTGCGCCGGAGACACTGCCGTTGCCGCAGTCGACCAGCGTGTTGCAGAACTTCCACGGTGAGAGCTGCGGCGGCCAGGCCACCCTCATCCAGGCACTCACGATCTCGTGCAACACCGCGTTCGGCGGCCTCGGGCTGGCGCTCGGCCAGGACGCGTTGCGTAGGCAGGCCGATGCGTTCGGGTTCGACTCGACGTTCTCGGTGCCGATGAAGTCGGCGGCCAGCGTGTTCCCGATCGACCTCAGCGACGCGAATACGATCCAATCGGCCATCGGCCAGTTCGACGTGCGCGCGACACCGCTACAAATGGCCATGGTGGCGGCCTCCATCGCGAACGGCGGTCTGCTGATGAAGCCGTATCTAGTGAAGGAGCTCGTCGGTCCCGACCTCGCCGTCATCGACGAGACCAAGCCCGTCGAGGTCAGGCGCGCGGTCTCGAGTCAGGTCGCCGCTGAGCTGACGCAGATGATGGAGAACGTCGTGCTGCACGGCACGGGAACGACTGCACAGATCCCCGGCGTGCGAGTCGCCGGCAAGACGGGCACCGCCGAGAACGCCAAGGGCCAACCACCGCACGCGTGGTTCGTATCCTTCGCACCGGCCGTGCAACCGCGGATTGCCGTCGCGGTCGTGGTCGAGAACGGCGGCGGAAACAGCGACGCGACAGGTGGTGCGATCGCGGCGCCCATCGCGAAGGCAGTCATGCAGGCCGCCTTGAAGGAGCAACCGTGAGCGCGCGCGCACACAGAGCAAGCGCACTCAATCCATCGTCACCAACGAGAGGGTTTCATCATGACTGAGCCACGGCGGCTCGGCGATCGTTACGAGCTGGGCGAAGTGCTCGGCTACGGCGGGATGGCCGAAGTGCACCGCGGGCGCGACATCCGGCTCGGTCGGGATGTCGCAGTCAAGACCCTTCGTGTCGATCTCGCGCGCGAGCAGTCCTTCCAGGCTCGCTTTCGCCGCGAGGCCCAATCGGCGGCGTCGCTGAACCACCCGGCGATCGTGGCTGTGTACGACACCGGCGAAAGCATGCTCGACGGCGTGCCTGTCCCTTACATCGTGATGGAGTACGTCGACGGCCGCACGCTACGCGACCTGCTGAAGACCGAACGCTTCCTGATGCCGACGCGTGCTCTCGAGATCGAGGCCGAGATACTGAAGGCACTCGACTACAGCCACCGCAACGGCATCATCCACCGCGACATCAAGCCCGCGAACGTCATGCTGACGCGCTCCGGCGACGTGAAGGTCATGGACTTCGGTATCGCGCGGTCGGTAGCACAGGCGAGTGCAGCGGTAACTCAGACGGCGGCCGTCATCGGCACAGCTCAATATCTTTCGCCCGAGCAGGCTCGCGGTGAGCAGGTCGACGCACGCAGCGACGTCTACTCAGCTGGCTGCCTGCTCTACGAACTCCTCACAGGTGCTCCGCCGTTCACGGGCGACTCCGCGGTTGCGGTCGCCTACCAGCACGTTCGCGAGGATCCGATTCCGCCGTCGCGACTGAACCCCGACATCAGTCCGGCGGTCGACGCCATCGTGTTGAAGTCGATGGCGAAGAATCCGGCGAACCGCTATCAGAGCGCGGCCGAGATGCGCGAGGACATCGAACGCGCGCTGCACGGCGTCCCTGTGCAAGCGACACCGATCCTGCACGACCAGACGATCAGCATGGCTCCGGTCCGCGAGGTCGAAATCGCGCGTCGCCAGCCACGTGGACGCCGTTCGCTCGTCTACATCATGCTGACGCTCATCGCTATCGCGGTGTTCATCTTGCTGGGAGTCTGGCTGCGTCACGTGCTCACGACGAAGCATCCCGTAAAGAACGCGAAGGTGCCCGTCGTCACCCAACTCACGCAGGAGGCCGCCACGTCTGCGCTGAGCGCAGCTGGGTTGATCGCCGTCGTCAAGCCGGGCACGAGCGCGACAGCGCCCAAGGGCATCGTCATCAGTGAGAACCCGCCTGCGGGGACGCTGCTCCCGCTGAACTCGAGCGTGACGATCACGGTCTCGAGTGGACCGCAGGCGGCTCAGGTCCCTGATCTGACGAACAAGACACTGGCTGATGCGAAGGCCGAACTCATCTCAAACAGGCTCGTCATCGGGACGACGACGCCACAGGACGCGCCTTCGCCGCCCGGTACCGTCCTCCACCAGGACCCGGCGCCTGGCACCACCGTCAGCCAGGGCTCCAAGGTCAACGTCGTCGTGGCGAGCGGGATGACGAAGGTGCCCGACGTGCGCGGCGTTCCCGTCGACGAAGCTCAACAGAACCTCAGTGCCGCAGGCTTTGCTGTGGACATCACTGAGCAGCCGACGACCACAACGGCTCCGGGCATCGTGATCAACCAGGTACCCGGCCACGACGTGAACGCGCCATACGGCTCGCACGTGAAACTGTTCGTGTCAGTCGCACCACCGCCTGCGAGCAGCCCGCCGCCGACGACGAGCGCGCCACCGCCTTCGGTTTCCCAGAGCCCGAGCCCGAGCCCGAGCGCGAGCGCCTCGCCCTGACGTGGCTAGAGCGGTGACGTCAACGCGAGAGCACGGACCGGCGCACCGGCGTCACCGCAGCGCGCCAGCCAGTTCGCGAGCATCCGATGGCCGCCCTGGGTCAGCACCGACTCGGGATGGAACTGGACGCCCTCGACGTCGAGCTCTCGATGTCGCATGGCCATGACCACACCCGACTCGGTGCGACCGGTGACCTCGACGGTCGGCGGAAGGGTCGCCTCGACGACGGCGAGTGAGTGATAGCGGGTTGCGACGAACGGATCGGGCAAGCCCTCGAGAACCCCTTCGCCACTGTGATGCACCAGGCTGGTCTTGCCGTGCAGTAGCTCCGGCGCGCGGGTGACGACGGCCCCGTAGGCAACGGCGATCGCCTGGTGACCGAGGCACACGCCAAAGATCGGCACCCGACCGGCAATCTCCCTGATCAACGAGACGCACACCCCGGCGTGTTCCGGAATGCCAGGCCCCGGACTCAGCAGCACCCCGTCGAATCCGAGCGCATCGGACGGCGCCAACTGGTCGTTGCGAAGAACCACACAGGTCGCATCGAGCTGGCCCAGGTATTGGACCAGGTTGAACACGAAACTGTCGTAGTTGTCGACGACCAGGATCCGCATGCGGCGATCCTCCCAGATGCCGACGTCCACGTCGTCCGACTTCAGGCCCCTAGCCGGCCGGAAGCGTCGACGGCGCCGGAGATCCTGACGGCGTCGGCGAGACCAACGGGCTCCCCGAGGGGGTGTCGACGATCGAGGGCGAGTTCACGGTGACGTCATTCCAGGGCAGCCGCGGCTCGACCAGGGGGAACACGACGAAGAACAACAGCGCCAGTGCCGCGAGCAGCAGCGCCGCGCAGCCGCTCAGCTTTCCTGGCAGACCACCCGGAATATTGCGCCACAAGGCCCCGTACACGGCTAGCCCGTCGCCAACGCGGGCGGTAGTCCGGCCGACTTGGGGAGCGCGGACTCGAGAAGACCGTCGACGACCAGCCGATGCGATGCCGAGTACTTCGGCGTACATGTCGTCAGGGTGATCAACGCCTTGGTGGGCTTGGCATGGGGTCTGTCCGGCACCGGAAGCACGACGCTCACCTTCGTCGGCAGCACGACGTCGGTATTCGTGACCCGGTAGGTGTAGTACGTGTCACGGGTTTCGATCACGATCGCGTCCCCGGGCTGAAGGTCGCCCAGCCCGTTGAACGGGGCCAGGTACGTCGTGCGGTGACCCGACAGTACGAAGTTGCCGATGGCACCGGGCGCCGCCGAACCCGGGTAGTGGCCCGGACCCTTCTTCAAGTCGTCCGTCGATACGCCCTCGACGATCACGTACCCGTAGTTGGCCCCGAGTCGCGGGATCCGGATGATGCCGACAGCATCACCAGGGAGAACCAGCACCGGGGGCGCCGCGCTTGGAACGCTGGTCGCACCGGGGCTCGCGGAACCTCCGGCCGTCGCGGTCGACGACGGGCTGGCGACCGGCGACGCCCAGCTCGCCTCGAGCTGATGCTTCAGGTGAGTCTGTGCGCGCGCCGTGTAAAAGCCGGTGAACCACAGTTCGTAGGCGATGAACAGGAACACGATGACGCCGAGGGTGACCAGGATCTCGCCCAACGTCCTGATGACCAGCTGACGGGTGGGCAGCGTCGGCGCCGTATGGCTCATGGGTTCACCCCTGCCGCCCGCGAGTTCGGCGCGCTCGAGGCAGAATCCAGCGGGCTCGCGTGCGCCAAAGCGACGGCGCCGGTATAGGCGGGCATCGTCACGTCGCCGTTGAGGTCGACGCGGTAGCCCAGCTTGTAGGCGTCGACGTACTGCTTGTAGATGATCACATCGGGCGCGGAGTTGAGCGCCTGCTGGAGCCGCTTCACGTCCCCGATCGCCCGCACGGTGTACGGCGGTGAGTACACGACCCCGTGCAGCAGCAGGGTGTTGCCCACGCATCGGACGGCGCTTGTCGAAATCACCCGCTGACCCTGCAGCGTCATCGCCTCGGCGCCGCCGGCCCACAACGCGTTCACGACGGCCTGCACGTCCTGCTGGTGAACGACGAGGTAATCGGGCGGCACCGATCCGGCCAACTTGCCCGGCAGCGGCGGCGCGTCGTTGAGGGAAACGGTCAGAGCTGGACCGGTGACCGGCTGAACGCCGGCGGCATCGGCCACCGCGGCAGCCTCCCGACGGGCCTCGGCAACCCGGACGTCGGATTTCGCTGCATCGGACGTCGCAGCCTGCAGTTGGCGTTGGAGCGCGGCCAGCTGTCTGCCCTGCTCGATCACAGCGCGCTGCTGGCGGCCTGCCAGGCTGTTCACGTCGTCGCGACCCGTCACCCGAAGGTCGAAACCCTTCGAGGTCGTTGCGGACGTCGCGAACAGGACGCCGGCCGCCAGGGCGGCAATGGGCACGCCGACGTGCCAGATACGCGGCGACCAGCCGTTCGCGCCCAACCCGACCTCCGCTCAGGATCCCTGCGGCTACGCTAACCGAGGGTCCATGACGTCGCGGGCCTTCCCGCCAGAACCCTCCGAAAGGCAAGTCGTGCCGAAGTCACGCATCAGGAAGACCGAGGTCTTCACCCCGCCCCCCAAGCGGTCACCGAAGAAGCAGACCAGCCCCCCATGGCTGGCGCCGACAATGGTCGGCTTCATGCTGCTCGGCGTGCTGTGGCTGGTGCTCGGCTACATCACCAACTACGCCTTCCCCGGCATGTCGTTCCTCGGCGGTCAGGGTGGGAACCTCATCGAGGGATTCGCTCTTCTGGTCATCGGCCTCGGGTTCGCCACCCAGTGGCGCTAAGGCTGGCTCCCCCACGCAGTGGCCCTAAGGCTGGCTCCGCCACCTAGTGGCGTTGACGGTGGCGGTATCCACCCAATTGCTGGCGCTTGCGTGTTGTTCACGCGCCGTTCGTTAACTACACCTCTGTAATTCATCCACAGCAGTTGTCCACACTGGGGACAAATGCCCGCTCATGCCTGGGCTCAGCCCTTCAGGCTGTGGGTTCGCAAGATCACAGCAATGACCAGGACGGCGGCGAGCGCAATGGACGTCGCCAGCTGGACCGCCGTCCGCTTGTCTCGCGGCGCGTAGCCCCAGGCCAGAGCGAGCGCAGCGCCGGCGATCAGCCCACCGATATGTGCCTGCCAGCTGATTCCGGACGCCGCGAAGGTGATTACCAGATTGATGCCTATGACTGTCGCGACCGAGCCCATGTCGAACCGCAGGCGCCGGCCCAGCACGAAGAGCGCTCCAAACAGGCCGAACACGGCGCCCGACGCGCCGAGCTCCTCAGCCAGCGGTGAGGCGAAGACGTAGACCGCGACAGAACCGGCGAGGCCCGCCAGCAGGTACAACGCGAGGTACCTTATGCGGCCGAGCCACGCCTCGAGTGGCGGGCCAACCTGCGACAACGCCCACATGTTGAACAGGATGTGGGTGATGCCGAAACCGCCAGCGGTGGGCGACAGGTGCAAGAACATGCTGGTCAGCAAGCGGTAGTACTCACCGGTCGCCACTCCGATCACCGGATGGTTGCCGTACGGCGCATGGACCGGCCCGCCGATCTGCGCGAACCTGTCGATCGACTGCGGCCAGGCGAGTTCGACCAACATCACTGCGGCGTTGATGCCGATGAGGGTGTACGTCACGGCGGTCCGGTTGCGTACCGCCTTGCCGCCGAACGCGGTCCGCAGCGTGCGCCCACGCCCCTCGCGTACGCATTCGGGACATTGAAATCCGACCGAGGCCGGGATCATGCAGTCAGAGCAGATCGGCCGCTCGCACCGCACACAACTGATGTAGGTCTCGCGCGACGGGTGCCGATAGCACGTCGGTGCCGACCGACTCCCGGACGGCGACTTGCCGGCAGGCCCACCGGGGTCTGCGGTCATTTGGAGCTACGCCGGGCGACGTTCGATGGTCACGGAGTTGATCACCACGTCGGTGCGCGGGCGGTCGCCTGAGCTGGTCGGTTCGGTTGCGATGGCGTCGACGACCTCGGTGCCCTTGGTCACCTCACCGAAGATCGTGTGCTTGCGGTTGAGGTGCGGCGTCGGCCCGACGGTGATGAAGAACTGTGACCCGTTCGTGTTCGGCCCGGCGTTGGCCATCGCGAGAAGGTACGGGCGATTGAACGTGAGTTCGGGGTGGAACTCGTCGGCGAAGTTGAACCCGGGGCCGCCGCGCCCGCTGCCGAGAGGATCGCCGCCCTGGATCATGAACCTGTCGATAACCCGATGGAAGACCGTACCGTCGTAGAGCTTGGAGGTGGTCTTCGAACCACTACGTGGGTCCTTCCACTCCTTGGTTCCCTCGGCAAGCTCGACGAAGTTGCTCACGGTCTTCGGCGCGTGATCGGCAAACAGCTTGATTTCGATGTCGCCCTTGGTGGTGTGCAGAGTCGCGAAGATCTCGTCGGCCACAGGGATGGACCCTCCCGTTCGATGCGCGGATATGTCATCCTCGCACGCGACAGCGAACGCCGTCGCGCCGTACGGTGGACGCGATACCGCTGGGCTCAGCGGTTACCCGCCCGAGAGGGCGGGAAGGCAGTCAGGAATATCTGGATCGACTCGAGATCGGCTGTGATAGCCGTTCCATCGGAGGTTTACATGCCCGCCACGACCGAGAAGATCAGCGACACGGTGAACGCCCGCCTGGAGGCCGCCCGCCAGCTCGTCGACACCAAGGTCGTACCGTTCGCCGTCCCAGCTGGGCGCAAGGCGGCCAAGCAGGTCCGGCACGTAGTCGAAGAGCGCATCGTGCCTGCTGTCGACACTGCAATGATCGCCTCGGCGCCGGTTCGCACCGAGGCGCTTCGCCGGGGCCGGCTGGCCGCGGCAGCGCTCCGCGGTGCCGACACCATGATCGTCAAGAAGCGGCGCCGGTGGCCGGTAGCCGTCGTGTTCCTGGCGCTCGGCAGCGCCGTCGGCGCGGCGGCTGCCTGGCTCTCGCAGGCCGGCAAGCCGGTCCAGCTGACGCCCTACCCGCTGGCCAGCGACGAGGAGCGGCGCAGCTCCACATCGCCGGCCGTCGACCTGACCGACGAGTCAACTGCCCACCACCCGGCCTGAGGCTCAGCTTCATCTGGCGGGTGACCTGACCGCTCTGGCCAGCCGGACGGCGGCCAGCGCACCGATCACCGTGAACGCCGCGAGGCTGCAGAAGAGCACCCTTGCGGCGTCGGAAGACGCGTGCACCTGGTGGTGCGCGGCGAGCGACAGAAACAGGCTGCCGAACACGGCCACGCCGACGACCTGGGCGAGCTGTATCACGGTGGTGAGGAGTCC
>PLCK01000178.1:9333-9462 GCA_003134755.1 Actinomycetota bacterium | reverse complement strand
CCGGTCCGCACGACGCGGCGTACCTGTTCGACAGGTTCACCGCGCTCATGGCGGGCAGTCGCTGATGCCGCGCCGCCAGGACATCACCTCGGTGCTCGTCATCGGATCAGGCCCGATCGTGATCGGGCA
>PLCK01000178.1:8975-9209 GCA_003134755.1 Actinomycetota bacterium | reverse complement strand
GGCGGCCAGACGGCGCTGAACACCGCCGTCGCGTTGCACGAGGCCGGCGTCCTGGAGAAGTACAACGTCGAGTTGATCGGCGCGAACATCGAGGCGATCCAGGCCGGCGAGAACAGGCAGAAGTTCAAGGAGATCGTGGCCGGCATTGGCGCCGAATCGGCCCGCTCGGTCATCTGCCACACGCTGCAGGACTGCCTCGATGCGACAACCGAACTCGGCTACCCGGTCGTCGTC
>PLCK01000178.1:0-8913 GCA_003134755.1 Actinomycetota bacterium | reverse complement strand
CGCGACCGCAACGACAACGTCGTCGTGGTCTGCTCGATCGAGAACCTCGACCCGATGGGGGTACACACCGGCGACTCGATCACGGTCGCCCCCGCGCTCACCCTCACCGACCGCGAGTACCAGAACCTGCGCGACATCGCGATCGCCGTGTTGCGCGCGGTCGGCGTCGACACCGGCGGTTGCAACATCCAGTTCGCGGTCCATCCCGAGACCGGCCGGGTCATCGTGATCGAGATGAACCCGCGGGTGTCGCGCTCGTCGGCGCTGGCGAGCAAGGCGACCGGCTTCCCGATCGCGAAGATCGCGGCGAAGCTCGCGCTCGGCTACACCCTCGACGAGATCTCGAACGACATCACCAAGGAGACCCCGGCCAGCTTCGAGCCGAGCATCGACTACGTCGTTGTGAAGGCGCCCCGGTTCGCATTCGAGAAGTTTCCCGGCGCCGACGACACGTTGACCACGACGATGAAGAGCGTCGGCGAGGCGATGGCGATCGGCCGCAACTTCACCGAGGCGCTGCAGAAGGCGCTGCGCTCCCTCGAGCAGAACGGTTCGTCGTTCTTCTGGCACGGCCCTGTTGGCAACAAGGACGAGCTCGTCGAACGGTCGAAGCGGCCAACCGACGGGCGGATCGTGACCGTGCAGCAGGCGATCAGGGCCGGCGCGACGGTCGAGGAGCTGCACGAGGCCACCCGCATCGACAGGTGGTTCCTCGACCAGCTGCTGTTGCTCGACGAGGTCGCCGGTGAGATCGCAGCAGTCGGCTCCCTCGACCTCGAGATCCTGCGCCGGGCCAAGCGGCACGGGTTCTCCGATGCGCAGATCGCTGGCATCCGCAGCGTCGCCGAGCCCGATGTGCGCGAGCTCAGGTACCGGCTCGGGTTGCGGCCCGTCTACAAGACCGTCGATACCTGCGCGGCCGAGTTCGAGGCCAAGACGCCGTACCACTACTCGAGCTACGACGACGAGACAGAGGTCGCGCCGCGTGAGACGCCGGCCGTGCTCATCCTCGGTTCGGGACCCAACCGCATCGGCCAGGGCGTCGAGTTCGACTACTCGTGCGTCCACGCCAGTTTCGCGTTGCGCGAGGCCGGCTTCGAGACGGTGATGGTGAACTGCAACCCCGAGACCGTCTCGACCGACTACGACACGAGCGACCGGCTGTACTTCGAGCCACTCACTCTCGAAGACGTTCTCGAGGTCGTGCACGCAGAGCAGCAGGCCGGCCCGGTGCTCGGCGTCATTGTTCAGCTTGGGGGTCAGACGCCGCTGCGACTTTCCCAAGCCTTGAAGGACGCCGGGGTGCCGATCATCGGCACCAGTCCCGAGGCCATCCATCTCGCCGAAGAACGCGGTGCGTTCGGGCGGGTGCTCGCGCGGGCAAACCTGCCCGCACCACGGCACGGCACCGCGACGTCGTTCGACGAGGCCAAGGCGATCGCCGACGAGATCGGCTACCCGGTGCTGGTGCGCCCCAGTTATGTCCTCGGCGGCCGCGGGATGGAGATCGTGTACGGCGAGGAGATGCTCGAGTCGTACATCAGCAGGGCCACTGAGGCTAGTCCGGAGCATCCGGTGCTCGTCGACCGTTTCCTCGACGACGCCGTCGAGATCGACGTCGACGCCTTGTTCGACGGTACCGAGCTCTACCTCGCAGGCGTGATGGAACACATCGAAGAGGCCGGCATCCACTCAGGCGATTCGGCCTGCGTGCTGCCGCCGATCACGTTGGGCAGCGCCGAGATCCGGCGCATCCGTGAATCGACGCTGGCCATCGCGAAGGGCGTCGGCGTCCTCGGTCTGCTCAACGTGCAGTACGCGCTGACGTCGAACGTGCTGTACGTGCTCGAGGCCAATCCTCGGGCCAGCCGAACGGTCCCCTTCGTATCGAAGGCCACCGCGGTCCAGGTCGCGAAGGCGGCGGCGCGCATCATGACCGGCACCACGATCAATGACTTGCGTCGCGAGGGTCTCCTGCCGCCACGTGGCGACGGCGCCGACCTGCCACCCCACGCGTCGATCTCGGTCAAGGAAGCGGTGCTGCCGTTCGGCCGGTTCCACGGGGTCGACACCGTGCTCGGACCCGAGATGAAGTCGACCGGTGAAGTGATGGGTATCGACGCCGGGTTCGGCACCGCGTTCGCGAAATCCCAGGCGGCCGCCTACGGCTCACTGCCGACCGAGGGCAGAGCTTTCGTGTCTGTGGCCAACCGCGACAAGCGGGCGATCATTTTCCCGGTGAAACGGTTGGCCGACATGGGCTTCGAGATCCTCGCAACGCAAGGCACCGCCGAGGTGCTGCGCCGCAACGGCGTCACCGCGACGATCGTACGCAAGCACAGCGAGGGAGCAGGCCCAGGCGGAGAGCCGACGATCGTGCAGCAAATCCTGGCCGGCGACGTCGACATGATCGTCAACACGCCGTGGGGCGTCGGTCCGCGGGTCGACGGTTACGAGATCCGCACCGCGGCCGTGCTGCGCGGCGTCCCCTGCATGACGACCGTGCAGGGTCTCGCGGCGTGCGTGCAGGGGATCGAGGCGCTGTTGCGCGGTGAGCTGTCCGTACGCTCCTTGCAGGAGCACGCCGCGGTCCTCCAAGCCGACCGCGCGCGTGATCTGGGAGTCTGATCCCATGGCACCACGTCGACAGCTGAGCCGCCTCCACCTCGAGGGGGCCCCGACATGCCCGTCCAGGTAAACGGCGAGGTGCTGTCGCTGCGCCGCGTCGGCGCCTACCACGCCATGACCGTCGTGGCCCCGGGCGTCGCCGAGATCGCCAAGCCGGGCCAGTTCGTGACCGTCGCTGTCGGGGGGCCGGACACCAGCATGATGATGCGGCGTCCCTTCTCGATCTACCAGATCCGTGAGCGCGGGGTATACGGCGGCACTGTCGAGTTCATCTTCTCGATCGAGGGACGCGGCACGGCTTGGCTGGCCGCGCGCCAGGCACACGAACCAATCGACATCGTCGGTCCGCTCGGCAAGGCATTCTCCTTGCCGCGCGAACCCGCGACCTGCGTGCTCGTCGGTGGTGGGTACGGCACCGCGCCGCTCTTTCCGCTCGCCGATGCCTTGCGCGCGAGGGGTTGTCGGATCGACTTCGTCATGGGCGCGTCGAAGGAGGAACGTCTGTTCGGCGCATTGGACGCCAAGCGCATCTCGGCGACGCTGTCGGTGACAACCGAGGACGGTTCGGTGGGCCACCGCGGCCGGGTCTCCGACGTCCTGCCTGATGTTCTGAGCTCGAGCAAAGCCGACGTTGTCTATGCGTGCGGTCCGATGGGCATGTTGCGCGCCGTGAGCCGCATTGCCGACGCCGCGGGCATCGCCTGCCAGATCGCGGTCGAAGAGCTGATGGCGTGTGGCGTAGGCGTGTGCATGACGTGTGTGTTGCCGGTGGTCGGCGACGACGGGGTGACCCGGATGGTCCGATCATGCGTCGACGGTCCGGTGTTCCATGGCGATCGGGTGCGGTTCGACGACATCGGCACGATTCCGGCTGACGCGCTCGGCGCACCGCAGCCGATCGTGGTCAAGCCCCAGCCCCGCTCGTCGCTGAAGCCGACGGGCCAGCAGGCAAGCGCGGAGGTGACTCGATGAGCTCGACCTTGACCGTTCGATCGGCGGTGCCCGCTGTGAAGGCCGCGAGCAGCGTCGACATGACCACCAGCCTCGGTCGCTTCGAATTGCCGAATCCGGTGCTGACCGCGTCCGGATGCGCCGGTGCCGGCCAGGAACTCGCGCAGTTCTTCGACGTGGCGGCGCTCGGCGCGATCGTGACGAAATCGATCATGATGAACGCGCGGTCGGGCCGGGCCACTCCGCGGATGGCCGAGACGCCGAGCGGCATGCTCAATTCCATCGGGTTGCAGGGTCCTGGCCTCGAGGTCTTTCTCGAACGCGACCTGCCGTGGCTTGTCGAGCGCGGCGCGCGAGCCGTCGTCTCGATCGCGGGCGGCAGTGTCGACGAGTTCACCAAGCTGGCGATGCGACTGCGCGAGGTTCGTGGCATTTCGATGATCGAGGCGAACATCTCGTGCCCGAACGTCGAAGACCGCGGTCAGGTGTTCGCCTGCGACCCCCGCTCGGCGGCCGAGGTTGTGCAGGCCGTGCGACGGGCCGTCCGGTCGGAGGTGCCGGTGTTCGCGAAACTCTCACCCGACGTCACCGACATCGTGGCGATCGCACGCTCGTGTGTCGCCGCCGGTGCCGACGGGCTGTCAATGACCAACACGCTGCTCGGCATCGTCATCGACACCGACACGATGCGGCCGGTGCTGGCGGGTGTGACCGGTGGGCTGTCAGGCCCGGCGATCCGGCCGGTCGCGCTGCGCTGCGTGTGGCAGGTGCATGCCGCGATGCCCGAGGTACCGATCCTCGGTATGGGCGGGATCCGCACCGGCCTCGACGCGTTGCAATTCATCCTCGCCGGGGCGTCGGCGGTGTCGATTGGCACCGAGATCTTCCACGATCCGATGTCGCCGGTCCGCATCCTGGCCGAACTCGAAGACGCGCTTGCCGCTCGAGGCTTCGCCGGCGTGGCCGATGCCGTCGGCCTCGCCCATGGCGAACGTCCGCCCGCCGGTGAGTTTCCGATCGACGCCGCACACCATCACGGGCAACTCCTCACGCCGGACGACAACCCCGTTTAGGAGCCTGATGACCGGCACCGCACCGATCGCGGTCGCGCTCGACGCGCACGACCTCGAGACTGCAAGTGCG
Source organism: Actinomycetota bacterium (assembly GCA_003134755.1). GTDB lineage: Bacteria > Actinomycetota > Actinomycetes > Acidothermales > Acidothermaceae > PALSA-607. The sequence continues at coordinate 4,191 of PLCK01000178.1, read as the reverse complement.
TGGGCGACCGCCGTCGAACCGCACGTCAGCACGTTGAAGATCGGGCTCGAGTTGTTCTGCCGCTTCGGCCCGGCGGCCGTTGCGAGTGTGCGCGGCGGCAGCCGCATCGACCTCTTTCTCGACCTGAAGATCCACGACATCCCGAACACAGTCGGGGCAGCGGTGCGTTCTGTCGCCAGGCTTCGTCCGACCTATCTCACCGTGCACGCTCTCGGGGGACGGGCCATGATCGAGGCCGCCGCCGAGCAGCTGCCCGACGGCAAGATCGCTGCCGTAACGCTGCTGACGAGTCTCGACGACGGTGACCTCGCCGAGCTCGGCATGACGGGCGAGCTGGGTGACGCAGTGCGGCGCCTTGCCGTCATGTCGGTGTCGGCGGGTGCGCGGGCGATCGTGTGCTCGGCGCGGGAGGTTGCTGCCGTCAGAGCCGAGGTCGGACCCGACATCACGCTGATCACCCCGGGCGTTCGCACTGCCGGCGCCGAGGCGCAAGACCAGGCCAGAGTGGCGACTCCGGAGCAGGCACTGTCCGACGGGGCGAACCTCGTCGTGATCGGCAGGCAGATCACCGATGCTGCCGATCCCGGTGCCGCGGCAGCTTCCCTGGCAGCGGGCATCCGCAGGTTCCGGCGGGCCTCCTCGTAAGCGAGTTCTTGACCTAACGCTGACGCTCGACGAACGCCGGCTTCACTGCCGTTCGATTGCCTGCAGTCGCCGGTCGAGAACCGGAGCCGACTCAGGAGGTCACCATGAACCGCAGACCGATCCGCAGACCAGCTAGGACGAGAATCCCGACCACCATCGCGGCGGCGAGAATCGCCGCAGCAGGTGCGACCACCGTTCTCGTTGCACTGGGCATGTTCGTGGGCGCGCCGGCCGCATTCGCTGCGACGCCCTCTGCAGCGCCGGCCGCCACAGCGGCACCCGCACCGCCAGCGGTTGACGACACCAACGGATGTGTAGCCGGACATCTGCCCGCCGTCATCGAAGGCGCGCCGCCGTCGTACCACCCTGGCGATGCCCGGGGCGCCTGGATCTGGCATGGCAAAGACGGTTACGCGATACGCGTCACGCATCACCAGGACGGCAAGCTCGTGGAGTTCACCGGTTCGGTCACTGCCGACAGGCCGATCCAGGTGAAGGCGGTGCAGTTGGAGAACTCCGACCGCTACTGGTTCAGCAATGACCACAAGACGCTGTACTTCGCTTTCGCGAACTACGGTCACACGGATGGCATCGACTTCCGTGCAGATTGCGCCGCGAAGGTCAGCTTCGGCGTGCGCGCCGATGGTGGATTGCTTTCGCCGTCGCGGGTATTGCTCGGGGCGCATGCAGTTGCGGCGCCAAGCAATCCGTTCACAGTCGAGCGTCGCAAGTAACGGGTGGGCCGCAATAACACCTACCCGCGATCGATAATGACACCGAGCCGGACGCCGATGTGCACACACATCGGCGTCCGGCAAAGTCATCCGTGGACTGACCTGGGAAGAGGCCGCGTTGCCCCGGTGGGTCTGTTGTCGTTAGGTTGCCATGTCGTCGGGAGTTCACCTGGTCGTACCCGGCGGTTCTGATTCGGTCCGCACCGGCCTTCGTGCCGCCGCCCGTTCGAGGTGACCTTCGTGCCACTCCCGACCCTCACGTCCGAGCAGCGCGCCGATGCTCTTGCCAAAGCCGCCGTTGCCAGGCAGCGACGGGCTGAGATCAAGGCGCGGCTGAAGCACTCGGGGGAGTCGCTCGGCGCCGTCCTCGACCTTGGTGAACGCGACGACGTGGTCGGGAAGATGCGAGTGACCGCGTTGCTCGAGTCGATGCCCGGCGTCGGCAAGGTTCGAGCCGCGCAGATCATGGAGCGGTTGGGCATCGCCTCGACGCGGCGGGTTCGAGGCCTCGGCACCAAGCAGCGCGCCGCGCTCGTCTCCGAATTCGGGGGCGGACGTTCCTGAGCCTGGGTCACCGCACCACGACGTCACATCGGGGCCGGCCCGGCTCACGGTGTTGTCCGGCCCCTCGGGCGTTGGCAAGGGCACTGTCGTCGCCGCGCTGGCGAAGGCGGTGCCGCGGTTGTGGGTGTCGGTATCGGTGACGACCCGATTCCCGCGCCCGGGTGAGATCGACGGCGTCAACTACCACTTCATCAACGACGCCGAGTTCGATCGCATGATTGCGGCCGGCGAGCTGCTCGAGTGGGCGGTCTACGGCAAGAACCGGTACGGGACGCCGAGACAGCCGGTCGAGCAGGCGCTCGAGGGCGGCGTCCCTGCCTTGCTCGAGATCGAGCTGCAGGGAGCCCGTCAGGTCAAGGCGGCGATGCCCGACGCATTCTGCGTGTTCCTTGCGCCGCCGTCGTGGGACGAACTGGTTCGACGGCTGACCGCGCGCGGCACCGAGGCACCGGACGTGGCTGCGGCCAGGCTGAAGCGGGCCGGGGTGGAGATGGCCGCGATCGACGAGTTCGACGCCGTCGTAGTCAACGCGTCCGTCGGGCACGCCTGCGCCGAACTGATAACCTTGCTGAGGCTGCAGACCTGAAACACCGGTTGCCTACCGGTTGCACGCCTGCCGAATGTCTCCCACCGAAGGGCACCACGTGTCCGGCATTGTCGCCAGTCCCGAGGGCATCACCAACCCGCCCATCGACGACCTGCTCGAGATCGCCGACTCCAAGTACGCCCTGGTCATCTACTCGGCCAAGCGCGCGCGTCAGATCAACGCGTACTACTCCCAGCTCGGCGAGGGTCTGCTCGAATACGTCGGCCCTCTCGTCGAGACGCACCCGCATGAGAAGCCACTGTCTGTCGCGCTGCGCGAGATCAACGGCAACCTGCTGACCGCTGAGCCGGTCGAGGCCTGACACCGGCGGCTGCGATGACTCCCGCAGCGTCTCCGCTCGAACGTTCACCGATCACGACGGGGTCGTCGGCCCGGATCGTTCTCGGCGTTTCCGGCGGTATTGCCGCCTACAAGGCGTGTGAGTTGCTGCGGCTCCTCACCGAAGCCCATCACGACGTGATCGTCGTGCCGACCAAGGCAGCGCTGAACTTCGTCGGCGCCGCGACGTGGGCTGCGCTGTCGGGCCACCCCGTGCAAGCCGATCTCTTCGACGACGCCCACGAGGTTCCGCACGTGCGGCTCGGGCAGTGGGCCGACCTTGTGTTGGTCGTCCCGGCCACCGCCGATCTGCTGGCCCGCGCGGCGCACGGCATGGCCGACGATCTGCTGGCGAACGTCCTCCTGACTGCGCGCTGCCCTGTCGTTTTCGCGCCGGCGATGCATACCGAGATGTGGCAGCACGCCGCCACCCAGGCCAATGTCGCCACCCTTCGTTCGCGCGACGCCGTGGTGATCGAGCCCGCAGTCGGCCGGCTGACCGGTGCCGATTCCGGGCCGGGCCGACTGCCCGAGCCGGCTGAGATCGCCGAGGTGGCCCGTCGGGTGCTGGCCAGGGGCATCGCCGGGCTGCGGCCCGACCTGGCGGGTCGTCGGGTGGTCGTCTCCGCCGGTGGCACGCGCGAACCGCTCGACCCTGTGCGGTTCCTGGGCAACCGCAGTTCGGGCCGCCAGGGTTATGCGCTCGCCACGACTGCTCTCGCCCGCGGGGCCGAGGTCACGGTTGTCGCCGCCAACGTGATGCTGCCCGACCCGGCCGGCGCGAAGATGGTGCGGGTCGGGACCGCTGAGGAGCTTCGCGCGGCAGTCCTCGAAGCCGCCGCCGGCGCCGACGCCGTGGTCATGGCCGCGGCCGTCGCCGACTTCAGGCCGGCGACAGTTGCGCAGTCCAAGATCAAGAAATCGGACGCCGATCCGCCGGTGCTCGAGTTGACGCGCAATCCCGACGTGCTCGCCGAACTCGGGCGACTCCTCGATCGCCAGCGTNNCCGACCTGCTCGTCGTCAACGAGGTGGGCGCCGGCTTGGGGTTCGACGTCGCCGACAATGCGGCGACGATCCTGGGCGTCGACGGCACGACTACCGACGTGCCGCCCGGTCCGAAGGCTGCGCTCGCCGACGTGGTCTGGGATCTCGTCGCCGCCCGCATGCCCGCCGCGGACGCTGCCGGAATGTCCCGCACCGATCACAACGGTCCGGTGGCCTAGACTCAGCCCTTTCCCTGCCGATCCTGGCCCGCCACCACGTGGTGCCGACCGAAGGAGCGCCCGTGTCCCGCCGCTTGTTCACGTCCGAGTCGGTCACC
>PLCK01000062.1 GCA_003134755.1 Actinomycetota bacterium | reverse complement strand
GTGCCGTTGGTCGAGCCGAGATCTTCGACCATCCACTGGCCGTCGCGTTGGAAGACGCGGGCATGCTTGGTCGACGCGTAGTCGTCGGTCAGTACAAGGGTCGAGTCGTTGGCCCGCCCGATCGTGACCGGGGTCTCGCCGAGGTTGATCGACGTCCCGGCCAAGGACCCAGCCACGACGACAAGCTTGCGGGGGGCCTTGCGTGAGCTCGGCGGCTTCTTCGCCGGCTTCTTCGGCTGCGGTCGCGCGACGCGGGTCTGCGGGCCGCCGAAGAGATCGGAGCGCACGATCCCGAAAGCGACGATGACGAAGACCCACAGCAAGGCGACAAAACCCGCCCGCAGCAGGAAGAGCGACAGCTCCGACATCGGCGGCGCTCAGCTCCACGAGCCGACGTCGGGTGCCTTGTCCTGACCACGCCCACCCTGCCTGCCCTGCTCACCGCGTGCGTGGGTCGCCGGCTCGATGCCCGCGTGAAAGATCAGCACCGTCTCGCCGAGTTTGACCTCGTCGCCGTCCTTCAATGCCGTGGTCGTGACGGCGACCCCGTTGACGGTCGTGCCGTTGGTCGACTGGAGGTCGTTGAGAAGCGTCGCGCCGTTGACGAGACGGATCTCGGCATGGCGTCGTGAGACGGCCTGATCGGTGAGCCGGACGTCGGCGTCGGTGCCGCGGCCGATGACGGTGACGGTGTGCTTGAGTTCGACGTCGTAGGCGGCGTTCCTGCCCTCGCGGACGCGGATCCGGCCGACCGCGGGCCGAAGCGCTGCGCGTGGGATCGCGGTCGTGTAGGCGTCGGCGATCGGCTCCAGATCAGGCAATGGCGATTGGACGTCGGGAGCGGCCGGCGGGCCTAGATCGGGCATACCTTCGGGGCCGGGAGCGACGTCGCTGCGCACGTGGAAGACGCCGGTATCGAGAGCCGGCAGGTGACGGAGCTCGACCTCTACGGGTCCGACGAATGTGTACCGCTGGTCGTCGGCATGCTCGCGGACCATCGCGGCGAGTTCGTGGGTGAGTGGTGCCTCGTACGGCGTCAATCGGGAGTGGTCGTGGTCGCCGAGCTCGACGACGAAGTGGTTCGGTACCAGGGTGCGATCACGCCCGACGACGGCGGCCTGGTCGTCGAGTTCACGCTGCAGAGCCGCGGCAACCTCGACCGGCTGCACTTCGGATTTGAAGGCCCGCGCGAAGATGCCTTCGACCAGCCCACCGATCCGGCGCTCGAAGCGCTGGAGCACACCCACTGACCCTCCTTCCGTCCCTCCGCGTGCGGGCAGATCTCACGCCGACGTGGTGACGCGGCATTTTCGGCCCTCCTGTGATGCTATCCAGGACGCCTTGAGGTCAGTCCTGGTTCGCATGCCGCCCTGCTAGGCTGAGCGCTCCACTCGGGCGAGTGGCGGAATGGCAGACGCGCACGGTTCAGGTCCGTGTGTCCGTGAGGACGTGGGGGTTCAAGTCCCCCCTCGCCCACTCGTTCGAAGACCCGATCGTCGCAGGTCACGGCCCCTCAGCTGACACTCTCGGTACCCGGTCCCGGAGACTTCTCATGCCGACGGACATTGCAGCGTTCGCGCCACTCGTCGCCGTGTCGCCGCATCTGGACGACGTGGTGCTCAGCTGTGCAGGACTTCTGGCAGGCAGCACCGACGCCAGGGTGATCACGGTGTTTGCCGGGTTTCCTGCGCCCTACGCCGAGGTCACCGACTGGGACGAGATGTGCGGCTTCGGGCCTGGCGACGACGTCGTCGGGCTGCGTCGGGCCGAGGACCGGGCCGCCCTGGCGGTGCTCGGGGCGCATCCGGTCTGGCTGGACTTCGTCGACGAGCAGTACGTCACCGAACTCGCGCCGTCGCAAGAGATTGCCAAGCGCTTGCGCGCCGAACTCTCTTCGGCCGGGCGGCCGACGATCGCGTTCCCGCTCGGCCTCTCGCATCCCGACCACGAACGCACCCACGAAGCCTGTGTCCAGCTTCTCGAGGAGACGCCCGAACTGGCGGCGAATTGGATCGCATTCACCGACGTCCCGTATCGCGGGTCGCATTCGGCGCAGGTCGCAACCCGCGTGGAAACGCTCAGGTCCATGGGCTACGACCTCGAGGAGTTCCGCCTCGATCCCGGCGGTCGCAAGGCGGCCGCGCTTGCCGAGTACCCGAGCCAATTGAAGGGACTCGCACCCGAGCTCGACAACGCGACACTGCCGGAGGAGTACTTCCTGCTGCACCGGCACTAGCTTGTCCAGAAGGTACTTTCCGGAAGAAGGCGACCGCCATGTCCGAGACGTCAGTGGAGACGTTCGAGCTCATCGACCAGGGATTGTCGGCGTTCGGAGCGAAGGTGCACGCGGTGCCTGCGCCGGCATGGTCACAACCCTCGCCGTGTACTGCCTGGTCGGTCCGCGATGTCGTCAACCACGTGGTCGGCGAACAGCTCTGGGTGTCACACCTGCTGAAGGGGGAGACGATCGCGCAGGTCGGCGATCGCTATGACGGCGACGTCGTCGGCGATGCACCTGCCAACGCGTGGGACGCCGCGAGCCTGGCCGCCGGAACCGCCTGGCGTAATGGCTCACCCGACCAGATCGTGCACCTGTCGTTTGGTGATGTCCCCGCGCTCGAGTACGCCGAGCAGATGCTCGTCGACCTGGTCGTGCATGGCTGGGATCTGGCCCGCGGCGCCGGGCTGCCGGACACCATTGACCCGAAGGCCGCCGAGCACGTTCTCGGCTACCTGGAGTTGCACGCCGAGGACTGGCGTTCGGGTGGCGCGTTCGGCGCGGCCGTCGATGCCGGGTCCAGCGATCCGGCGGTCAGGCTTCTCGCGCTAACAGGTCGGCGGGCCTAGGCCGACCAGCCACGGCTGGACGCTCGGCGCGCAGTTCTCAGGCGGTTTCGGCCCAGGCGGTCACTTCTGCCGCGTGCGTGTTCGGCGGGAACACCGGATACCAGACGTGTGAGATCGTGCCCGCGTCGATCACAAGCGTGAATCTGCGCAGCAGCGGCTGTTCGGCCACCGTGATGGTCGGCAGCCGCAATGCGTGGGTGAGCTCCAGATCGGCGTCCGACAAAAGCGCGAACGGCAACTGCAATCGTTCGGCAACTTCACGCTGGTACTCGGTCGGCTGCGTCGACAAGCCGTACACGTCGAAACCGAGCTGGTCGAGCTCGGCGTGGTGATCGCGGAAGCCGCATGACTCGGGGGTGCAGCCGCGCGCGCCGGGGATCGAATCCCAGTCGGCGACGATTGGCGGTTCTCCGGGTCGGCCTGTTCGCGGGTAGGCATAGACGATCGTGCGCCGTGGTAGTGCGCTGAGGTTGACGGTGGAAGCGTCCGTCGATTGCAGCGCGATGGGCGGGACGGCTAGACCCACAAGATGATCGGCGGCGCCGTCGTCGACGGGCTTGGGAAGGTCGGCAGGCAGCCAAAGCCAGTCAGCGCTCGCCGCACCTGGTTGCTCCGTCATATCCGCCTCCCTCAGGTCAGCAGCCGCGTTGGAGCAGCTCGGCTTTGACCGACGCCGCGGTTTCATACGGCACCGACAGTAACCGGACGAAAATACTCGTAGGCGCCTGCACGATGCGCAGGTCGCCCGACCAGCAACGGCTGAACCGCAGCCGGGCTCGCCACACCTGGTCGGCAGTTGTGATCACCTCGATAGAGGTCCACCCGTATTGAGCGGCGAGTCGAGCGGTCTCGCGCGCCTCGCCCTGCGTCGTGCTCGGATCCGGTTCGAAACAGATCAGCTTCGACCTGGTGGCCCAGCGCGGGCACGGATTGCCCCCGGGTGTCGAGATGACGAGCACCGCCGCAGGATTGGCCCTGCTCAAGCCCAGCGCGGCGTGCAGGCGGGCCGGGTACGTCTGGCCGCCGAGGACCACGATGGCGTCGGTCGTGGTCGGCCGATCCGTGGTCGGGACGACGAAAAGCCGGACGTCGACAGCTGCCACCGCGACGACGAGCGCGGCGACCACGGCACTGCGGGCCCGATGCCGGCCCACCAGTGCACGTAGGCGGGCGACGCGCGGGGGTGTTCGGCGCGGCCTGCTCTGGGTATCGGGCGTCAGGGTCTTATCGGTTGTCAGGGTCGTCCTCGCGACGGTGGTCGGGTGGCGAGCCGTGCTCGTCGCGCTCTCGCTGTTCACGCGCGATCCGGCGTTGCTCCTCAGCGCGATTCCGGATGCCGCGCAAAAACTCCTCGTCGTCGTCGGGATTCGTGGCCGGAACCTGGCTCGGATAGGTGCGGTGGCCCTGGCGCGCGGGACGTCCCGTGTTTCCCTTGTAAGGCAGAGCGGCCGGGCGGCCGCGTCCCTGCGGACGGCCGGCGACCAGCCACAACACCGAACCGACGTCAGGCAGGACGAGCACGATCATCAGCCACATCATCTTGGGCAGGTTGCGGCACTCGGATTCATCGCACGTGATCACGTCGACCAGGCAGAAGATCCAGAGCGCGAGCAGCAGGAGCAGTCCAGCGCCCTCGTAAAGCACCATCGAGCCTCCCAAGGTCATCTCAGGCTAGCGGGTGCGCCGAAAGGGTGCGGACGTATCGGCGATGCACGCGCGTGAGCTCTGCGCCTGAACCTTTAGAGTCCCGCCATGAGTTATCGGCAGTCGCCACTGCGACCGCGCAGCAGGGCGCGCGGCGGACCGCGCCCAGGGCTGATCGTCGTCCTCGTCCTCGTACTCGTGCTCGCCGGGGTCGGCGGCATCTATCTGTACTCGAAGCGCGGACACAGTCACGGCTCGTCGGGTTCGCTCGGATCCCCGGGCCAGTCGGCATCGTCGACGCCGGCAGGCGCTGCGCTGACGGCTTTCGCGGCCGCGTGGAGCAAGGGCGACCTGTCGACGGTCTCGTACGCCAGCGGATTGACCGGCGCTGACGTGCAGACCGAATACGCAGCGGTTACGAAATCGCTACAGGCGCGCGGGGTCGTAGTGAGTGTGCTCGGGGTGCAACCGACGGCCGACGATCACGTGTCCGAGGCGACGCTCTCCGTCAGTTGGCGACTGCCTGGCAATCAGGTCTGGAAGTACCAGACGAGCGCCGACGCCGACGAGGTCAACGGCAGCTGGCAGATCGCCTGGAAGCCGTCGATCGTGCAGCCCACGCTCGGCAGCGGCGACGCCTTGCGGTACGTGCGAGTCGCACCCAAACGGGCGACCATCCTGGACGGCGCGGGGCAGCCGATCATCATCGATCGCAAGGTCACCGACATTGGCGTCGAAGCAGGCAAGGCGACTGATCAGACCGCGAACCAGCTGGCGACGATTCTCGGCGTCAACGGGACGACGTTGGCGGCCCGCATCAAAGGCGCACCGTCGGACCAGTTCGTCGACGTCATCACGTTGCGGCAGGCCGACTTCGATCGGGTATCGGCGCAGATCAACGCCGTCCCCGGGATCGTGTTGCGCGACCTCACGCTTCCGCTCAGCCCCTCCCACGACTTCGCCAGGTCGTTCCTCGGCACGGTCGGTCCGGTGACGAAAGAGATCGTCGACGGATCCAACGGTCGCTACATCGCAGGGGACGTCGGTGGTCTCGGCGGGCTCGAGAAGGAATTCGACTCGACGATCGGGGGGACGCCGGGCTTCCAGATCGACGTCGTGCATCCGTCATCGGAGGCGAGTCCACCGCCGCCGGCAGTCGTGTTCACGCAGCCGGTTGTCGACGGTACGAACTTGCGGACGACGCTAGATGAGCGGGTCGAGGCAGCTGCCGACGCCGCGGTCGGCTCGGTCACGACGCAGCCGAGTGCTTTGGTCGCCGTGCGCGTCTCAACCGGCCAGGTGATCGCCGTTGCGAATGGACCGAGCGGCGGCGGCTTCGACACCGCGCTGCTCGGCGCCGTCCCGCCGGGTTCGTCTTTCAAGATCGTGACGACGACGGCGCTGCTCGAGCAGGGCCTCAATGTGAACTCCCCGGTCGTCTGTTCGCCGCAGATCGTCGTGCAGGGCAAGACGTTCCACAACTACGAAGGCGAGCAGCTCGGCAGCGTGCCGTTCCACACCGACTTCGCCAAGTCGTGCAACACGGCGTTTGCGAGCCTCTCGTCCAAGGTGCCTGGCCCGACGCTGTCGAACACCGCTCGTGCGCTCGGGATCGGCGCCTGCTGGTCACTGGGCACCGAGGCGTTTCGTGGCAAGATCGAACCTCCCAAGGACCTCGTCGATCTGGCCGCGACATCGTTCGGCCAGGGTTCGACGCTGGTCAGTCCGGTCAGCCTCGCCGTCGCCGCCGCGACGATCGCTCGCGGGAGCTACCTCGCGCCTCAACTCGTGCTGAACGGCAAGGCGCTCGACTGCACGACGAACGGGGCGTCGGCGTCGGGCTCGGCCTCGGCGTCGGCTTCGGGCGCTGTCTCGTCTGTGCCTGCGNNCCCGCCGCTGGCCCGCCGTTACCCGCCGGAGTGGTCGCGCACGTGCGCGCCCTCATGCGCGAGGTCGTGACGGTCGGCACCGGAGTTGTTCTGGCGAAGGCGCCGGGCGGCCCAGTGATGGCGAAGACGGGTACGGCTGAGTACGGTCCGGGTAGCCCGCCGAAGACGCACGCCTGGTTGATCGGATATCAGGGCGACATCGCATTCGCTGTCTACGTGCAGGACGGGCAAAGCGGCGGGACCGTTGCGGCGCCCGTCGCGTTGAAGTTCCTGCAGAACCTGGCCCAGACCGCCAAGTAAGCCGGATTCGGGTCGGGCGACGCCTGGCGGCATCCGGCCGGAAATGCGTGGGTACGACGGCGCACGCAGGGTACGACTCGGGCATGAAGCTAAGCCACGCTCCCACCCGGCTGGCGACGGGTGCGTTCATTCTCAATTCCGGCGTTGGCAAGTTGGGCGCCGACGACGACACCGCCAAGGGCCTGTACGGCATGGCGACCGGCACCTATCCGTTTCTGACACCGATCGAGCCGCGCACGTTCGCCAAGCTGCTCGGTAGCGGTGAGATCACGGTCGCGGCGCTGCTGCTCTCGCCGTTCGTCCCCGCTTGGGCCGCCGGTGCCGCGCTTACCACATTCTCCGGAGCGCTGCTCAGGATGTATCACGAGACCCCTGGCCTGACGATGGAAGACGGTATTCGACCGACCAAGCAGGGCACCCCGCTCGCGAAGGATGTCTGGATGCTCGGTGTCGGCCTCAGCCTGATCATCGACGACCTGTCGCCGCGCCACCGCAGGCGAGGACGCAGCCGCCAGGCGCGAGCTGCGAGGGCCCGATATGCAAAGGCGCTGGTCGCGCGCTGAGCATGCGGCATCATCGATGGCGTGCCTGAACTTCCCGAAGTCGAAGCGCTGGCAACGTTTCTGACCAGCCACGCGGTCGGCCACCGCATCGTGCGCGTCGACGTCGGCGCGTTCCACGTGCTGAAGACCTACGACCCGCCGTCGACAGCACTGCATGGGACGACGATCAGCTCGGTGACCCGACGAGGCAAGTTCCTGGACATCGCCACCTCGGGCCCGCACCTCGTCGTCCATCTGGCTCGGGCCGGCTGGCTGCGGTGGCGGAAGGAGCTCGCACCTGCGCCGTTGCGGCCTGGCAAGAGCCCGATTGCGTTGCGGGTGCGGCTCGACGACGATTCCGGCTTCGACCTCACCGAAGCCGGTACCCAGAAGCGACTCGCTGCATACGTTGTCGCCGACCCAGCGACGATCGAGGGCGTTGCCAGACTCGGCCCTGATCCGCTCGACCCGGCGTTCGACCTCGACGCACTCGAAGCGTTGGCGCGCGGTCGGCGCATGCAGATCAAGGGACTGCTGCGCGACCAGTCGGTCATCGCCGGCATCGGAAATGCCTACAGCGACGAGATCCTGCACGTCGCGAAGATGTCGCCGTTCAAGATTGCCGACAGCCTCACCCCCGACGACATTGCGGTCTTGCATGCGTCGATCCAGGACACGTTGCGCGGTGCCGTCGATCGCGCCGCCGAGCTCGACGCCGGCGAACTGAAGGCGGAGAAGAAGGCCAACCTGCGGGTGCACGGCCGAACCGGGCAGCTGTGCCCGGTCTGCGGCGATACCGTGCGCGAGGTCTCGTTCGCCGACTCGTCGCTGCAGTACTGCGCGACCTGCCAGACCGGCGGCAAGCCGCTCGCGGACCGTCGGTTGTCGCGGCTGTTGAAGTAGACTCCACCACGCACATCGCGGGAGCTCGGGCGCAACCGGGCTGAGAGGGCGATTGGCCGGTTCGTCCGGCAGGGTCGCCGACCGCTCGAACCTGACCGGGTAATGCCGGCGTAGGGAGTGAGCCGGTTGCGACCGGCCGGGAAGGCATCATCGTGGCCACCGATCTCGCAGGTGCATCGGCGCAGGCAGCTGTTCTGAACGCGCACGCCGAAGCGCCGATCACGCTCGACCAGCCAGCGGTGAAAGCGCTGGGCTTCTTCGACCAGGTCGGGTTGTGGGGCAATCTCGGCGTGAGCCTGCTCGGCTTCACGGGGGCCATGGTCGTGCTCCAACCGTTCGGAGCCGGCAGTCCCGAACTCCCGCTTACCGCGGCACTGATCGCCACGGTCATCGGCACCGCTCTCGGGTCGTTTGCCGTCGGCCTCGCAGCAGTGCCGGGGGCACGCACGGGCGCACCGGCGATGGTTCTCCTGCGCGGGCTTTTCGGCACCCGGCTCTCGTACCTGCCGACCGGCATGAACATCCTGCAGCTGCTCGGATGGGGCACCTTCGAGATCGTGACCATCGCGTCGGCGGCGCATCAGCTCGAGCCTGGCGTGCCAGCGTGGGGCTACAAGCTCATCGCCGGCGTCGTCACGACCTTGCTCGCGCTGCGACCGCTCGGTGTCGTCCGGGTATTGCGAAAATACGTGACGGTTGCCGTCGTCGTCGTGATGGTCTACCTGTTCGTGCAGCTCCTGCGGCACCCGGTGCCCGCCGTTGCGCACTCGTCCTGGCACGGCTTCTGGCCTGCGGTCGACACGACCCTTGCGGTAGCGATCTCCTGGGTCCCCGTCGCCGCCGACTACTCCAGACATTCGAAGTCATCACGGACGGCGTTCAGCGCCGCGTTCGTCGGCTACACGATCACCCAGGTCGCCTGTTATGCCCTCGGCCTGATCGCGATCCTTACGGTGGCCACCGATGGGGCGACCAACCACATCTGGGGGGCGTTCATCGCCGTCCCGCTCGGGACTGCCGCTTTCGCAGTGCTCGCGATCCGCGAGATCGACCAGTCGTTCTGCAACGTCTATTCGACCGCCGTCAGCACGCAGAATCTGCGGCCGCGCTGGGACCGCCGGGTGCTCGCGCTGGTCATCGGCACGTCAGCCACCGTGCTCGCGCTGGTCATCGACATCAACAACTACTCGAGCTTCCTGTCGCTGATCGGTTCGGTGTTCGTCCCGCTCTTCGCCGTGCTGGTCGTCGACTACTTCGCCTACGGCGGTGCCCGGTCGTGGGACCTCACCCAGCACGCGCGCGCACGCTGGTCGATGCTCGTGCCGTGGGTCACGGGCTTCGTGGTCTATCAGCTCATCTATCCAGGCGGCGTCTCGTGGTGGGCCACCATGTGGCAGCACATCGCGCGCGACATCCATTTCACGGTGCAGACCTGGATGAGCGCCTCGTTGCTGTCTTTCCTTGCCGCCGCGGCGCTCACGGTCGTGGTGCGGCTCGCAGATCGGCGTCCGATCAGAGCTTCGTGACCCGAACCGCGGTGCCGTACGCGCAGATTTCGGTCCAGACGCCACCCATCTCCGAGGTGTCGAAGCGCATCGCGAGGATCGCATTGGCTCCGCGCTGGGTGCCTTCGTCGATCAGCCGCTGCATCACCTGATTGCGGCTTTCGACGAGCGCCGTCGTCATGCCACGCAGCTCGCCGCCGATGATCGACTTCAACCCGGCACCCATCTGGCTGAACGCGTTGCGGGAGCGCACAGTCAGCCCGAAAATCTCGCCCAGCACTTCGTCGATCCGGTAGCCGGGCAGATCGTTGGTCGTGACGATCAACATGGGATCCCCAGAGGCAGATGCGGACGCCGGACGCGTGAGCGGAACGTGGACGCGCCCCGGCCTGATGACCAGCGAGCCTAGGGGCGCGCTCATCGAGTTGTCAGTACGAGGACGGGATCTATAGCGCCGTGGTATCGACAAGTCGGTCGGATCCGGGCTCCGCGATGACACGATGGCGCCATGCTCCCCAATCCCCTGGCGGCACGAGTGCTCGATGCCATGGCTGACGGCGTCGTCGCCGGGGGAAACGATGGCCGGGTGAGTTTGTGGAGCGCCGGCGCGCAGAGGTTGTTCGGTTGGACCGAGACCGAGGTGCTGGGACAGCAATTCCCGGGAGTACCCGACGAGAAGGCGGAACAGGATCGCGACGTTGCGTTGGCAAGGGTGCGGCACGGCGAGCATGTGTCGCTCGCAACCAAGCGACGCCGTGCCGACGGCAGCTTGGTTGACGTCTGGATCGTGTTCAGCCCTATGCGGGCCTGGCTCGATGGCCCGATCGACGGGTGGCTCGCTGTTGTCCGCGATGCGACACAGCAGCGCGCCGGGCAACGCGAACTGCGGCGGCGTACGGAGTTGGTCGGCCGACTTGCCTCGGTGGTGGCCAGTATCAACTCCGACCTCGACCTCAGCACGGTGCTGCGCAGGATCAGCGAGTCCGGCGGTGAGCTGCTCACTGGTGACGCCGCAGCATACGTCGTCCTCGAGGGCGACGACCTTGTCGTCGCGGCGGTGTCGGGGCTGCCGTCGAACCTCGTCGGCGAGCGGATTCCGCTGGCCGAGTCGGCAGTCGCGACGTTGCTCGACTCAGGTCGGCCGTCGATGGCGTTGAACAATCGCGACTACACGAACTCCTCGCCACTCGTCGCCGCGACAAGTGCGACACTGCCGCGGCTGGCCGTCGCCCTCACCCGGCTCGACGGCCAGCCGTCGGGCGCGCTGTACGTGATGTTCGCGGCGGAACGGCGGGCGCTGGGTCGAGTCGAACTCGGTGTACTCGAGCTTCTTGCCGAGGCTGCCGGCACCGCCCTGACGAACGCGCGCGCCTACGACCGCACCCAACGTCAGCGCGAGCACGAGCGGGCCGTCGTCGACGCAACGCTCGACGGTATGGCGGTTCTCAGCCCGAATGGGCTCGTCCGGCAGTGGAATCCGGCCGCCTACGAGCTCACTGGGCTGTCGAAGGTGCAGGCCATGGGTAGACCGTTGCCATTCCCGGTCGCGGAGCTGGGAGTGGTGGCTGAGCACCAGCTCGCCTCGGGTCGATGGCTCGAGGTCTTGTGCGCACCGATCGGCGAGACGGGCGAGACGGTTGTCGACTTCCGCGATGTCACGCGGGCCAAGGCGATCGAGCAAAGCAAGGATCTCTTCCTCGCCGTCACCAGCCACGAGCTGCGGACGCCGATCACCGTCGTCCAGGGCTACGCGTCGACGTTGTTGACGCATTGGGACGACCTGACGGACGACGAGCGCAGAAGCTCCGTCGATCGGATCGCTGAGCGCACTCGCGCGCTCGGTGCGCTTGTCGAGCAGCTACTGCTCGGCTCCCGAGCCGGGTCCGCGGCGCCTGCGCAGATCGAGATTCCGTTCGACCTGGCCGGGCTGCTGCGCACCGCGGTGTCCGGATTCGCGACGGTGGCTGTCGATCACGAGCTGATACTTGAGGTTCCCGACCAGCTGCCGCCGGTGGTCGGTGACCCGAGCTCGGTCGAGATCGTGTTCGGCCAGCTGCTCGAGAACGCCGTCAAGTACTCACCGGACGGCGGGGCGATCACCGTGTCGGCCCGCGTGGAGGGGTACCGCATCGTGGCGCTCGTGTGCGACCGCGGCCTTGGGATTCCCGGTGGCGAGTACACCCAGGTGTTCGAGCGCTTCTACCAGGTCGGCGGTGAACGACGCCGGTTCGGAGGAGTCGGGCTCGGTCTCTACATCGTGCGGCGGCTTCTCGACGCGCAGGGCGGGTCGGTGCGCGCCCTGCCCCGCGACGGGGGTGGTACCTGCTTCGAGGTCACGCTGCGGACCGAAGGCGCGCCCTGACAGCCGGTTCGTCAGGTTTGTCGGTTTTCGTCAAGGGAATATACGCGACGCAGGTATGAACCCAGGAGGCCGGCGACCGGACTAACCCGTCAGGAGGCAGGTGAGCTGGTGAGTTCGGTCCGAGTTGCGCCGACACCAGCCAGCGTGGGGTATGTGCGGGCCGTCCTGCGCGATGACCTCGCCGTCCTGCCCGAGCCGGTGCGTGAAGAAGTCGCCCTCGTGGCAAGCGAGCTCGTCGGTAACGCAGTCCTGCACGCCCGCGCTCTTGACGACGGCCAGCTGGTGATCGACTGGGGCGTTGGCGAGTACGGCGTCGAGATTGCGGTGACCGACGGCGGCGGCAGCACCCAACCCGTCGCGACCGAGCCCGCGCCAACCGAGATCAGCGGGCGCGGCTTGTCGATCGTTGCGACGCTGGCCGCCCGCTGGGGGGTCGAGCAACACGGTTCGGGCAGGACGGTGTGGGCGATCGTGCCCGTGACGGCGACGGACTCCTAGACATCCGCGACGAGGAGGTCGGCGGCTCAGCCCTATGCTCCGCGGCATGACTGAAGTCGCGGTTGGTGCGCGTGAGCCCTGCCCGTGCGGGTCCGGTCGCCGCTACAAGGCGTGCCACGGACGCGCCGATCGGGCCGGACATCGGGCTAACGACATCGTCACGCGGCCGTTCGCCGGATTGACGGATGAGTGCGATTGGGTCGCGCTGCGCGAAATCGTTCCCGCCGCCACGGTGCCGCTCAACCTGCGCGACCGCTCGGCCGACGCGGCACCGATCACCGCCGCGACCGTGCTGCCCCTTGGCTGGCCGGCGATGGTCAGGACCGACGGCTCGGTGTACCTCGGCCTGCAATCCGCGCCACGGTCGGGCGACATCAGCCGCGACCTGGCCGCCGCCCTTGTCGAGGCGCTGGACTCGAGCCCGGGCAGCTCAGTCACGCCCGACGCGGTGCCAGGCCCGGGCCTGCGACTGCAGGACCTCCTCGACGACTCTCCTCTCGAGATCACCGTGCGCAGTGGCTTCGAGTTCTGGGGCGCGGACATGCCAGATCCGGACGGCGAGTTGGCCGCGTCATTGGAACGCGCCTCCGCGGCCGTCGTCCCGACTGTGAGATTGACCTCGGTCGCGGCCGCCTACTGGTGCCGGATCGGCACGCGCACCCATCTGCGCTGGGTCCTGCCCGATTCCGAAGAGCCGCTGCTCGACGGGCTAGCTCGCCTGCACGCTGCCCGTGACCTCGGTATAGGCGACGGTAGCCGGTACGTCGGTGCGTTCCGCGCTGACGGGCTCGTCGTGCCGGTCTGGGACCTCGCGCCGGACGCAGAGGCGGCGGACGTCGAGGAGCCGGCGACCGCCCTGCGCCACAAGCTGGACGACGCACTGGCCAACCTGCAGCCCCTCTCCGCGGCCGAGCGGCGATCGAGATCCGGACTGCTCTCGCGCCAGGTGACGCTGCGCTAGAGCGCTCCCGAAGCGCCCCGAAGGGCCAAAACTAGTTTTGCGAGCAAGTATTTTCGCGAAGTGCTTTCCGACCTGGTTCGGGCGGGGTAACCTTCCCTCGCCCGGGTGCCGCTGCATCCCCCGTCGGCGGCACCCGGGCATCCACCGCTCGTATCGAGCCCGTCCGATTGTCCAGAGGCGGCGCCAGTCGAGGCCCGCCGGCCAGTGGCCGTTACGTCACTGCAATCGTGATCGGCTAGCGTCGCCGCATGGGACTGCTCGACGGTCGTGTCGTTGTCCTCTCGGGGGCCGGCCGGGGTATTGGTCGCGGTGAAGCCATCGAGCTGGCCCGGCAGGGCGCGAGCGTCGTGGTCAACGACGTCGATGCCGAGGCGGCGGCGGCGGTCGCTGCAGAGATCGCCGATTCGGGCGCGACCGCGATCGCCCACGTGGGCGACTGCAGTGAAGTCGAGGCGGCCCAGAGCCTGGTCGACCAGGCGGTCGCGACGTTCGGACGGCTCGACGCCGTGGTCAACAACGCCGGGATCGTGCGCGATCGCACGCTCGCCAAGATGACCCCCGAGGAATGGGACGCGGTCATCGCGGTCCATCTGCGCGGTCACTACGCCCTGACCCACGCGGCCTGCGCGTACTGGAAAGAGCACGGCGGACCCGGCCACATCGTGTGCACCGCGAGCACGTCGGGGCTGCTCGGCAACTTCGGCCAGTCCAACTACGGCGCCGCCAAGGCCGGGATCGCCGCGTTCTCGACGATCGTCGCCCAGGAGATGGCGCGATACGAGGTCACGTGCAACGCGATCGCCCCCGCGGCGCGCACCCGGATAACCGAGGGCGCGTACGGCCGGATCGGTGATGCCGGCGACGGGTTCGACTTCTGGCATCCCGACAACGTCGCGCCGATGGTCGCGTTCCTGTCCAGTTCGGCCTCGGCCCACATCAGCGGCAAGGTGTTCGGCGTCCAAGGTGACACCGTGGAGCTGTACCGGCCGTGGACGTCTGTTGCCGTCATCGACAACGGCGGCCGGCGGTGGGACGCCGACGAGTTGGCGGCCCGAGTGCACGAACTAGTCGCCGCATCGGGGATCGTCGCCGGACCGGAGAACGCGATGGCGAAGCTGCGGTTCTCGATGACCGAACGATCAGCGCCGACAGATCGTCCATAGGCTGTCATGGCAGGTGCAGCAGCTCCGATCTCGAGCCATCCAGGGTCAAGCTCGCCCGATGGTCCGGGTACGCGCGACGTGGAACGCGCCCACAGGCACGGCCATCTATGGCACGGGCCGGGCATGGTTAGGCGCGCTTTCCATGGCGCACGCCGGGCGCCGATCGCGACCGCAGTGGCATTCGGAATCCTTGTCGTCGCTGTCGGGCCGCTGTTGTGGGACCGCGTGTACGCCGTGCACAGCCTGCGTCTCGTCGACCTCGCGGTGTATCGCGACGCCGGTCGCTCGGTGCTGATGGGTCGTCCGCTGTACTCGTACCTCACGCCGGTTCCCCAGTTGTTGCCGTTCACCTACCCGCCGTTCTCGTCGGTGGTGGCCGTCCCGCTTGCGATGCTCCCCTTCGGCGCCGCATCTATCGTCTGGACGCTCGGCACGCTCGCCGTCCTCGGCTGGCTTGTCGTCGTCTCGTTCCGACCCTTCGTGCGGCGATTCGGGCCGGGAACGCGTCCGGTCGTGGTGGCGGTCCTCGTCTCGGCCATGGCCTGGACGCTGCCGATTCGCGATGAATTCCGTTACGGCCAGGTGGGAATCTTCCTGGCCGCGCTCTGCGTGCTTGACTGCGTGTTACCGAAGACCCGATGGCCGCGTGGCATGCTGATCGGGCTCGCCACCGCCATCAAACTGACACCCGCGGTGTTCGTGCCGTACCTCTGGCTGACCGGACGCCGCCGGGCCGCCGCGGTGGCCACGTTGTGGTTCGTCGGCGCGACGGTGGCCATGGCGATCGCCATGCCGCAGGCGAGCAAGGTCTTCTGGACCAGCGCACTGTTCGACAGCAAACGGGTGGGCGACAACGCAGGAACGCCTAACCAGTCGTTGCGATCGATCTTTCTGCGGTCGATGCCAGGCACAGCCGGCACCGCGTTGTGGCTGGCCTGCGCAGCTGTCGTCGCTGTCGTCGGATTCCACTTTGCGCGCAAGGCGTCCATCGAGGGCGACGAGATTCGGGGGCTCGCGATCGCCGGTCTGCTCGCGGTGCTGCTGTCGCCGGTCGCGTGGATCCACCACCTTGCCGGTTTCATCCCGCTGGTGATCGGCGGTGTTCTCGGGGACGGCCGCGATCGCAGACGGGTCGTGTACGCCGTCGTGCTCATGGTCTTCTTCACGCTCGAGCTTCCGTGGTGGGGCGCCACCCTGCTCAATCATCTGCACCACTGGCGGTTCGTCGGCCGGATCGTGCAGGACTCGTATGCGTTCGGATGCGTCGGCGCGGTCTGGTTGATGGGACGACTCCCGCGCGCCGCGACATCATTGTCCGGGTGACCTCGACTGTTCGAGTGACCTCGACCGCGGCGCCGGCTCGCACGCTGGTGCTGCGTGCTGTCGGCATCTTCGCTGTCGGGCGTCTTGCCACGCTGGCCTGGATCCTCGGAGTCGGCGCGCATCGCGGGCTTCCGATGTCGCAGACGATCGGGTACTGGGACGGCCTGTGGTACATCCAAGCTGCCAAGGGCGGCTGGCCGTCGATCGCGCCCAACATGCCGCCCGAGACAATCGGGCAGGACACCACCGCGTTCTTTCCCGGCTATCCCTTGCTCATCCGCTTCGTGCACCTGGCCGGTTTCAGCTGGCCGGCGAGCGCGTTGGCGGCGACCCTGCTTGCCGGTGCTGTGGCAAGTGCCGTCATCGCCGTCCTCGTGCGGTCCTTCGCGCCAGCCCGCGTCGCACTCCTCACGGTTGCGTTGTGGGCGCTGCAGCCGGAGTCGTTCGTGCTTTCGGTTGCCTTCTCCGAAGCGTTGTTCACCGCGCTGGCCGCGGCCACGCTAGTCGCCCTGCTGCGACGCCGATGGGTGTCGGCGGGGCTGCTCGCAGCGGCCGCCAGCGCGACCAGATCCGTGGCAGCTGCGTTGACCGTGGCTGCCGTGGTCGCCGCGGCGCTGGCCTGGCGGCGGTGGCGCGGGAGTGGGCGCTGGCGTCCATGGCTTGCGCCATTGCTCTCACCTGTAGGCGTGCTCGCCTACTTCGTGTTCCTGCGCGTGCGCGTCGGCTCATGGACCGCCTGGTTCGACGTCGAGCAGCGCGGCTGGCACATGCACGCCGACCCTGGTGTGAGCGTCGTGCGCAACTCGATACGGTCGGCGCACAAGACGGTCAAGTTGTTCGTGCACCCGCACGAGACCCTTGTTCCCGAGGGCATCACGCCGGTCGTGCTTGTCGCGGCGTTGGTGCTCGCCATTGTGCTGTGGCGAATGGCGGCGGTGCCGATCGAGGTGCGACTGTACGGCGTCGCCTTCTTTCTCCTGTTGTTGGTCACCGGAAACAGCTATGCATCGCTTCCCCGATTGCTTGTTCCCGCCTTTCCGTTGTTGATACCCATCGCGCAATGGCTCAGTCGTCGATCGATTGCGGTAGTCACTGTCGTCCTTGCGCTGTCACTTGCCGCTGCTTGCTACCTCGGCGTGCTGTGGTTCGACACGATCAGACTCGCGACGCATTGCTGCGCGCCGTGAACAAGCTGGCTTTGCGCGCCGTGAGCAAGCTGTCTGCCGACGTGAAACGGCGACGCGGCATCGTGGCGCTGACGGTGGTACTGCTCGCGCTCTACCTCGTCGACTCACTCACCCGCTACCGCAGCTACCTGACGGACGGATACGACCTCGGCATCTTCGACCAAGCCGTGCGTGCGTACGCACATTTCCAGTCGCCGATCGTTGCCTTGAAGGGTCAGGGCTTCAATCTCCTCGGCGACCACTTCCATCCGATCATTGCCGCATTCGCGCCGTTGTATTGGATCTGGGACAACCCCTGCGTGTTGCTCATCGGGCAGGCGGTCGTCGTCGTCGCCTCGGTTCCGGTTGTCTACGGGTTCACGAGGCGACGGGCCGGCGGCGCGGCCTCGTTGCTTGTGGCGGCCGGCTACGGCCTTGGCTGGCCGATGTTGTCGCTGATTGATTTCGACTTCCACGAGATTGCCTTTGCTAACCTCTTCATGGCGCTGGCTCTCGACGCGCTCGATCGCCGCGACGATCGACGACTCGTGATCTGGGCGGCTGCGTTGTTGCTGGTCCGCGAAGACATGGGTCTGCTGGTGGCGCTGCTCGGCGTCCTCGCGTTGTTTCGTGGTGGTTCTTTGTCGTTGAGTGGGCTTCGCGCGGCGCGTCGGCGCCTCTCAAACGGACCGGTGCCCTGGGTAGCGGCGTCACTCATCATCGGTGGCGCAGCCGCCTTCGAGCTGACCACCGCAGTGGTGTTGCCGGCATTCGCGCCGAACCACCAGTACGCCTACTGGCAGTACGACGCGCTGGGCAAGAATGTGCCGGACGTCGTCACAACGGTCTTCACCAGGCCCTGGCACCTGGTCAGCGTGTTCTTCAGTCCGGCGTTGAAGGCTCATACTCTCGGCTACCTGCTGCTGCCCTTGCTCCTGCTTCCGTTGCGTTCGCCGTACGCGTTGCTGAGCCTGCCGATCTTCGCCGAGCGCTTCTTCAACTCGCGCGACTATCTATGGTCGCCGCACTGGCAGTACAACGCGCTGCCGTGGCTCATCCTGGTGCTGGCGGCCGTCGACGGCGCCGGCCGGTTCGGCTGGTTCGGGCCCGGCCGAGTGGCCGGCTGGGGACGGCGGGCGTTCCTGTGCAGTCTGCTGGTTTCGCCCGTGCTCGTGGGCTCTTTCTCCGACGGCACGACCGGCCAGCCGCAAAACCCGATGCGTCGCCTCACTGGCCCGGCGTGGAGGACGACGCAACGAATGATGGCGCAGGGCGCGGCGGCGGCGATTGTTCCGAGGGGCGTCTGCGTCGAGGCCGACGACCGGATCGTCACGCACCTGACGGCCCGCGACTACGTGTCATTGCCGGTCATGCGACACGAAACGGCTGATTTCATCGTGCTCGACTTGTCGGAGGACAACGTCGGCAATTTCGGGCCCACGCCGGCAGCTGTCGAAGAAGACGCGCGCGCCTTCGGATACGTTGCGGTGTTCCGGCAAGGGAGCATGCTGGTGCTGCGGTCGCCGCATTACGCAGGACCTTCATTGCAATGTCGACCGCTTGGACACGGCAAGTGAGTTGTCGACCAGGCGTCGCGAATCGGCACCCCGCCGTGCGGAGTCCGCTGATTGCCGCTTGACTGTGGGCCGAATGGGCTCACCGATCACGGTACCTACGCACGGTGTCGGTCGCACGAACTCCATGCCACGCTGAAGATCGGATCAAAATGCGTGGGGGGCCTACGTGACCGACCTTGGCGTTGTTGTCGTTCCTGAGACCAGGACGGACGGCATGTCCTACCTGCTCATCCCGCTCGTGCAGCGGCCGACGCCGGAGCTTGCTCCGTTGCGTGAGACCCTGCGTGCCTGGGTCACTGTCGTCACGACGTCTGCCGACCCGTGCCTCGTGCTCGACCGCGAAGGCCGCATCGTCGGAATCTCCGGAGCCGCCGCCGCTTTGGTGGCGGAGGATCCGCTCAACGTTGTCGGACGCCGATTGGTGGGCGATGTCTTCGTGCTCATCGACTTCAGTAGCGCGGCTGAGCCGATGGGCGACGAGGCTGTCATTCCGCCGACGCAGGCGATCACGTCGGGTGTCCTCAGCCGCGGTCTCGTGCGACTTCGCAGGGCGGACGGCGTCACGCTGACCCTCGATGCCATCGCTTCGCCCTTGCACGCGAACGACGGCACGGTCATCGGATCGTTGACGTTCTTCGGTCAGCTCGCCGCCCACTGAAATCAGCGCGTCGGCTGCCGATTCACTGGGCGCACCGGCGGGATCGGCGTTTCGGGGCGACGTCGGTCTCCCGACCACAATGCGGGCACCGCGTCGATGTGCATGGCGAGCCCGTATGCGGCGTCCTCGTAGTTGACCCGCCAGCCGCGGAAGTGCGGCCACGCCTCGAGAGCGGTTCGCTCGATCGTCATGTCGACCTCGGCAAGCGCCTTGACGGCACTCTCGAACTCCTCGTACGGCAGCGCGATGTCGTCGTCCGGCGAGACGTCCTGGCGGGTCGGGATCGATTCGATCGCGGCGATGTCGCGCAGCGTCAGATATCCCATTCGCAGCAGCAGGCGGGCTTCGACCGGCGCACTGCTCGGTGCCAGTGCCGTCTGCAGCGCGGCGGCGTCCATCACTGCGAGAAGTGAGATCAGCCACGAACGCAGCGGTTGCGGCGACCTGAAGTGGATGAGCACCGGATAGCTGGTGTGGCTCTCCGAGACGGTAGCCGCCCAGCGTTCCCACTCGCCGTAGAGCTCGGGCATGTTCCCGAGCAGGCCCAGCCAGGCATGGCGGGCGAGTATCTCCGGACCCCACGCGGGCTCGCCACCCCGGGCGGCGAGCAAGGTCACGAGGGTCTCCCGCTGGTTGTACGCGGAGTACAACGTCGGCAAGTAGGCGATCTGCAAGGCGATGATCACCATGCCGGTCAAGCCGGTGACGATGTCGAGGATCGTGAGCGATGCCCGGGGAGACGCCGCGAACCCGAGCGTGGCGATCGACGAGCCGGCCTGCCGCATGGCCGCCGTGAACTCGAAGCGCGAGAACCCGAAGTCGAGCAGGCTGAACCCGATCCAGAACGCGAGCAACCAACCGACGAGCAGGCTCATCAATGACACCGGCGCCGCCCACGCGAGGATGCCGTCGCGGCGCGTGTAGTCGGCGATCCGGTCGCCGATCATCCGCGACAGCCGGACCGTCGCGTCGAGCACGAGCTCCGAGAATCGTGAGAGCACGCCGCGAGGGACGACGAGGGTCCGCAGCACGCTTGACGCGGTGCCGATGAGGATGACGAAGCCGCCGATCACGGCCAGCACCCGCTCGATGACCATTCCCGGACCCTAGCCGCCGGGCCTGCGCCCGGTCGCACGGGTGGCCGGCTCCGAGGTGGCTGCCGTTAGGCTGACCGCCGTGTCGCTGAACAGCTCGACCACTGCCCTGGTTGCCGTGATCGGCGCGTCGGCCGGCGGGGTCGGCATCGTTCTTGCCGCGCTCGCCCATCTGCGATTGCGCCGGTTGCGCCGCGACTACGTCGTGCTGCAAGCCGGCGACGACGGCGAAACCTTCATCTCGGCGGCGGCCCGACAGGTCGAGCTGACGGCGCGCCTTCGCGCCGAGCTGTCGTCGGTCGAGCGACGCATGCACGACCTGCGTGTCGACGTCGCCGATGCGCTGCGTCATGTCGCCGTGGTGCGCTACGACGCGTTTCGGGACATGGGTGGCCGGATGTCGTTCTCGGCCGCCCTACTCGACGATGCCGGTGATGGTCTTGTGATCAGCGCCATCCATGGCCGGGCCGAGACCCGCAGCTACGCGAAGGGCGTGAAGCAAGGCACCAGCGATCAGCAGCTGTCGCCCGAAGAACGACAGGCCATCGCCTTCGCGATGAGAGCGGAGGCGGAGCCGCGCGGGCGCCAGCCCACCGCCGTCCGGCCCGAATCGGTTGCTGAAGTCGCGCTCGACGCCGCGTCCGAGGGGGACGTCGACGCAGCAGCGGGCGACGACGCGTCTTCTGTGAACTGAGGGTCTGTTCCGCTGCAGTGTCGCCGCGCGCCGTAGCGCTAGGGTGCGCTCATGCCTGGTGTGCCGCCTGCTCGCTTCGCCTACCTCGGGCCCGAGGGCACGTTCACCGAGGCTGCGCTGCGCACGATCCCGGCGGCCGCGAACGCCGAACTACTGCCGTGCCGAAGTGTGTCGGCCGCGCTTGACACGGTGCGACGCGGCGATGCCGACGCGGCCCTCGTGCCGCTCGAGAACTCGGTCGGCGGCGGGGTGGCGTCGACGATCGACGAGTTGTCGACCGGCGAGTTGCTCCACATCGCCCGTGAGGTGTTGCTCGACGTCGGGTTCGCGCTGGCCGTGCGCACCGGCACCGAGCGGGCGGCCGTGAAGCGGGTGTCTGCCCATCCGCAAGCCGAAGCGCAGTGCCGCCGCTGGATCGCCGACAACCTCGCCGACGCCGAGATCGTGCCGTCGTCCTCGAACGCAGAGGCCGCAGCTGGCGTGGCAGCCACCGGATCCGACCTCGATGCCGCGATCACGTCAGGCCTGGCGGCGCAACGGTATGGACTCGTCGTGCTCGAGGACGACATTCACGACCACGCCGGCGCGGTGACCCGGTTCGTCCTGGTGTCCCGGCCGGCGGAGCCCAGCCCGCCGACCGGCATGGACAAGACGTCATTGGTCGCGTTCATTGGCGATGACCATCCCGGTGCCCTCCTCGAAGTGCTCACCGAGTTCGCGGTTCGCGGAATCAACCTCACCTGGATCGAGTCGCGCCCTACCGGTGGCGGTCTCGGCCGCTACTGCTTCTCGATCGACTGCGAAGGTCACATCGTCGATGCCCGAGTCGGCGAGGCGCTGACCGGCCTGCGTCGGATCTGCACCGATGTGCGGTTCCTCGGCAGTTACCCCCGCGCCGACGGGTCGGCACCGACCGTGCGCCGTGGTACGT
>PLCK01000265.1 GCA_003134755.1 Actinomycetota bacterium | reverse complement strand
GCTCCCGAGACGATCTCGATCGGCTCGTCGTAGTACAGCGCGAGCCAAGACGGCAGCACGTACTTGTGGCGGGCCAGCAGGTCGGTGTGCACACTGTCGGCCGACGCAAATTCGGCACTGGGCTCAGACATCGGTATCGGTCCTTAGGTTGGCGTCCTACTGACGGTACTTCGGGCGCTACTGGTCGCGCATGCCCCATGGCGAGCCGTAGGCGACGAGCAGGTCGAGGAAGGGCTGGGCGTCGAAGGCCTCAGGCCCCAACACCCCGGATCCCTTCCATGCTCCCGTCGCCAGCAGCTCGAGGGCGACGACCGGGTTGATCGCCGTCTGCCACACCACGGCCTGCGAACCGTATTCGCGCATCGACCACTCGTTGTCGACCACGTGGTACAGGTAGGTCGACCGGGGCTTCCCGTCCTTACCCAATCCCGTCACGTACGTGCCCGCGCAGGTCTTGCCATGCATCTTGTTGCCGAGCGTCGCTGGGTCGGGGAGGCAGGCGGCCACCAGGTCGCGCGGCGAGATCTCGACTCCCCCGACCCGTACCTTGTCGACGCGGTCGAGGCCGAGCTTGTGCAGGGTCTTCAGCACCCCGATGAACTCGTCGCCGAGGCCGTACTTGAACGTGACCCGCTGGGCGTCGACCCACCGCGGTACGAGCAGCACTTCCTCATGCTCGACGTTGACGCATTCGACCGGTCCGATGCCCTCGGGGAAGTTGAAGACCTCGGGCTCGCTGAACGGCTCGGTCGTGAACCAGCCGCGCTCCTTCTCCCACACCACGGGCGGGTTCAGGCACTCCTCGATCGTGGTCCAGATCGAGAACGTCGGGGCGAAGTCGTATCCGTCGACTGCCAGGTTCGCGCCGTCGCGGATGCCGACCTCGTCAATGTGGGAGAACAGCTGGTCGGCGGCGTAGCGGGCGAACACGTCGGACAGGCCAGGCTCGACGCCGACGCCCACCAGAGCCAGCCGCCCCGCGTCGTCCCACTGTTCGGAGAGCGCGAACTGCTCGTCGCCGAGCTTGACCCCTGTCAGCGCGTATGGCTGCTCGGGATGCGGCCGCGAGAGCGACATCGCCATATCGAGGTAGTGCACACCCGCGGCGAGCGCGGCACGGAACAGCGGCATCACGAACCGCGGGTCGGTGGCGTTGAGCAGGACGTCGCAGTCGTGCTCGCGTAGAGCGGCGGTGACCGCAGCCTCGTCGGAGGCGTCGATGCGGATCGCCGACAGTCGTGGGTCGCCGACGCGCTGCGCAGCGCGCTGTGCCTTCGCCTCGTCGTAGTCGGCGACGACCATCGCGTCGAAGAACGTGCGGCGAGCGGCGATGCCGGTGATCGCACCGCCGACGCCACCCGCGCCGACCAGCAGGATTCTCATGTGGGGGTCCCTTCGGTTGCGGTCAAGCGGCCGGCAAGCAACGGAGTCGCCGGATCACGACATCAGCGTCGGTGAAATTCGAAGGACACCGAGATCGCAGCGATCGACGCCGACAAACGTGACATCAGGTACGAACATCGGCCCGTAGCGGGTCATTTTGGCACCATCTCACGCCAGGCCAAGCGGGCGCTTCGGCCAATGCAGGACGCCTGCATGGCCGGACGTTACCACCGAAACGGTGGCTCGATCAGATCGAGACCACGGAATCCCTTGTCATCGGATCGAATCAATGCGATAACCGGAGTGCTCAAAACCGCTGGTGCCATCAATCCGCCCCATATCGATCCCAGAGGTGCCCATGGTCGCCGACGCCCCGCAGGTCCGTTACGACACCGGAGAAGTGCTCGACAAGGGGCTCAAGGGCGGTGCCCTCAGCCTGGTTTCGAGCATCGTCATCGGCGTTGCATCGACTGCGCCGGCTTACAGCCTTGCGGCGACGCTCGGCTTTGTGGCGATCCTGGCCGGCACCCAGACGGTCATCGTCGTCATTCTCGCGTTCGTCCCGATCTTCCTCATCTCGTTCGGGTACAAGGAACTGAACCGGCGCGAACCCGACTGCGGCACGACGTTCACCTGGGGTACCAAGACCTTCGGGCCGAAGACCGGCTGGATGGGTGGCTGGGGCATCCTCGCCGCCGACATCCTGGTCATGGCCAGCCTCGCTCAGGTCGCGGGGCAATATTTCTTCCTGCTCGTCGGCGCTCACGGCATCGGGGGCGATGCGACGAGCAGCTGGGTCTTGGCCGTCGGGATTATCTGGATCGTCTTGATGACCTGGATCTGCTACGTCGGCATCGAGATCTCGGCCAACATCCAGAAGGTGCTGCTGACGATCGAGATCGTCATGCTCGCCGTCTTCTCAATCACGGCCATCGTCAAGACTTACGGCAGTAACGCGCCGGCCGGCTCAAGTCACATCAGCCTGTCGTGGTTCAACCCGGCGCACATGAGCGTCAGCCACTTCGTCCAGGCCATCTTGCTGATGCTGTTCATCTACTGGGGCTGGGATAGTGCCGTCTCTGTGAACGAAGAGACTGAGGACAAGGAGAAGACGCCCGGTCGCGCCGCGGTTATCTCGACGGTCTTGCTGGTCGCGATCTACACCGTCGTGGCGATCGCCGTCGTTGGATTCGCCGGCGTGGCCGACACGGGCAACGGGCTCACTAACCCCCACAACTCGAGCGACGTCATCAGCATCCTCGGCAGCGCGGCGTTCGGTTCGCATGGCGCCGGTCTGTTCTTCTCCAAGCTGCTCGTGCTGATGGTGCTCACGTCGGCGGCCGCGTCGACGCAGACGACGATCCTGCCGACCGCACGCACGTCACTCGCAATGGCGGCGTACCGCGCGATCCCGAAGGCGTTCGCGAAGATCCATCCACGGTTCCTGACCCCGAGTGTCTCGACGCTGGCAATGGGCGGCGTCTCTATCGTGCTGTACGTCGTGTTCAACTTCCTCGCGGCGGGCAACATCATTCCCGACTCGGTTACGGCACTTGGCTGGATGATCGCCTTCTACTACGGCCNNCGGCCTCACCGGGTTTGAGTGTGTGTGGTATTACCGCAGGGACCTAAGAAATAGCCCGCGTGATCTGTGGGTGAAGGGCATCGTCCCGGGAATTGGCGGAGTACTCCTGTACGCGTTCTTGATCTACGACATCTGGCTCGACTGG
>PLCK01000212.1:201-3538 GCA_003134755.1 Actinomycetota bacterium | reverse complement strand
GGCAAGTTCGTCGAGTTCTACGGTCCCGGCGTCACCAACGTGCCGCTCGCGAACCGCGCGACGATCGGCAACATGAGTCCTGAGTACGGCTCCACGTGTGCCATCTTCCCGATCGACGACGAGACCCTGCGCTACCTGAAATTCACCGGCCGGTCGGCCGACCGCATTGCGCTCGTCGAGGCCTACGCCAGGGAACAGGGGATGTGGCACGACCCGACCGCCGAGCCCGACTATTCCGAGCGCCTGGTGCTCGATCTGTCGACCGTCGTCCCGTCGCTGGCGGGTCCGAAGCGGCCGCAGGACCGCGTCGCGTTGTCCGATGCGAAGGCCTCGTTCCGCAAGGTTCTCGGTGGCTACGTCCAGGCCGGCGGCGAGAACGGTTCGCTCGACGAAGCCTCCGCCGAGTCTTTCCCGGCCAGCGATCCTGTGTCGATAGATCACGAGCACGCCAGTGACAAGCCGATGGTTGCGGTCGTTGCAACCAGTGCGGCCGGCGCAACGGGTCGGGTCAGCAGGCCCGTCAAGGTCACGCTCGACGACGGCAGTGTGTGCGAGATCGATCACGGCGCGGTGGTCATTGCGGCTATCACGAGCTGCACCAACACGTCGAACCCGTCCGTCATGATCGGCGCCGCGCTGGTCGCGAAAAACGCTGTCGACAAAGGACTTTCGCGCAAACCGTGGGTGAAGACCACGCTGGCTCCCGGCTCGAAGGTCGTGACCGACTACTACGACGCGGCCGGCCTCACGCCCTATCTCGAGAAGCTCGGTTTCAACCTCGTCGGCTACGGCTGTACGACCTGCATCGGAAACTCGGGTCCGCTGGACGACGCGATCTCCAAGGCGATCGCCGACAACGACCTCGCCGCGGCTGCGGTGCTGTCGGGCAATCGCAACTTCGAGGGGCGCATCCATCCCGACGTGAAGCTGAACTATCTCGCGTCACCGCCGCTCGTCGTGGCGTATGCACTTGCCGGTTCGCTCGACGTCGACATCACGACTGAGCCGCTCGGCATTGGCACCGACGGTCTACCGGTGTACCTGCGCGACATCTGGCCNNTGTATTCGCCGGCGATGACCGCTGGCGCGGTCTCGTGATTCCCGAGGGAAGCATCTTCGAGTGGGACGACGCTTCAACCTACGTTCGGAAGCCTCCCTATTTCGAGGGAATGCGGCGCGAGCCTGCCGCGATCACCGACATCGTCGGCGCTCGGGTACTTGCGGTGCTCGGTGACTCCGTCACGACCGACCACATCTCGCCGGCCGGCAACATCAAGAAGGATTCGCCCGCCGGCGCCTACCTCCAGGAGCACGGCGTCTCGCCGCGCGACTTCAACTCCTACGGGTCGCGTCGCGGGAACCACGAGGTGATGATTCGCGGCACGTTCGCCAACATCCGGTTGCGCAACCTGTTGGCTCCAGGCACCGAGGGCGGTGTCACTCGCCATCTTCCCGACGGTGCGCCGATGACGATCTATGACGCGTCGATCGCCTACGCGCGAGACGGCGTCCCGCTCGTGATCCTGGCCGGCAAGGAGTACGGCTCGGGTTCGTCACGCGACTGGGCCGCGAAGGGGACCGCGCTGCTCGGCGTCCGAGCCGTCGTTGCTGAGTCGTTCGAGCGCATCCACAGGAGCAACCTGATCGGCATGGGTGTGCTGCCGCTGCAGTTCAGCCAGGGGGACACCCGCGAGTCGCTCGGACTGACCGGCGAGGAGGTCATTTCGGTGGCCGGCCTGGCCGGTGTGGCGACGCTGCCGCGAGAGGTCACCGTGCAGGCCGGGGACAAGGAGTTTCGGGCGGTGGTCAGGATCGACACGCCCGGCGAGGCCGACTACTACCGCCATGGCGGCATCATGCAGTTCGTCTTGCGCTCGTTGCTGGCTGGTGCCGCTCCGCGATCATGATCGCGGTTGCGAATCCGTTGCCAACAGGGGGAGCGATCAGGGCGAGCGTGCGCGTTAGACTCCCGAGAACGGGAACGAGTGGTGGGCGGGGCTGCCCCCGCTCCGATGCCGAGATGGTGAGGTGCGGGTCGCGTGGGTTTGCTCGAGTCCATCGACAGCCCTGATGACGTCAAAAGGCTCGCTCCTGCGAAGTTGCCGCGGCTCGCCGAGGAGATCCGCGATTTCCTGGTCGCGGCTGTCGCCAAGACCGGCGGCCACCTCGGGCCCAACCTCGGTGCGGTCGAACTCACGATTGCTCTGCATCGCGTCTTCTCTTCACCCACCGAGCCGATCATCTTCGACACCGGCCACCAGGCTTACGTTCACAAGCTGCTGACGGGTCGCCGCGATGCGTTTGCAACGCTGCGCCAGCGCGGAGGACTTTCGGGTTACCCGTCGCGCGCCGAGTCGGAGCACGACTGGGTCGAGAATTCGCACGCGTCGACAGCCCTCAGCTATGTCGACGGCCTGGCCAAGGCATTTGCCGTTCGCGGCGAGAAGCGCACCGTCGTTGCCGTCGTCGGCGACGGCGCGCTCACGGGCGGGATGTGCTGGGAGGCACTCAACAACATCGCTTCCGGAAAGGACCGCTCCGTCGTCGTCGTCGTGAACGACAACGGCCGCTCGTACTCCCAGACGATCGGTGGCCTAGCCGAACACCTGACCACACTGCGAACGAACCCGCGTTACGAGAAGGCGCTTGAGAAGGTCAGAGAGGTCTTGGGTCGCACTCCGCTCGTCGGCGACCCGTTGTTCGACGCATTGCACGGCATCAAGCGCGGGCTCAAAGATGTCCTTACTCCGCAAGGGCTTTTCGAGGATCTCGGCTTGAAATACGTCGGCCCGATTGATGGCCACGACATGCCAGCAATCGAGAGTGCGCTCGCTCGCGCCCGGCGATTCGGCGGCCCGGTCATCGTCCACTGCGTGACGCGGAAGGGATTCGGTTACGAGCCGGCCGAGAACGACGAGCTCGACCATCTGCACGGCCCCGGCGCGTTCGATCCGCTCACCGGCGTCGAGTTGCCCAAACCCGCGAGCTGGACCGGTGTGTTCTCCGACGAGATCGTGAAGATCGGCGCCAACCGGCCCGACATTGTGGCAATTACGGCGGCCATGTTGCATCCGGTCGGCCTTGCCACGTTCGCGCAGGCCTTCCCCGAGCGCACGTTCGACGTCGGCATAGCTGAGCAGCACGCCGTCACGTCGGCCGCCGGTATGGCGATGGGCGGCCTGCATCCGGTGTTCTGCGTCTACGCGACGTTCTTGAACCGGGCGTTCGACCAGGTCTTGATGGACGTCGGTCTGCACCGATTGCCGGTCACGTTCGTGCTGGACCGGGCCGGTGTCACCGGCGATGACGGCGCGAGCCACAACGGCATGTGGGACCT
>PLCK01000212.1:0-158 GCA_003134755.1 Actinomycetota bacterium | reverse complement strand
ACCCGACGTCGATCCGGTCGACAAGATCGGCGGCCTCGACGTGCTGCGGCGCGACGATGACGCCGACGTGCTGATCGTCGCCTTCGGTCCGATGGGCCTGCTTGCCCTCGAGGTGGCCGGCCGGCTGGCCGACCAGGGCATCGCGTCTACGGTGGTCG
>PLCK01000049.1 GCA_003134755.1 Actinomycetota bacterium | reverse complement strand
AGATCGAGCACCACCTGTTCCCGTCGATGCCGCGGCCGAACCTGCGCCGCGCAGTGCCGATCGTCAAGGAATTCTGCGAGAGCCACGGGCTGCCCTACGCCGAGGCGAACCTTTACCGGTCATATCGGCTGGCCATGGGGCACCTGCACGACGTCGGCACCGGAGTCATGCCGGACGCGGCTGCGGTCTGACCGCGTAGTCGTCGGCTGACCGAGGTAATCTCGGCCACATGTGCCGAAGCATCAAGACCCTACGTCCGCCTTACACCGAAGACGCCACGCCGGACGACGTCCAGGCGGCGGCCCTTCAATACGTGCGCAAGATCGCCGGCATGCGCAAGCCGTCGACGGCGAACCTCGACGCCTTCAACGAGGCCGTCGCAGACGTCGCCGCGGCGACCGAGCACCTGCTGTCGCACCTTCAAGTGCGGCAGCCCGCGCATGCCCGCGAAGTGACGACCGCCGCGCCCTAGCGGCCGTCACTCGCTGTGGGTTGCCGCACCCCCCACGCTGTTGGCGCCGTCACTGATCCAGACCGTCTTGATGTTGCAGAACTCCCTGATGCCCTGGCTCGAGAGTTCGCGGCCGTAACCCGAGTTCTTCACGCCACCGAAGGGCAGCTCGGCGAACGACGTCGTCATGCCGTTCACGAACACGGCCCCGGCGTCGAGACCGGCGATGAACTGCTCCTGCTCGGCGGGATCGTTCGTCCACGCATTGGATCCAAGGCCGAACGACGTCCCGTTGGCGAGTTCCAGCGCCTGCTCGAGTGAGGTCACGCGGTACAGACCCGCGACCGGGCCGAACACCTCGTCGGCGTACATGTCCATGTCGGGCGTGAGGTTCGCGACGACAGTCGGCGGATACCACCAGCCGGCTCCGTCCGGCCGCGAACCGCCGCACAGCACCGACGCGCCCTTGGCGACCGCGTCACCGACCTGCTTCTCGAGGTCGGACCTGCCCTGAGAGGTGGCGAGCGGCCCGATGTCGGTGCCTTCGGCCATCGGGTCACCGAGCTTCAGGGCAGCCATCGACGCGACGAACGCCTCCGTGAAGGCGTCGTAGATGTCGGCGTGCACGAGAAAACGTTTGGCGGCAATGCACGACTGGCCGTTGTTCTGACACCTGGCTGTCGTCGCGACAGCTGCCGCTCTTGCGATATCGGCCGACGGCATGACGACGAACGGATCGCTGCCGCCGAGTTCGAGCACGGTTTTCTTCAGCTCGCGCCCGGCAATCGCAGCCACTGAGCGTCCGGCGGCCTCGCTGCCGGTGAGCGTCACCGCCCGCACCCGCGGGTCGGAGATCACTCGCTCGACCTCGGCCGAGCCGATGAGAAGGGTCTGAAAAGAGCCGTCTGGGAATCCCGCACGGCGGAACAGGTCCTCCATGAACAAGGCCGTCTGTGGCACGTTGCTCGCGTGCTTGAGCAGCCCGACATTGCCAGCCATCAAGGCGGGTGCGGCGAAGCGCATCGCCTGCCACAGCGGGAAATTCCACGGCATGATCGCGAGCACNNGTGGTACGCCGCCGCGTTGTCTGCGTAGAAGCGGCAGCCCTTCGCGCACTTGGCGACTTCGGCCTTCGCGCTTGCGAAGGTCTTGCCCATCTCGAGCGTCATCGTCCGGGCGATGTCGTCGACCTCGGCGTCGAGAATGTCGGCGGCGGCGCGCATCCACGTCGAACGCTGATCGAACGACGTCCGGCGCAGCGTCTCGAAGCCTTGGACCGAACGACCCAGGCGGACGTCGACCTCCTGGTCTGACATCGCGTCGAAAGCCTTGATGACCTCGCCGGTAGCCGGGTTCGTCGTCGCAATGGCCATGGTCGTCCCTCCACACGTCGCACGCATCGGATCGATACCCGGCCAGTATCGTCCATTCCGCGCGGCCACAAGTTCCGGTAGAACGGTGGGGAGACAGGCGACACACAGCCTGACTGCAGAGCGGGGAGCGCGTGGACGCCGAGACCGGCCGCCGCCGATCGATGCGGTGGTTGCCGGTGGTCGCGCTGGTGGCGGCGGTGGCCAGCGGGTCGCCCGACACCGACGATCTCGCCACTGCGGTCAGGGGCGCGATCTCCCATGCGTCGTCGAGCCCGGCGGCGGCGGCCAGCGCACAATTGCCGCCGTCGAGCGTCACGCCCGCGCCAACGACCGTGAACCGCACCACCACATTCGGGACGTCGGCGAGCGGCCGTCCCCTGACCGTGACCGAGATCGGCAACCCGGCCAGCCCCAACCGGATACTCATCGTGGGCTGCGTTCACGGCAACGAACCTGCGGGCATCGCCGTCGCCGACGCGCTCGCGAAAGCGCCACCCCTGAGCAACGCCGACCTCTGGCTCGTACCGGTGCTGAACCCCGACGGCGTCAGCGCGGACACCCGGCAGAATGCCGACGGCGTCGACCTGAATCGCAACTTCCCGTTCGGGTGGCAGTCGCCCGGCCAGCGCGGGGCAGTCGACTACGCCGGCCCCTCGGCGCTCTCGGAGCCCGAATCGCGAGCGGCCGCGGCCTTGATCAAGTCGATCCGCCCGACGACGGCAATCTGGTTCCACCAACACCTCGCGGTCGTCGACAACAGCCAAGGGCCGGCCGCGGTCGAGACGCGATTCGCCGCCATGGTCGGGCTCCCGTTGGCCGCGCTGACCGACTACCCGGGCAGTGCCGTCGGGTGGGAAGACGCGACGTTCGGGCCGACGGCATTCGTCGTCGAACTCCCAGCCGGCGTGCTCGACAGCCCCGCGGTGTCGAGGTACGTCTCGGCGATTCGGGCGATTCCTCAGCCCTGATCGACCCGGCGGCCGTCCTTCCAGACCTGGCGCACTCGCTCGGCCATGTCGCGAAGGTCGTACGGGTCCCCGTCCAGGACGACGAGATCGGCGCGCTTGCCCGGCTCGAGCGTTCCGAGTTCGGCATCAAGGCCGAGCAATCGGGCCGCCTCTGACGTCGTGGCGACCAGGGCCTGCGTCGGTGTCATGCCGGCGGCGGCCATCAGGTCGAGCTCGCGCAGGTTGCGTCCGTGTGGCCCGACGCCGCTGTCGGTACCCATCGCGACTTTCACGCCAGCCGCGATAGCCTTCCCGACTGCCTCGCGATGGACGCCGATGACCGCTCGGGCCTTCTCGACAACCGCGGTGGGCAGTTGGCCGCCGGCGTCGACCAGGTCGATTACGGCCTGCGGCGCCGACAGCGTCGGTACCAGCCAGGTGCCGTGCTCGAGCATCAGCGCGATCGCCTCGTCGTCGAGGAAGATCCCGTGTTCGATCGAGCGAATGCCGCTGCGCACGGCGTTCTTGATGCCGTCGGCCGCCTGCGCGTGCGCCATCACATACCGCCCGGCGGCGGTCGCTTCTTCGACCAGGACGTCGAGTTCGCTCGCGCGATAGTGCGCGTGCCGCGGGTCGTCGCGCGGCGACAGCACTCCCCCGGACGTGAAGACCTTGATCACGTCAGCACCGCTTCGGATGAGCTCACGCACCTTGCGGCGCATCTCGTCGGGCCCGTCGACGATGCCGTCGGGTCGGCCCGGGTGCGAGGGCATGAGGTCGACGCAATTGCCCGAGGGCATCCAGCCGTCACCGTGCCCGCCGGTCTGGCTGATCGCGGTCACCGAGATCTGCATCCGCGGGCCCGCGATCAAGCCCTGCTCGACCGCCTCCTTGACCCCGAGATCGGCACCGTGCGCGTCGCGGATCGTGGTGATACCGACGTCGAGAGTGCGGCGCAGGTTCGCCGCAGCCTCGAAGAACTGGAGGGAGAACGGCCGCTGCAGCAGCGACATATAGTCGAAGCCCGAAACGGTCACATGGGTGTGACAGTCGAAAAGACCGGGGAGCACCGCGGCGCCGTGAAGTTCGACGCTCTCATCGGCGTCGAGGCCCTGCCCAACCTCGACGATGCGGCCGTCGTCGATCACCACATCGCCGATCGACGCCTTGGCCCCGGTGCCGTCGAAGATCAGCCCACCCGCGAACAACGTCCTCATGGGCGAGGCGGCCGGCTAGAGCTTGGTCAACCGCGGGTAGGGCGCGACGAGCCGTTCTTGATGAACACCGAAGTCGACGAGCACCGCGACGTCAGGCTCGACGCCGATGACCGATCCGAGGCCGAACCGATCATGGGTGACCCGGTCGTTCAACTCGAAATGTTCGACCGGTCGGGCGACCGTTGTCACATTGAACGGGCTACCTGGCAATGGACGCCGGATCACGGCGTGGACCTGTTCATTGCCTTCAGTATCCGCCCCAGAGCGGCCTCTTGTCGCCGGAAGGCCCGATATTGGCCTCAGATCGTCGAAACGGCCGCCGCTTTCACCACCTACGATGCGGTCATGCTCCGGCCCGCGTACCCGATCGAGACGCCGCGGCTGCTGCTGCGGCCGGTCGTGGCCGCCGATTTCGACGACCTGCTGGCCTACTACTCGCAGCCCGAGGTCGCCCGATTTCTCTACAACGAGCCGTACACGGCCGCGGACTTTACCGAGGTGCTCGAGCGGAAGGCGGCGCGCACGGCGATCGACAGTGAGGGCGACGGCCTGGTGCTGGCTATCGTTCCCCGCGACGTCGGCCGGGTCGTCGGCGACGTCTCGCTGGCCTTCCTGAGCGAGGCCCACAAAGTGGCCGAACTCGGCTTCGTCGTGAGCCCCGAATTCCAGGGCCGGGGGTACGCACGCGAAGCCGCCGAGGTAGTCATGCGACTCGGATTCGAGGGCCTCGAACTGCATCGCCTGATCGGCCGGCTCGACGGCCGCAACACGGCGTCCGCCTTCTTGCTCGAAAGGCTCGGCATGCACAGGGAGGCCCACTTCGTCGAGAACGAGTGGGTGAAGGGCCAGTGGACGGACGAGCTCGACTACGCGATCCTGCGCGTCGAGTGGAAGCGGCGGCAGCTTGACGGAGTCCCGAAGGGGGACGTCGATGGCTGAGCTGGCTGAACAGGTCGCGCTCGTCACCGGTTCGAGTGGCGGCGTGGGCGCAGCGGTGGCGCGAATGCTGAGCGCACTCGGCGTCCATGTGGTCATCAACTCACGGACCTCGGCGGCCGCTGGCGAGGCGTTGGCGGCA
This sequence comes from Actinomycetota bacterium, assembly GCA_003134755.1. Classification (GTDB taxonomy): domain Bacteria; phylum Actinomycetota; class Actinomycetes; order Acidothermales; family Acidothermaceae; genus PALSA-607. The sequence continues at coordinate 4,017 of PLCK01000049.1, read as the reverse complement.
GCACTGCGATCGTGTTACGTGCAGGCCGACGTCAGCGATCCGGTCGCGGCGCGCGCACTTGTCGAAGGCGTCGCAGCCACTCACGGACGCCTCGACATCGTGGTGAACAACGCCGCCACGACCGACGTCATTGCCCACGACGACCTCGACAGCGCGACGCCCGAGGTCTGGCAACGGATCCTCGCCACCAACGTCGTCGCGCCGTTCGTTGTGACCGGCGCCGCACGTCCGTGGCTCGAGGTCGCGCCGGCCGGTGGGGTGGTGGTCAACATCGGCTCGGTGGCGGGTGTGCGACCCGGCGGCTCGTCGATCCCCTACGCGGTGAGCAAAGCCGGACTGCACCATCAGACGAAACTGCTGGCGATCGCCCTCGCGCCGCGGATCAGGGTGAACGCGGTGGCCCCGGGAATGGTCGAGACGGACTGGGTCGCGAGTTCTCCCGCCGCCCGCGAAACCATCGCGGAGCTCGCGCCGTTGCGCCGCAACGCCGAGCCCGACGACGTCGCCGAAGTCGTGCTCGCGCAGATCCGATCAGGGCAGGTCACTGGCGAGGTATGGGTCGTCGACGGCGGTTTCCAGCTCGTCCGCTGACCGGTCGCGGCGCGCTGTGCCAGCTTGCCGGCCATTCCGCGAGGGTCGGCGCGAGGTATTGGTAACCACGACGCGGTAGAGAGCGCCGCTGTTCCCACAGCCAGCTGAACGTGCGGGCTGGGTGGGGCAGCCGCGGCCGTCCGCGAGCCCCCTTTCGCGCTGATCATGCAGTTGTTGTCGCGGCGCGCGAGCGTGGCGCGACACCAACTGCATGATCGCGATCGGGGTTCAGTGCTCGGCGGCGCGGCTGCCGCGTTCTTCGGGGCTCGGAGCGCTACGGCCTGGTTCGCGCGCGCGCCGCGGCGGCCGTGGTGATGGCGGCGGCGGTGGTAGCCCTGGTCGTGGCTGTGGCCGCGCCCACCCGAAGGCGGGCGTCCTGCCGCGGAACCGCAAACCGTGTCGCGTCGGGCTGATGCTGCGCGATCCACCCGCTGGCCGTCTCGGCGTTCATCGGCAACCCGACCAGCCAGCCCTGCGCCTGATCACAGCCCAGCGCTTCGAGCCGCTCGAGGACGTCGATCGTCTCGACGCCTTCGGCGACGACCGTGAGGTCGAGAGCGTGGGCGAGCTCGACGATCGAGCCGACGATCGTCGCGTCGGCCTCCGACTCACCGATGCGGGACACGAACGACTGATCGATCTTCAACTCGCACACCGGCAGCTGCTTCAGCAGTGTCAGCGAGGAGTAGCCGGTGCCGAAGTCGTCGAGGCTGATGTGCACGCCACTCGCGACAAGTTCGGCGAGCACCTTGGCGCCGCGCTCGAAATCGGCGAGCAGCCTGCGTTCAGTGATCTCGAGAATGAGACCGGCCGGATCGATAGCGTGCCGCGCCAGCGCCGCGGAGACGCGTTCGGCGAAGCCGTGGTCGAGAAGGTCGCGCACGCTGACGTTGACGGCGACGACGAGCCGCAACCCGTCGGCGTCCCAGGCTGCGCTTTGCGCGTGCGCCTGGTCGATGAGTGAGTCGGTGACCCGCGGCATCAGCCCGGATAATTCTGCCAGCGGGATGAAGTCGTCGGGCATCACCAGACCGAGGGTGGGGTGCTGCCAGCGCACCAGCGCCTCGACGCCGACCACCTCACCGGTCGCGAGCGAGATCTTGGGCTGGTAGTAGAGCCCGAGTGCGCCGCTGTCGACGGCCTGCCGAAGCTCACCGAGAAGCCCGAGTCTGGCGAGTGAGTTGGTGTCCTTGTCGGCGTCGTAGACGGCGACGCCGCCGCCCGAGGCTTTCGCGACGTACATCGCGACGTCGGCACTGCGGTGCAGCTGGTCGAAGTCGTCGCCATGGTCGGGGAACAGTGCAATGCCGAGACTGGCGTCGAGGTCGACGAGGGTGCCGTCGAGTGAGATCGGTTCGTGCAGCCACGCGCGAATCCGCTCTGCTACTTCATTGACGGTCGCGTCGTCGTGAAGACCCCTGAGCAGGACGGCGAACTCGTCGCCGCCCAGTCGCGCGACCAGGTCGCCCGGTCGCACTGCCTCCTTGATGCGGGAGGCGACGACCTGGAGGACCCGATCGCCGACCGGGTGGCCGAGCGTGTCGTTGATGTCCTTGAACCTGTCGAGGTCGAGCAGGATGAGAGCAACCCGGCCGTCGTTGAGTTGAAGGTCGTCGAGCACGTCACTCGTACTCGCGAGCAACAGCTTGCGGTTGGCGAGTCCGGTCAGGGCGTCATGCAGCGCCTGCTGCTCGCGCTCGAGGGAGATCGACGCGGTCTTGTAGACGAGGAACAGTGGGAGCAACAACAGCGGGATCATTTGCCACGAGTGCATGGCCACCACGGCGAGCACCGGCGACAGTGCGATGACTGCCATCGTCGTCGACGTGTAGTACCAGAACTCGTCGGTGATCTCCGCCCACACGGTGGAGCCCTTGCGGATGCTCAGGATGAAACCGACCAGCAGCAGGTTCGCGAGGTGGTAGACCACCGCAGCGGCGACGAAGGCGACCGACGAGCCGGCGGTGAACAGGTGCGGGTGGCGCATTGCCGGCTGCAGGCCGAATATGTTCAGCACGAACGCCGCGGCGCCGAGGCAGATGGCGTACTGGCCGGCGTTGAAGAAGACCCGCCACCACTGCTTGCGCATCAGGAGCTCGCGGGAGGAGATCGCGACGAACTGGAGCACGATGGCCGGCGCCGGACCCCAGATCAGCATGATCGCGAAGACGAACGCGGTGCTGACGCTGACTCCGTCGGGGTCGTAGGAGCCGCTCGCCATGACCGGCCGGAGTTCGCTGAGGACGAGGAACACCGCAAGGAGGACGAAGGCCCCGGCCGAGCCATCGAGATGACCGTGGACGATGGCGACGGCGCTGGTGCCGAGAAGGGTCGAGGACAGCCCGAAGATCAACAACAGGTAGGCCCACCACAGGACCCACCCGCGGCTTGGCGGTTCTTCCGCGGAGGCCACGCGCACCCTCTTTCTGGTCTGCAGGCGACCTCCTTGGGATTATCGGCCCGGCGCCCCCGGACTGAAGCCGCTTTGGATGGACCCACAAGCCGCGTTCGGGTTGTCCGCGGGGTACGGGATGCTCGACAGGTGACCGAACCCGACGTCGAACCGACCGCTCTGCTGGCGGTGGCCGAACGCGTGCTCGCCCAACTTGCCGGCCCTGCCGCAACCCTGCGACCAGACCAGCTGGCCGCGGCGCAGGCTCTGGTCTGCGACCGGCGTCGGGTGCTGTGCGTGCAGGCGACCGGCTGGGGTAAGTCGGCTGTGTACTGGATCCCCACCGCCGCACTGCGGGCGGCCGGGTCGGGTCCGGTGCTCGTCGTGTCCCCTTTGCTGGCGCTCATGCGTGACCAGGTCACCGCCGCCTCACAAGCCGGGTTGCGCGCGGTCACGCTGAACTCCGCCAACGTCGACGACTGGGCGGCGATCGAGAAGCAGCTCGCCGACGACGAGGTCGACGTCCTGCTCACCTCGCCCGAGCGGCTCGCGTCACCGAGGTTCGCCGACACCGTCTTGCCCGACCTCCTCACCCGGCTCGGCATGCTCGTCATCGACGAAGCCCACTGTGTTTCCGACTGGGGTTTCGACTTCCGGCCCGACTATCAACGGCTGACGCGCCTGCTCACGACCACCCGCGATGACCTTCCGGTACTCGCCACGACCGCCACAGCCAACGACCGGGTCACCCGCGATGTCGCGCAACAGCTGACGACGGGCACGGCCGGCGAGCCGTTGGTGTTGCGCGGCACGCTCGCGCGCAGTTCGCTCCAGCTCGGCGTCGTCCCTGGTCTGTCCGCCCTGCAGCGCTACGCCTGGATCGCCGCGGCGCTCGGGCGGATCGAGGGCTCAGGCATCGTCTACGTCCTGACCGTGGCCGATGCCAACCGGCTCGCCGAGTTCCTCCAGTCGCGCGGCCACGACGTCGTCGCGTACTCAGGCCAGCTCGAGGCACCCGAGCGCGAGGTCATCGA
>PLCK01000262.1 GCA_003134755.1 Actinomycetota bacterium | reverse complement strand
CATCGCCGATCACCCGATCGGCCTGTTGCGCAAGCTGTATTTCCGGGTGACCGTTAACACAGACAACCGCCTGATGAGCGGGACGTCGATGTGCACCGAGTTCGAAAAGCTCGTCACCGCTTTCGGCTACGGGCTCCACGACCTACAGTGGTTCACCATCAACGCCCTCAAAAGCGCCTTCATCCCGTTCGACGAACGGCTCTCTCTGATCAACGACATCGTCAAGCCCGGCTACGCCGCGTTACGCACCCAGGAGGGCTGACATGTCGCCGTTGGTCAAGATTTCCGATCAGGTCCGCGCTGCGGTCGCCGAACATCGGCCGGTGGTCGCTCTCGAGTCGACGATCATCGCGCACGGCCTGCCACGACCGCGCAACCTGCAGGCGGCGCACGACTTCGAGGCGATCCTGACNNGCGACCTCGCGGTCGCGGTCGGCCGAAAGGCCAGTGGCGCGACGACGGTCGCGGCCACCTCGACGCTGGCCGCGCTGGCTGGCATCCGAGTCTTCGCGACTGGTGGTCTCGGTGGGGTGCACCGGGCAGCGAGCGAATCCTTCGACGAGTCGGCCGACCTGGTGACGCTGTCGCGGACCCGTGTAACAGTCGTGTGCGCCGGCGTGAAATCGATCCTCGACATCGCAGCGACTCTGGAGCGACTCGAGACGTTGAACGTGCCCGTGGTCGGCTACCGCACCAGCCACTTCCCGGCGTTCTACCTCAACGACTCGGGCTTCCCCCTCGACTGGCGCGTCGACACTGCCGACGAGGTGGCCGCCATCATGGAGGCTGGCGACGAACTCGGCGCCCGCGGTGCTCTCGTGGTCGCCAATCCGGTGCCCTTTGACAAGCAACTCGATCCCGACGTGCATGATCGGCTGCTCATCCAGGCGATGCAGGCCGCCGACGAGGCCGGGCTGCACGGCAAGGCAGTGAGCCCGTTCCTGCTCGACTACCTAGAGCGCGAGAGCGGTGGCCGCAGTCTGCAGGTGAACCTCGATCTGACTGCCAACAACGTGTCGGTCGCGGCCGAGATCGCGCTGGCCTGGATCGAGCGCACCCGCTAGTTCGCGATGGCCTTCAGGTGCGGCCGGGTCCCGTAGGCCTCACGCAGGCGCGCGGTGATCCGGTCAGCGGGTTCGGGGCGGCCGATGAAGTAACCCTGCGCCACGTCGCAGCCGTATTGGCGCAACAGGTCGATGGTCTTCGCGTCCTCGACGCCTTCGGCCACGATGTTCAGCTGCAGGCTCTCGCCGAGTCCGGCGATACTGCGGATCAGAGCCTCACTCGCTCGGGCATCGTCGGGATCGGCGAGCCCGCGCACGAACGAACGGTCGATCTTCACCTCGCGCACGGGCAGCCGGTGCAGGTAGGAAAGGCTCGAGTAGCCGGTGCCGAAGTCGTCGAGGGACAAGGCGACGCCGGTCGAGGCGAGCCGCACCAGGATCGGCACGGTGCGCTCGGGGTCGTCCATCACGCTGCTCTCGGTGATTTCCAGGACGAGTCGATCCGCAGGCAGGCCCGCGTCGTCGAGCGCGCGGCTGACCGTCTCCGGTAGCTGCGGGTTGCCGACGTTGCGTGCCGACAGGTTGACGGCGACCGTGATGTCGAAGCCGGCGTCGCGCCACAGCCGGCATTGCTTCAACGCCATCCGCAGCACGAAGGGCGTGAGCTGCTCGATGAGTCCGTTCGTCTCGGCCAATGGAATGAATGTCTCGGGGTTGAGGGTCCCGAGCCGTGGATGGTTCCACCGCACGAGTGCCTCGACGCCGCTCATGGCGCCGGTCGCCAGGTCGAGCTGCGGCTGGTAGTGCAAGACAAGTTCGTCGCGACTCAGCGCAAGCTGCAGATCTGCACCGAGAGCGAGTCTCTCGGCCCGGCCGCGATCGAGCTCAGGGTCGTAGACCACGATCGAGTCGTCGTGGGACTTCGCGGCGTACATCGCGGTATCGGCGTTGCGCAGGACGTCGACATGGTCGGCGTTCGGGTTGCTGATCGCGATCCCGACGCTGATCTGGGTGTTCACCGTCGCCTCGCTCAGCGGCATCGACACCTCACTCAATCTCGCCGGCTCGAAGATGGCTGCGACTATGCGCCGCGCAACGGCATCGGCGGTCGCGAGTATGTCGGCCTGCGCGGGCAGTAGGACCGCGAACTCGTCTCCACCGAGACGGGCGACGGTCGCTCCGTCGGGAGCCGTCGCAAGCAACCGCCTGGCGACCTCTTTCAGGAGCTCGTCGCCCACGTGGTGTCCGAACGCGTCGTTGACCTCTTTGAACCTGTCGAGGTCGATCAGCAGCACTGCGATTTCGTGCTGTCGAGGTGCAGTGAGGACGTCTTGAAGGGTTCGCCGCAAAAGAGCCCGGTTCGTGAGGGCCGTCAGGGTGTCGTGCGTGGCCTCATACCGGAGTCGGTCGAGCAGTCTGGCGTTCTGCAAGGCGACCGTCAGGTGTCCGGCCAGTGTCTGGAGCAGCGTCAGGTCGTCGTTCGTGAAGCTGCTGGTCTCGCCCATCCGATCGCTGACGACAAGCGTTCCGTTCATCGTCGACGAGCGCAGCGGCACGACGAGGGCATCGTGGAAGTCGTGGGATCGCAGCCAGAGCTGGAGGCCTCGATCGTGCGCGTTGCGCGGTACGAGCACCGCCTCGCCCTGGGTGCGAACCCGTGCCAGCAGCCAGTCACCATCGGCGTCGGGAGCCTCGGGCGAGCCCTCGACAGCACCGTCCTCGGTGACGGAGAGGCGGGTGGCGATGCCGTGCCGAACGATCGTCAGTTCGATGCGGGTCGCGTTCATCAGTTGGCGGATACGCGCGAGGAGTGTCTCGGAGACCTGCTCGGCAACCAGCTCGGGCGCGGCGTTCTCGATGAAGTCGTGCACCATGGCCAGCGCTTCGTGCCGGCGGTGCAACATGCGGTAGCTGCGGTACGCGCCAAGGCCGGCGATCGCGAGCGCGGCCAGTAGCAGGTAGCCGAGGGATCCGTCGCTCGTCAGTAACAGCCCGGCGAAGGCGAAGGCGACGCTGCCTGCCGTGAACACGAGCGCGGGAAGCAGCACGTCGCGAGCAGCCCGGCGATCGACCATGCCCTGATGCACCGAGATGACGAGCAGTACGAGGCTGCTGATGACGAGGTCGAGGGTTGCGACGACTACGTACAACAACGCCGCGCGGGCAGCTGTCAGTGCCTGCGAGTCGTGAGTCAGGTGATGGATCAGGTAGCCATCGGCGGCGACTTCGAAGGCGAACGCCGAGATGTTGAAGGCGACCTTCACCAGGCTAGGACGCTGGAACGCGAACGCAGCCGCCGACCCGAGGATTCTTCCGATCACCACATCACGGGTGCCGCACACTGCCAGGCCGAGCACGATCGGAATACCGGCCAACGTGTACGAGTAGGCCTGCCGGCGGAATTCGACGTGGATCAACTCCAGCTCGCTCATGGCGAACATTGCAGCGAGCACCCCGACCGCGACGGGGAACGACAGGTCAGGGCCGATCTTGAACGCCGGCTGATTCCCGGCCAGTGCGGTCAGGATCGTTGCGCAGCTCGCTAATGCGATCGTCAACACCAGGGTGGCGACCAACGGCGATGCCCGCGTTGGTCGTTGCGTCGCTACCAACTCGCGCCAGACCACCGGGCGGCAGACCAGCGGGCAGCTGACCACCGGGCGGCGTCCCATGACGCGCCGCTCCAACGTGCCGCGCTCCAACGTGCAGCAGTCCACCGGGCGTTAGCCCACTGGGTCGAGCTGGCCCAGGACGAGCCGGTCCAGCTCGCTCCGTTCCACCTCGAGCCGGACCAAGCGGTCCCCGCTGCCGAGGCCCCCGCCCATGCGGCGGCGTTCCATAGCATGCCCTGGATGTCGAATTCGCCGCTGAAGGTCGTGCCGGTCTGCGCATCGACGAGGTCGTCACCACCGCGTGCACCCTCGAGCGAACCCAGCCCGGTGGCCACCGGGAAGGTCTGCCGCATCGAGGCGACTGTTGCGGCGCTGAGCTTGCCTGCCTGCAGGGCCTGAACTTGCTTGTAGGCATTGCCAAGATTCAGCTCGCCGGCTCCGGCGTTAAGTGGGGTCGAGCTCGCGATCGGATCCGCGGTCCCGACGAGGATCGCTTTCACCTGATCCGGCGTCAGGTTCGGGTCCTGCTGGAGAAGCAGAGCAGCGGCTCCGCTCACAACCGAGGCCGCCTGCGACGTCCCGCTGCCGCGGAACAGGCGTCCGGCGGTGTCGCCCGCGACGCGACCAGTCGGATATGTCACATCGATGAATGAGCCAGGGTCGCGAAGCGAGGCGATGGACACCCCAGGGGCGAGCAGATCAACGTGGCGGCTCAGCGTGCCCATGCTGCTGAAAGTCGCAACCGTCGTCTTGTTGTAGTTCGTCTTGCCCAACGGATCGGCTGCGCCGACAGCAATGACGAACGGGTCGGTCGCCGGATCGGTGAGCTGGCTCGCGGTCAAACCGTCGTTGCCACCTGAGACCACAACAACGATGCCGTGGTGCCAGGCGTTCTCGGCCGCCGTGGCCAGTGGGTCGAGCTGGTACGGCTGTATCGACGCCGTACCGAACGCGAGGTTGACGACCCTGACGTTCATGCCGTTGTCGTGCTGGTGTTGCGTGATCCAGTCCAGCGCCGCGATGACTTCTGACACGTCGGTCGAACCGTCGCGGGTGGCCAACTTCAACGCGAGCAGGCGGGCGTCCGGTGCCACGCCGAGCTCGACGCCGGGAGAGAGGTCGGCAGGTGCGCCCGTCTTTGGGTCGAGCTTCGTGGCGTCGTGGGCGCCGATGATGCCAGCTAGGTGGGTGCCGTGACCGAACTGGTCGGACCCCTGGAGCGCGGCGCTGTTCGTCTCTATCGAAAGGTCGGGGCCCTGGACAAGCTTGCCGGGCTGGTCTAGCCCGGTCACCGGTGCCACACCGGAGTCGAGGACCGCCACAGTCACGCCCTGACCGGTGATTGCCCGGCCGTTGACGTCGGTGTGTGCCCACAGCGTGCGTGCGCCGATGGCAGTAGTCACGGTGAACAACGAGCCTGGGTCCTTCGCCGGATTGTTCTTGCCGCTGCTGTCCTTCGAGGCGTTGTCGACCGTCGGGTCGCCCCACTTGCTGCCCGTCCAGTGGCGGGCGGCGGGCGAGGGTCGATGGGCGGCGCCTGCTGCGGGCGCGGCGATCAACCCACCGCCGAGGCTCAGGAGCGAAAGCGCGAGTGTCGACAATGCGAGGGGTCGTAGACCGCGAAAGCTACCCACGCCACCCAACCCCCAATTGTCGCCTTGCGTGACAGAACCGTTACATCAGGTAACTGAGTATGCCGATCTCTGAGCGCCTGTGGGCGGGCAGACGGAGTAATTTGGAGTGGCAGATGCTTTGTCCTACACCCCGATCGGATGCCAGACCGTCTTGGTCTCCAGGAACGTGAGCAGGCGCGTCAGCCCGGGGCTCGCCGTCCAGTCGGGTTCGTGATCTTCAGGCCGTCGGACCCGCTTGAGATTCTCGGCGGCGGCCCGCTCGAGGTCGGGCCACTGCGGCAGGCTCACGCCAGTCAGGTCGAGGCCGTTGACGTCGGCGTGGGTTGCCAGCCACGGGCCGATCTCGGCCGCCCGCCCGGTCAGGACGTTCACCACGCCGGCCGGTAGATCAGAGGTGGCGAGCACCTCGGTCAAAGTGACGGCCGCTAACGGTCGCTGCTCGCTCGCCACGACCACGGCGGTGTTGCCGGTGGCGATGATCGGCAGGAGGACCGACACCAGGCCGAGCAGGCTCGATGCCGCGGGCGCGATGACGGCGACAACGCCGGTCGGCTCGGGCACCGAGAAGTCGAAGAACGGGCCGGCCACCGGGTTCGACGATCCGACGACCTGGCCGATCTTGTCCGTCCAGCCCGCGTACCAGACGCACCGGTCGATGGCCGCGTCGACGATCGCCGCTGCCTCGGCGTCGGGTATGCCCTCGCCCGCAGCGACCTCGCGGACGAACTGGTCGTGACGGCCTTCCATTACCTCGGCCACCCGGTACACCACCTGTCCGCGGTTGTACGCGGTCGCACGCGACCACCCGGTGAATGCCGCACGGGCCGCGACGACTGCGTCACGCGCGTCCTTGCGCGACGCGAGCGCGGCATTGGCGAGGAACTGTCCCGACTGATCCGTGACCTCGTACGTGCGTCCCGATTCGCTGCGCGGGAACGCACCGCCGATGTAGAGCTTGTAGGTCTTGCGCACCTCGATGCGTTGATCTGTGCCGAGGCTCATTTCAGTTGACCTGCGTCGCGCCGCGGTGGGGCTCATCGGGTCCCTCCTGTCGTGAGGTAGGCCTCGAGTCCGTGGCGGCCGCCCTCACGGCCGTAGCCGGACTCCTTATAGCCGCCGAAGGGCGATGCCGGGTCGAAGCGGTTGAACGTGTTCGCCCAGACGACGCCCGCCCGCAGCTGCTGCGCCATCCAGAGACTCCGGGAGCCCTTCTCCGTCCAGATGCCGGCCGACAGCCCGTAGGGGGTGTTGTTCGCCTTCTCGACGGC
>PLCK01000290.1 GCA_003134755.1 Actinomycetota bacterium | reverse complement strand
GCAGATCCGTCGCGCATTCAGGACGACATGCGCCGAGCGCTCGAGGGTGGCCTCGATGTCGCGCAGAAGCTCGCTCGCCGCGAGGCGAGCGCAGCAACCCGCAAGTCGATCGCGTTGCCGCCTGCTCGCGTGTTGCTCCCGAGCGCGTCCGATCAAGCCACCGTGCTCGAAGTGCGGGCCCACGACCGGCCTGGATTGCTGTTTACGGTCACCAGAGTGCTGGCCGCCGAGGGTCTCGACGTCCGGTCGGCGCGGGTTGAGACGTTGGGCGCCGAGGTTGTCGACGCGTTCTACGTGACGGATCGAGGCGGGCGGCCGCTCGTACCTGATCGGGCCGAGGCCGTGCGACGCGCCGTCGAGGAAGCACTCGACGCCACCGGTCCCCGCGTCTGACCGCCGTCGGCGCGGCAGCGGCTCCGCAGCTGTCGCGATGCACTCGGTAGGCTGGCCCGTGTGTTCGACACCCTGTCCGACCGGCTCGAAGCCGTCTTCAAGACCCTGCGTAGCAAGGGCCGGCTGTCCGAAGCCGACATCGACGNNCGCGCTGCTCGAAGCCGACGTCGCGCTTCCCGTAGTCAAGGACTTCATCGCAGCGGTCAAAGAGCGTGCGCTCGGGGCGGCTGTGTCGCAGGCACTCAATCCGGCGCAGCAGGTCATCTCGATCGTCAACGAAGAACTCGTCCGCATCCTCGGTGGCGAGACGCGGCGGCTGCGATACGCGAAGAATCCTCCGACCGTCATCATGCTGGCGGGCCTCCAGGGTTCGGGTAAGACGACGCTGGCCGGCAAGCTCGCCAAATGGTTGTCGTCGCAGGGCCACGCACCACTGCTGGTGGCTGCCGACCTGCAGCGGCCCAACGCCGTCCAACAGCTTCAGGTTCTCGGCGAGCGGGCCGGCGTCGCGGTGTTCGCGCCGGAGCCCGGCAGTGGCGTCGGCGATCCGGTCGTCGTCGCGCGGGCCGCGATCGAGCATGCCCGGCGGCAAAATCACGACATCGTGCTCGTCGACACGGCCGGACGGACCGGCGTCGACGCCGAAATGATGCAGCAGGCGGCCGACATCCGCGATGCCGTCGGGCCGAACGAGATCCTGTTCGTCGTCGATGCGATGGTCGGCCAGGACGCCGTCAACACCGCGCAGGCATTCCTCGACGGCGTGGGTTTCGACGGCGTAGTGCTGACGAAGCTCGATGGTGACGCGCGTGGTGGCGCCGCGCTCTCGGTCGCCTCGGTGACCGGTCGGCAGATCATGTTCGCCAGCACGGGCGAGAAGCTCGAGGATTTCGACGTCTTCCACCCCGAGCGGATGGCGTCGCGCATCCTTGGCATGGGCGACATCTTGACGCTCATCGAGCAGACCCAGGGCGCCTTCGACGCCGAGCAGGCCGAGGACACCGCGCGCAAGCTCGCCGAAGGCGAGCTGACCCTCGAGGACTTTCTCGAGCAGATGATGGCGATCCGCAAGATGGGCCCGATCGGCAACCTGCTCGGCATGCTGCCTGGCATGGGTCAGATGAAAGAGCAGATTGCGCAGGTCGACGACAAGGACGTCGACCGCATTGCGGCCATCATCCGTTCCATGACACCTCTCGAACGCGACGACCCGAAGATCATCAACGGTTCGCGCCGCGTTCGCATCGCCAACGGATCGGGTGTGTCCGTCGCCGAGGTCAACAACCTCGTCGACAGGTTCTTCGAGGCCCGCAAGATGATGAAGCAGATGGCTGGAATGGGCCTGCCGGGTATGAAGCGCGCGATGAAGTCGACCAAGAAGGGCAAGAAGGGCAAGGGCGGCCGCCCCGGCGGCCGACCGGGTGGATCACCCGCGGCGCTTCCGCCCGGCACCGGCCGTGGGCTGCCCGGCGGCGCAGAAGGCCTTGGCGGCCTCGGCCTGCCTGGTCAGCTGCCTCCCGGCATGAAGATGCCCGACCTGTCGAAGTTGCGGTTCCCGCCCGGCGGCGGCCAGCCGGGCAATACCGGCCCCGCCGGTCCACGTCCTCGATGACAGTGACGGCGCGCGCGCTGGCTGTCCGTGCCGTCGTGCTCCCGGACGGCGAGTGGCGCGAGTTCTTCGTCGTCGACGGGCGCGTCACGTTCGACTCGTCGTCCTTGGCCGACATCGACGGTGCCGACGTGGTCGCCGATCGCGGTTTCGTATTGCCCGGACTTGTCGATGCGCACTGCCACGTCGGACTTGCTCCCGGGGGCGGCGTTCCGATCGACGTCGCGCGGACGCAGGCCATTACCGATCGCGATGTCGGCGCGTTGTTGTTGCGTGACGCGGGTGTGCCCGAAACGCACTACGCCCTCGACGACGAACCCGACCTGCCCCGCATCGTGCATGCCGGCCGCCACCTGGCCCGCACTCGTCGTTACCTGCGTGGCTGCGGCATCGAACTCGAGCCTACCGAGCTAGCAGCCGCGGCCGCCGCCCAGGCGGTGCGGCCGGGAGGACATGGGAGCCCGTGGGTGAAGCTCGTCGGCGACTGGATCGACCGCGACCTCGGTGACCTGGCGCCGTGCTGGCCGGCAGACGTGCTTGCCGACGCGGTCGCCCGCGCACACGAGGCGGGCGCGCGGGTCGGCGTCCACGTGTTCGGTGAAGAAGCCCTACCCGATCTGATCGCAGCGGGCGTCGACTCGATCGAGCACGGCACGGGACTGACTGACGACCTGATTGCCGACGTCGCCGCGCGCGGTATCGCCGTCGTGCCTACGCTCGTGAACATCGTGAACTTCGAGAAGTACGCCGACCAGGCAACGAGATATCCGGTGTACGCCGACCGCATGCGCAGGCTCAAGCGCAGCGGCGCAACCCGGATCCGGAACGCGCACGATGCCGGCGTCCCGATCTACGTCGGCACCGATGCGGGCGGGCAGCTGCCGCACGGACTCGTGGTTGACGAGATGCTCGCGTTGCACGAAATCGGCCTCACGAATCTCGAGGTGCTCGGCGCCGGCTCGTGGAAGGCGCGGGAATGGTTGGGACTGCCGGCGATCGTCGAAGGCGCACCAGCCGACTTCGTGGTGTACGACGACGACCCGCGAGAAGACTTGAGCGCCTTGAGAAATCCCCGACACATCGTCGTCCGCGGAACTGTCGTTTGGTAGCACGCTTCACCGAAGCGGGTCTTACCCTTTGCAGCCGCCAGCCAGGCTCAGCTGCTCGAGCGAGCCGTCGCTGGCCGCGTACGCGCGACCGACCACCGAAGCTACGGGTCCTTGGACCGTGTCCCATTGCTCAAGCACCGCGCCGGTCTTCGGGTCGAAGCACGACAACGCCTCACTGCCGCCAGCGCGCACCCACACCACGGACTCACCGGGCCACACGATGGCTCCGGGCCCGAGGTCGAGCTTGCCGAGGCCGCTTGCTCCGGCTCCGATGGGCCGCAGGGTCTTCGCGTCGAGGTGGATCAACAGCGAGTCGGAGCCGAAGCCGGCTACCCAGACCTGTCCGTCGACGACGGCGATCGACTCTTTGCCGACCGGCAGTGGCGTACCGACCGTCGTGACGTGATGGTTAGCCGCGTCGACCGCATGCACGGCGACGATGCCTATGGTGTTGCTGTCGGTGGTGGTGCTACTGGCTGTCGGCGTCTCCACGAAAACGCCGAACAGAATGCGATGGCGAGGAGCGTCAGCGGCGACTGAGGAGACTGAACCGTCGACTACTTTGGTTGCCGACTTCGTTCCGTCGGAGCCCGTACCGACGACATAGAGGCCGCCGGACGTTGCGAGCCAGAGTTTGCCGTCCAACGCGACCGCCGAAAATGTGTAGGCAGGCAGGGTCACGGCACCATCCATCGCGAACGTCGATGTCTGGTACGCGTGAATGCTCGTCGAGTCTGCAGCGGAGTCGCCCGATGCGTCGGCCGGTTGTGTTGACGACCAGGTCCACACCAGGCCCGCTACGCGGTCGACAGCCGTGCCATCGACGGCGTCGGGGGTCGCGATCTGCTTCGCGATCGACAAGTCGGACGGCGAGACGGCGATGAGCCCGTTGGGATGCGTCTGCGCAAGGAAGATCACGTACGGCGTGACCGACAGGAAGCCCGTGCTTCCCGCGCCGATATCGACGCGATTGAACTGCGCGTGGGCGGGCGGTGATGCCGACAGGGATGCGGTGGGCTGTGCTTCTCGCGGTGAGTTGGTGCTCAGGCGGACGGCAGTCGCGACGCCGGCGATGACGACGACGACTGTCACCGCGCTGGCAAGCTGGACGATCCGCTGCTGTCGGTGGCGCGCCCGCTCGCGCACGCCCTCGTACATTCCGGGTAGTGGCTCGAGCCGGTGACGCGGATCCGCCAACGTGTCTCGCAGCAACTTCTCGACGTCCGTCATGTTGACGCGTCCTCCTTCTGCACGATCCGGCGAAGATGCAGCAGCCCCTTCGCGGCCTGGCTCTTGACAGTGCCGCGACTGCAGCCGAGCACGTCGGCGATGTCGGACTCTGAAAGATCTTCGTAGTAGCGCAGGACCAGGACCGCGCGCTGTCGTGGCGGCAACCCCGCGAGCGCGTGCCACATGGAGTCGCGGTCATCGAGTTCGTGTTCACGACTGCGGGAGTCGACGTCCTCGGGAATGTGTTCTCGCGGTTGCTCTCGCCATGGCCGGCGGCGCACCGCGTTCAGGTGCGTGTTCACGATCGCGCGGCGCACGTACCCTTCCGGGTTGTCCTTGCGCCGTACCCGCGACCAGCCTGCTGCCGTCTTGGCGAGCGCGGTCTGGACGATGTCTTCGGCCGCGTAGCGATCGCCCGTGAGTAAGTGGGCAAACCACAGCAAGGATGGGGACCGCGCGGCGACGAACGACCTGAAGTCGTCCTCGTCGGCGCGATTCACCGGCTCGCTCCTGTCCGCATTGCGGTCATGCACCTAAGGACACGCTCTCGCGTGTGGGGGTTGCCCACCAGCCTGGTTGTCTGTTGGGCGGGACGTCGAAACCTCGCCGATGTGCGTCGAGGGAGGTCCGTCTGGCAGAATGGCCGGTCGTACACCGTCCGGCCGGGCCCTCTACCCCGTGCCAGTCGTGTCCCCGAGACGTCGCGACCGGTTCCCCACCACGTCGAGCGCCGACTCACCCTGTTGAAGAGCTGGAGTACCCGAGTCCCGTGGCAGTCAAGATCAAGCTCATGCGCCTTGGCAAGATGCGCGCGCCGTACTACCGGATCGTCGTCGCCGACTCGCGCACCAAGCGCGATGGCCGGGCGATCGAGGAGATCGGCAAGTACCACCCGAAGCAGGATCCGTCGTTCATCGAGGTCAACGGCGAGCGCGCGGCGTACTGGCTCAGCGTCGGCGCCCAGCCGACTGAGGCTGTCACCGCGATCTTCAAGGTCAGTGGCGACTGGCAGAAGTTCAAGGGCCTGCCCGCGCCGCCGCCGATGTTGGTCGCCGCCGTCAAGGCCGACAAGCGGGTCGCCTTCGAGGCCGCCGCCAAGGAAGGTTCCGGCGAGCCCACCACTGCCGCGACCACCCCGCGGGCCAAGAGGGCGCCGGCCAAGGTGGCCGATGAGGCTCCCGCCGTTGTGGTTGCCGACGCGGTGAGCACAACCGCCACTGAGACGCCGGCCGAAGCAGCGACCGAGCCGGCAGCGATCCAGCCGGTAGCGACCGAGCCGGTAGCGACCGAGCCAGCGGTCGACGCAGCGGCCACCGAGACGCAGGCCGAAGCAGCGGCCACCGAAACCCCGGCCGTAGGCCCGGCTGACGCCGCAGACGAACCACAGGCCTGAGGGTTCTCGACGTGCCGACCGCTGACACCGAGGTCCTCGAAGAGGCGCTCGAACACCTGGTCAAGGGGATCGTGCAGCACCCCGACGACGTTGAGGTGCGCGCGCGTGACCAACGCCGCGGCAAGGTCCTCGAGGTGCGCGTGCATCCCGAAGACCTTGGCAAGGTCATCGGCCGGATGGGCCGCACCGCGAAGGCCCTGCGAACCGTGATGTCCGCTCTTGGCGGCTCGGCTGTGCGGGTCGATCTCGTCGACGTCGACGGCGGCCGCTGACCAGCGGCCGTGCAACTCGTCATCGGCAAGATCGGCCGGGCACACGGCGTCCAGGGTGATGTCGGTGTCGAGGTCCGCACTGACGATCCCGATCGCAGATTCGCAGCAGGGACGACGATTGCGACCGATCCGCCCGAGCGCGGGCCGTTGACGGTCGTCACCTCGCGTTGGCACTCGGGCCGGCTCCTCGTGAGGTTCGCCGACTCACACGACCGGACCCAGGCAGAGGCGCTGCGCGGCACGATTCTGGTGATCGACGTCGACGACGACGAGCGCACGGACGATCCTGACGAGTTCTACGACCATCATTTGATCGGCCTGCGCGCGTTGACCTCCGCCGGCCACGAGGTGGGTGCAGTGTCCGACGTGTTGCACCTGCCGGGCCAGGACGTACTAGCGATCAAGCGCACCGACGGAATCGAGGTACTGGTTCCGTTCGTGGCCGCGCTTGTCCCTGACGTCGACCTCGATGCGCGAACCGTCACGATCGAGCCGCGGCCTGGGCTGCTCGATCCCGACGCGGCCGAGGTCGCGGCCGACGCCGAGCCGAGCTGATCCATGCGCGTCGACGTCGTCACGATTTTCCCCGACTACCTGTCGCCGCTGACGCTCTCGCTCGTCGGCAAGGCCCGGGAGCGCGGCCTGCTCGACGTCCGCGTGCATGATCTGCGGGCGTTCACGCACGACGTCCATCGCACGGTCGACGACACGCCCTACGGCGGCGGTCCCGGGATGGTGATGCGCCCCGAGCCGTGGGGCGCGGCGCTTGACGCACTGCTGCCCGACGAGGGCAGTCCGGACGCCGACGAGCGGCCGCTGCTGGTCGTGCCCACGCCGGCTGGGGTGCCGTTCACCCAGCTGCGGGCGGCGGCATTTGCACGGGAACCCTGGCTCGTCTTCGCCTGCGGCCGGTACGAAGGCATCGACTACCGGGTGGTCGACGACGCCCGGCGGCGGATGCGGGTCGAGGAGTTGTCGATCGGTGACTACGTGCTGGGCGGGGGAGAGGCGGCTGCTCTGGTCGTCCTGGAAGCGGTCGTCCGGCTGTTGCCCGGAGTGGTCGGCAACGCCGAGTCGCTGGTCGACGAGTCACACGTGGCCGGGCTGCTCGAGGGCCCGGCCTACACGAAGCCGCCGAGCTGGCGTGGTCTCGAGGTACCACCGGTTCTCATGTCGGGTAACCACGGCGAAATCGCGCGCTGGCGACGGGAGCAGGCGCTTGCCCGCACGGCTGATCGGCGTCCCGATCTGCTGGCAATGCTCGAACAGGCCGACCTCTCGGACGCCGACCGCGCGGTGATTCACGAGGCGATTCGGTCAGTTCAGGGACCTGTGGCAGACTAGAGCGGCTGTCCGCTGGAGGCTCTTCGCGATCGTGTTCGGTCGCGGCCGGCTCGGCGGGCTCGTACACCTCTGACCGGCCCCTCATCAGGCAGGACGACATCGCCATGCACACCCTCGACTCACTCGACGCCGCCTCCCTGCGTTCGGACGTCCCTGCGTTCCGCCCCGGCGACACGCTCAAGGTGCACGTCCGCGTCGTCGAGGGCACCCGCTCGCGCGTCCAGGTATTCCAGGGCGTCGTCATCCGTCGCCAGGGCAACGGTGTCCGCGAGACGTTCACGGTCCGCAAGGTGAGCTTCGGCGTCGGCGTCGAGCGCACGTTCCCGGTACACACGCCGGTGATCGAGAAGATCGAGATCGTGACCCGCGGTGACGTGCGTCGCGCGAAGCTCTACTACCTGCGCGAATTGCGCGGCAAGAAAGCCAAGATCCGCGAGAAGCGCGAAGCCACGCCCGCGCGCTGACGCGTTCCGGCGCGACAGCAGAGAGAGCCGATACGAGTCCGTGGTCGACGAGCCGGTAGCGAGCGACCTGTATCCGCCCGAGGTCCTAGCGGTGCCAAACCACGCCGCCGCGGCCGGGGCAAATTCCGCGTCTCCTGGCGAGATCTCCGAGTTGCTGGCGCCGGAGCCGGCAGGCGATGCTGAACAAGCTGTCGAGCCCAGCGCAACGGCCGACTCACGTTCCAGCGGTAGCCGCCCGAGCGGCGGGAGTCACCGCCGGACCAAGCCCGGCAAGTCCGGCCCCGAGTCGTCGCAGACACCGAAGAAGCGCAAGCCGCCCCGACCGTTTTGGCTCGAGGCCGTCATCCTGCTGTCGATCGCGGCGGTCATCGCGGTCGGCGTCCACAGTTTCTTGTTCCAGGCGTTCTTCATCCCGTCCGGCTCGATGGAGAACACCCTGCACGTCGGCGACCGGGTGCTCGTGAACCGGCTCTCGTACAAGGTTGGGCACGTCCAGCGCGGCCAGATCGTGGTATTCAGCGGCGTCGACTCGTGGACGCCCGAAGGCAGCATCTCGCGGCCGCACAATCCGGTGCTCAGGGAACTACAGAAGGTCGGCGGCTACCTCGGCTTCGCGCCCACCGGCGACACCGACTTCATCAAGCGCGTGATCGGCGTGCCGGGCGACCATGTCACCTGTTGTGACGCGCAGGGCCGGATCAAGGTCAACGGCGATGCACTCGCCGAGAATTACCTGTCGTCGGGCGCCGAGCCCGATCCGCATGCGACGACAACGCAGGTGAACGCCGGCATTCCGTTCGACATCACCGTGCCGCCCGGACAGCTGTGGGTCGAGGGCGATCACCGGGACAACTCGGCCGACTCCCGTTCGCACACCGGCAACCCGGGCGGCGGGACCATCCCCATCAAGAAGGTCGTCGGGCGTGCGTTCGTGGTCGTCTGGCCGGTCTCGCACTGGCGAGGTCTGTCGATACCGGGCTCCTACCACGGCTTGTCGAACACGACAGCGTCCGCCCTGCCGACGGCGATCGGGTTGGCGGCGGTCGCCCCCCTCGCTCTCGGCCGGCGCAGGCGTCGGCGTCGATTGCGGTCGCGCGCGACGTAGAGTGCCTCCGATGGGGAACCTCTACGCCTACGAGCGCGGCCTCGCCAAGGCCGGTCTCGAGCCGGTTGCGGGTGCCGACGAGGCCGGTCGCGGGGCGTGCGCAGGCCCGCTCGTGGTCGGCGCGGTGGTGCTGGCAGCCGGGCGCCGCGGCCAGGTTCCCGGCCTGGCCGACTCCAAGATGCTGACTCCGGCGGCGCGTGAGCGCGTGTACGCGCACGTCGTGACGCGGGCGTTGGCCTGGACGGCGGTCGTGATCCCTGCCTCCGAGGTCGACCGGATCGGTCTGCACAAGGCCAATATCGAGGGCATGCGACGGGCGGTCTTCGGTCTCGGCGTCCGGCCTGCGTATGTCCTGACCGATGGCTTTCCGGTGGCCGGCGTCGGGGCGCCGGGGCTCGCGGTGTGGAAGGGCGATCAGGTCGCGGCCTGCATCGCGGCGGCCTCGGTGATCGCCAAGGTGACCCGGGACCGGATCATGGTCGCCATGCACGACGACTTCCCGCTGTTCGGGTTCGACGGCCACAAGGGCTACATCACGAGGGAGCACCAGGTCGCGCTAGCTGAGCACGGACCCTGCGCGCAGCACCGCAAGTCGTTCATCAACGTCAGGCGGGCGGACGCCGACGGGCGGGCCGGGCTGACCGAGCTGCGGATCGTCATCCCCGACCAGCTCGATCGCGATCGGCTGGACTCCGACGGCGATCAGTTCGCCGATCTGGGCGACAATGGGAGCGTGGCACTTCGACGCGCGGCGAGCGCTTTCCAGGTAGCAGAGCTCCGATGAGCGCGGAAGATCTCGAAAATTATGAAACCGATATGGAGCTCCAGCTCTATCGCGAGTACCGCGACGTCGTCGGTCTCTTCAAGTTCGTCATCGAGACCGAACGCCGGTTCTACCTCACGAACGAATACGTACTCGACATTCGCAACGCGGGCGGTGAGGTGTTCTTCGAAGTGAGCATGTCCGACGCCTGGGTCTGGGACATGTACCGGCCCGCGCGCTTCGTGAAGAACGTCAAGGTCGTCACGTTCAAGGACGTCAACGTCGAGGAGCTCGCGAAGAGCGAGCTTCAGGTGCCCGAGACCTGAGCCGGTCGCATCCGCCGGAGGTCACATGTCAGCGCTCGGCGCTATCGACGGACTAGGGCTGCGATTCGATCTCGCCGGCCCATTCGCCGTCGCGCGCGGCGGCAGTCCCCTCGACATTGCGCAGCTCGGCAACCGCAAGGCGCGAGTGCTGCTCAAGCTGCTTGCGGTCGAGCGCGACCACGTCGTCACGACCGAGCGGATCATCGAGATCCTCTGGCCGGTCGAGCCGCCCGCCCAGCCGGGCGAGAACGTGGCGACCCTGGTGAGTCGGCTGCGGAAGGCGCTCGGCGCTGACGCGATCACGGGCGGCCGCGGCGGGTACCGACTGGCATCGGCTCCAGTGGCAGTTGTCGATCTCGATGAGGGGCTCGACCTCGTCGTCGAAGCCGAGCGCCGCATCGGCCTTTCGCAGCCCGGCGTAGGGCTCTCGGCCGCCAGTCGCGCGGTCGACATCTTGTCGCGGGGCCGCATCCTCGACGACGAACCCGACGCACCATGGGCGGACGACGCCGAAGCGGCGCGTCGCGCGCTCTTGGCGAGAGCGCGACAGGCGGGCGCTACGGCAGGCCTGCACGCCGGCGACCTGGCGGCGGCCCGCGCTTTCGCCGAGGCCGCCGCAGCGGACGACCCGTGGGACGAGGCGGTCTGCCGGTTGCTGATGACCATCTATCAGGCGAGCGATGAGCCGGCTCGTGCGATCGGGGCGTTCACTCGGTTGCGTGAGCTGCTCGACAACGAGCTCGGTGTCGAACCGTCACCGGCCACCCGCGACCTTTACGTGGCCATTCTTCGCGAGCAGCAGCAGACTCCGCCGGTTCCGCCGAGCGCGATCGTATCAATGCCGATCGGCGCCGGCGGTACCCGCGTCGTCGGGCGCGAAGCCGAGCTCGCGCGCCTGCACGATGCCTGGACGGCGGCGAGCGCGGGACGACTCGGTCTCGTGCTGTTGGTCGGTGAGGCAGGTATCGGCAAGACTCGGCTGGCCGCCGAAATGGTCGCTGCCGCGGCGTCTACCGGCGGCACGGTGCTGCATTCGCGGTGTTACGAGACCGAACGGGCGCTGTTCCTGCAGCCAGTCGTCGAAGCTGTCAGTCCGGCACTCGCCAGGCTCGCGCCGTCCGAGCTGCGAAAGGTTGTGGGCGATCACGCAGCCGCGCTCGCCGCGCTGGTGCCCGCGTTCATCCCGGTGCTGCATCCCGAGCCGCTGGTGCGTGGTGCTGTCGAGATCGAGCGACGCAGGTCGTTCGATGCGATCACCGAGGTCATCGGCAGACTGGCTGCCCGCAGTCCGGTGCTCCTCGTGCTCGACGACTTGCACAATGCCGGCCGAGCCACCGTTGAGCTGTTGCACTACCTGTCGCGGCAGTTGTCGACGTCGCGCGTCTTGATCCTCGCGACGATTCGCCGGGAAGAAGGACGCGAAAGCGTGGCGGCGCTTGCCGAGGGTGCGCAGGTCATCGAAGTCGGAGCGTTGTCGCCTGACGCCGTCGCAGACCTTGCCGCATCGTGCGGCCAGGCGCACTTGGTCGATCACATCCTGCAGCAGACCAGGGGTCACACGCTGTTCGTCATCGAGACGCTCGCCGCACTCGAGTCAGGGGGAGAGGGCGTTCCACCGTCGCTGCAGGCGGCGGTCCTCGAGCGGGTTGCCCGCGTCGGTCCCGACGTCGAAACCGCGCTACGCGCCGCGGCGGTGCTCGGCGCCGCACTCGACGTTGCCGACCTCGTGGCGATGCTGGACATCTCGATGCCGGCCGTGCTCGACCGCTGTCAGCGTGCGTTCGCTGGCGGGCTGCTGCTGGTCGCCGATCGCGAGTACGAGTTCGCGAACGATCTGGTTCGTGAGGTGCTCTACGACTCGACTCCGCTGCCGGTGCGGCTCGCCTGGCACCGGCAGGCCGTTGACCTGATGACGGATCAACCCGAGGCGATGGCTGTTCACGCTGCGGCTGCTGGTGACTGGGCCCGAGCCGCTCGCGCCTGGTTGCTCGCCAGCGAAGATGCACTTCGCCGTTATGCCGCCGCGGACGCCGTCGCGCTCGTGTCACGCGCGATCGACGCGGCGTCTCGGGTTTCGAACGTTGAGGTGACAGCTCGAGGTCATGTGCTGCGGGGTCGAGCGCGGGAGGCTCGTTCGGAGTACGAACTCGCGCTCGCAGACCTCCAGACCGCGGTTGCGTTGGCGCGCGAGGTAGGTGACCAACGGGTGGAGATGATTGCGCTGAGGCAGCTCGCCGGCGATGTTCCCGTCGCGCTCGGGTTGTCGGTGGCGCAAGCCGTCGGCTATCTCGAGCGGGGGTTGGGTCTCGCCGAGGCACTCGGCGACCGCGCGATGGAGGTCGACCTGTTGGCGCGGATGGCAGTGATCGCTGCAAACCGGCTCTGCTTCAACGAAAGTGTCGAGCATGGCCGCCGGGCGGTGGCCATCGCGAGGACCGTGCACGACGAGGTCGTTCTCGCAGCCGCGCTCGACGGCCTCAAGACGGGTCACGCCTACCTCGGTGAGATCGCCGAACTGGCGCGTGTCATCGCTGAGCTCGAGCCGTTGTTGCGACGGCAGGACGACAGGTTCCGTCTGCACTGGACGGTGTTCGAATCCGCGTTTCCGTTCGTCGCGGCCGCTCAGTGGGACGACGCATTGGCTCGGATCGAGACCGCGGCGAGCATCAACCGTGAGGTCGGCTACACGATCTACTACGCGTGGTACGACGCCCACGTGGCGTGGGTGCACCGCATGCGCGGTGATCTCGCGCAGGCGCTCAAGTTCGGGCGACGCGCAGTTGAGTCGGCAGGAGTAGGGCATCCGTGGTGGCGGGTGACGGCCAACACGATGCTGGCCACGACACTGCTCGAGCTCGGCGAGCGCGACGAGGCGATTGGGTTGCTCGAAGAAGCCCGGACACTTGCCGATCGCGACGGCGCGGAGGCCTATCTGCTGCGCAGTCTCGCGCCGCTCGCTGAGGCAACGGGTTCGCGGCAGACGCTCGATCAGGCCGACGCGCTGTTGCACAGCATTTCGACGCCAGCCGGTGCGGCCTGGATCTGGGGCAGCGACGCCTACCTGGCGGTGGCTCGTGCCTGGCTGAACGCGGGCGAGCCGGCTCGGGCCCGGGCGGCCCTTGCGCCGTTGATCGTTGCCGTCACCCGGGTGCCCTGGGTCGTTCAGCTGACGGACGCGCTGTTGGTCGACGGCCGCGCCGCGGCAGCGCTCGGTGCACACGCCGAGGCAGCCGAGCTGTTCAGCAGAGCCGGGGCGGTCGCCGCTGAACACGGGCTGCGCAGGCAGATCGATCTCGCCGCCGCCGAAGCTGTCGGCGTCCTCAAGGCGCACTGACGGCGCGCGCTAGAGAAGGCTCGCGATCCGGGCTGCCGCTCGGGCCGCACCGTCCGTCTCGACCGGCCGGTAGTCGACGTCGTTGCCGATCTCCTTTGCGATGGCGGCCGCAAGTGTCTCGGCGTCGGTGTCGCCATAGTCCATGCACCGGCCGGCGCCGTAGCGCTCGAGCCGGTGCCGGACGTGGTAGTTCTGCTCGAAGTGGTTGCGTAGCGGGAAATACAGGAACGGGCGCCGTAGTGCTGTGAGTTCCATGCAGGTCGTGAGCCCGCCCTGCACCACCGCGAGATCGCACGCCGCGAGGTGCCGGTAGAGCTGGTCGACGTAGGCGCGCACCTCGAGCCCAGGGTGCGATGGCAATGACTGCGGATCGATGCGCGGCCCGGCGACCACGACCATGCGCAACCCCGGGACAAGCGACTGCGCGAGCGGGAAGGCGGCAATGACCCGTCTTAGGAGTGCGCTACCAACCCCGGAGCCGCCGACAGTCACGATGCAGACCGATTCGTCGGGGAGGTAGCCGAGTTCTTCGCGCAGCGCAGCGCGATCAGCCAACGGTGTCGGGTCGAAGCCCGTGACGTAACCGGAGAAGTCATAGTGCCCTTCCGTCCATTCGCGAATCGACGGCAGTCCCGGCCCGAAATCGTGAGGTACGACGTCATCGGGATTCCCGACGAAGATCGCACGGTCGCGAATACGCGGGTAGCGCTCGACCTGCTCGATCATCTCCGCGTTGTAGTCGGCGGTGAGGAACGCTTCGCGCTCGCCACCGGCTGGCATCGGTAGCCAGCCGACGAAGTCGGTGAGCCAGGCGAACGCGGTCCGCTTCAATTCAGGGTTCTCGTGCCAGAAGAAGTCGGCGTCCCATGCCTCGTCACCGACGACGAGGTCGTAGTCACGTTCTTCGAGGACGTCGTGCAGGACGTGGAAGTTCGCGACCAGGATCTCGTCCATGGTCCGAAACGCTTGGAAGCAATGCAGGTCGTGCTCGGCCGATTCGCCCTCGATGTGTGCCGACTCACTGACGAGCCAGGACGACGCCGGGTGCACCCGTTCGCCGCGTGCCGAAAGCACCGTCGTCACGGGGTGCTCCGCAAGCCAGTCGACTTCGAGACCGGGATGCAGTTCGCGCAGCTGCGAGGCGATCGCGACGTCGCGCAGTGCATGTCCAAGCCCGATCGGTGACGAGAGGTACAGCGCGCGCGGCTTTCGTGATCGCGCGCGGGTCCAGGTCGTTGCCTGCGCTTTCGCAGGCGGCCGAATCCGCTCGACGAAGTCGCGAAGAAGCAGGTTGAACCGCACCGGGTCGCGCGCGTCGGGCACGTGCCCCGAGTCCTCGAACAAGGCGAGCTCACAACCAAGCAGCCCGGCCAACTTCTTGCCGGCACTCACGTCGATGATGTGGTCGTCGGTGCCGTGGATCACGAGGCTGGGACACGTGATGCGGGCGGCGAGCTCGGTTGCGCCTGTCTCGAGAAACGGTGCAAGTGTTGACGCGATCATCGCCTCGGGCGTGGTCTCTAGTGCCCAGCCAACACAGTCCTCGATCTGCTTCGTCGAGTGCGGTTCGGACGCCAGCTGCGACATGAAGAAGGCCGCGAATCTTGGCCAGTTGCGCCGCCAGTACGGCGCGTTGAACTTGGCCCAGCCCTCGTCGGTGTCGAGCTCGTCGTCGAAGCTGTAGCTCGGGCGGTCGGGCTGTGGGTCGCCCAGTCCTACTGCCGGCGCGACGAAGACCGCACCGATGAGGCGCTCGGGATGAGCGGCGCCGAGCTCGAGCAGGAAGGCTGCCCCCTTCGACAGCCCTACACCGACCACGCTGTCGGTTGAGGTGGCGTCGAGCACCAGCACCGCGTCGTCCGCGATGGCTTTCGTGCTGTACGCCGCAGCGTCGGTCGGGCGGTCACTTCGGCCATTGCCGGGACCGTCGTAGGTGATCACCCGGTACTTCCGGGCCAGGAACGGGACCAGGGCCTTCCATCGACGCGAGTGGACGATCGACCAGCTCGGAAACAGCAGGATCGTGGGGGACCCGTCGCCGAAGACCTCGTACCCGATCTTGACGCCGTCGCGTTCGACGTGGCCTTGGACGTTCGGCTGCAGCGCGCGCATTGCGATCCCTCCCCGTCTTTGAGGTCTGCGGTCGTCTCCGGGCCGAATCCTGTCTTCGACTCATTGCAGAGCTGTTGCAACGCCACCGCAAGGGCTGGGTTGCAGGCTGCCCGCAACCCAAACAGGGGGACACCGAACAAGGAGAAGTCATGGCACTGGACATGGACAAGCTGAACGAGTTCGTCGGCCGGTTCGCCGGCGACCTGGGCGCGACGGTCGCGGCCGGCAATGTCGTGGTGGGTCACCGCCTCGGCCTGTACCAGGCGCTGGCAGAGGGCCCGGCGACGCCGGAGGAGCTGGCGCGGCGGACGGACACGGACCCCCGCTACATCGCAGAATGGCTGCGCGGCCAGGCAGCTGGCGGCTACATCGAGGTCGACCCGGCGACGGAGACGTACTCGATGACCGAGGAGCAGGTGTTCGCCCTCGCGAACCCCGACGGCGGGATCTACATGCCTGGCGCCTTCGTGCTCGCGCTGGGATCTCTGAAGAGCGAGGACCGGCTCGTCGATGCGTTCAAGACTGGTGCCGGCATCGGCTGGCACGAGCACGACCAGGACGTCTTCGTCGGCTGCGAGCAGTTCTTCCGGCCCGGATACATCGCCAACCTCGTGCCGAGCTGGATCCCGGCGCTCGACGGCGTCGACGCGAAGTTGCGGGCAGGTGCTCGAGTCGCTGACGTCGGCTGTGGTCTCGGCGCGTCGACTGTCCTGCTCGCGCAGGCGTATCCGGACTCGGAGTTCGTCGGGTCGGACTACCACGAGGGTTCGATCGAACTCGCCCGCAAGCGCGCGGCCGACGCGGGTGTCGCTGACCGGGTCTCGTTCGAGGTCGCCTCGGCGCAGACGTTCAGCGGCCGGGGGTACGACCTCGTCTCGACGTTCGACTGCCTGCACGACATGGGTGACCCGGCGGGCGCCGCGCGCCACATCCGGCAGTCCCTGGCCAGCGACGGCACGTGGCTGATCGTCGAGCCCGCTGCGGCGGACGACCTGGCCGGAAACCTGAACCCGGTCGGGCGCATCTACTACAACTTCTCCACGTTTCTTTGCGTGCCGAACGCGCTGTCGCAGCCGGGCGGCTTCGCGTTGGGCGCGCAGGCGGGCGAGGCAGCGATCCGTCGCGTTGTGACCGACGCCGGCTTCACTCGCTTCCGTCGGGCGACCGAGACGCCGTTCAACCTGGTGTTCGAGGCGCGTCCGTAGTTCTCCACAGCGCGGTCGACGGCCGGGCCTATCCACACGATCGTGTGGGCAGGCCCGGCCGTGCCATGTCCGGTTCGACAGTGAGTGCCGGAGGTGGTTGGGGTGGGCGACACGTCACCCGTAGTTGCGGTCGGCGCGGCTGCGCGCGGCGCGCTCGGCCGGTTCGGCGAGGAGGTCGCCGTGCGTCATCTGATCGCGGCCGGTCTGACCGTCGTCGCCCGAAACTGGCGTTGCAACGAGGGCGAGGTCGACATCGTCGCGCTCGACGGCGACGTGCTGGTGATTTGCGAGGTCAAGACGCGGCGGGGCGTCGGGTTCGGCACGCCGCTTGACGCCGTGACTCCCGCGAAGGCCGCCCGGTTGCGCCGGCTGGCGAGTCGGTGGCTCGCTGCCCGACGAGCCGAAGCAGGCGGCGTCGGTGACGGCGTGCGCTATCCAGAGGTGCGGTTCGACGTGGTCTCCGTGTTGCGGCCGATGTCCGGTGCGACGTCGGTCGAGCATCTGCGCGGGGCGTTCTGATGGCCCTCGCGCGCGCCTGGTCGGTCGCCCTTGCGGGCGTGCAGGGCACGGTAGTCGAGGTCGAGGCCGATCTTGCGCCTGGGCTACCCGGGCTGACGATCATCGGCTTGCCTGACGCTGCGCTCTCCGAGTCCCGCGACCGGGTGCGGGCGGCGCTGCTGAACTCCGGCGAGGCGTGGCCGCAGCGACGCATCACCCTCGGGTTGTCGNNGAAGCAGGGCAGCGGGTTCGATCTTTCGATGGCCGTGTCGGTGCTGTCGGCGGCGGGCGTGTTGCCGCGGCAGGCGCTCGAGGGGATCGTGCTGTTCGGCGAACTGGGTCTCGACGGCCGGGTGCGCCCGATTCGCGGGGTGCTGCCGGCGGCGATGGCAGCCTGCGCTGCCGGCTTTGGCACGGTGGTGGTTCCGCGGCCCAACGCGGCCGAGGCCGAACTCGTCCCAGGGTTGCAGGTGTGGGCGGTCGACTCGTTGCGTGAACTGCTGTGTGCGCTGCGCACCGGGCGGGCACCCGAGGCAGCCGCGTACGACGACCCTGACGTCAACCTACCCGCGACCGCGCTGGCTGCTGGCACCCTCGAGGTCGAACCTGATCTGGCCGATGTGCTCGGGCAGCCGTCGGGGCGGCGAGCGGTCGAAGTGGCGGCCGCCGGCGGTCACCACATGTTGCTGCTCGGCGACCCCGGTACCGGCAAGACAATGCTGGCTGCCCGATTGCCTGGTCTGCTACCGGCGCTTGACCGAACCGCCGCACTCGAGGTCACAGCGGTGCACTCGATCGCCGGCGTCCTGCCCGCCGATTGCCCACTGATCGTCCGGCCGCCGTTTCGCGATCCGCACCACACGACATCGGTCGCTGCGCTGGTGGGCGGCGGCAGCGGCATGGCGCGACCCGGGGTCGCATCGCTCGCGCACCACGGCGTGTTGTTTCTCNNGGGCAATTTGTTTCAGGCGACGAGGCCCCGGAGTTCGCATCCGGCGTGCTCGACGCCTTGCGGCAACCGCTCGAAGCCGGCCACGTGACCATTGCGCGGTCAGGTGGCGTGGCGCGCTATCCGGCTCGGTTCCTCCTCGTGATGGCGGCGAATCAGTGCGGCTGCGCGACGTCCAACGCGGCCAGTGGGTGCACATGTTCGCCATTGACGCGGCGTCGCTACCTGAGCCGGCTGTCCGGTCCACTGCTCGACCGGGTCGACCTCCAGGTCCGGATGGACCCGGTCAGCAGGTCGGAGTTGCTCGCCGACTCCCGGCACATCGAGCACACCCACACGGTTGCCGAGCGGGTGCTCGTCGCACGGTTGCGCGCGGCTGATCGGCTGGCCGGAAGCCCGTGGCGAACCAACAGCGACATTCCGGGTCGCGAGCTTCGCGACCGATGGGCACCGGCTAGAACGGCACTCGTCGCTGCAGAGCGCGCCCTCGATGCCGGCCGGTTGTCGGCCCGCGGCCTCGACCGGGTGCTGCGAGTCGCCTGGACGCTGGCCGATCTGGCCGACCGCGACCGGCCGGTGGCCGACGACGTCGACGAGGCGCTGTACCTGCGGACCGGCGTTGCCGCATGACCTCAGACGCCGAAGCGGCCGCTGGCAGTGGGCAGATCGACGGCGAGCGAGTGGCGCGGCTGCTGCTCAGCCGGGTCGCCGAGCCTGGCGACGTCGAGCTCGGCAGGCGCGTCGCCGAGCTCGGGGCTGTCGAGACCGTGCAGCAGCTGCGCGGCGGCGGCCTGCGACATCGCGGGCTGCTGAACCTTCGGGCCCGCCTCGACGCGGCAAGACCCGACCGCGACCTGGCCGTCGGGGCCGCCCTCGGCGCTCGCTTCGTCATTCCGGGGGACGCCGAGTGGCCGGAGCAGCTCGCCGATCTGGTTCGCATCAGTCGCACCGACGCGGGCGTTCCGCTGGGCCTCTGGCTTCGGGGCCCGCTCGACCTGGCTGCTGCCTGCCGCCGCTCGGTGGCGATAGTCGGCGCGCGGGCGTCGACCGCGTATGGCGAATACGTCGCGAGCGAGATGGCGCTCGGGCTGGCCGAGCGGCAGTGGACCGTCGTCTCCGGCGGCGCGTACGGCATCGACGGAGCCGCCCATAGAGGGGCGCTGTCGGCTGCGGGATCGACGATCGCGGTGCTGGCGTGCGGTGTCGACATCGCGTATCCGCGCGGCCACACCGCCCTGATCGACCGGATCTCGCAGGAAGGTCTTGTGCTCAGCGAATGGCCTCCCGGTTGCGCGCCGATGCGGCACCGATTCCTGGTGCGCAACCGGGTGATCGCCGCGCTGACCGCCGGAACGGTCGTCGTCGAGGCGGCCGCCCGCAGCGGCGCTCTCAGTACCGCGAACCGGGCCAGGGAGCTCGACCGGCACGTGATGTCGGTGCCGGGTCCGGTCACGTCGACCATGTCGCACGGCACCAATCAGTTGCTGCGAGAACCCGACGTGAGGTGCGTCACCGGCGCGGCCGACGTCCTCGAACTCGTCGGCCAGCTCGGCGCCGATCTCGCGCCGCAGCTCACGCTCCCGGCCGATCCGCGCGACGAGCTCGACGAGATCTCCCGCCGGGTGCTCGAGTCGGTGCCGCTGCGGCGGGCGGCCGGCCCCGCGAGCATCTCTGTCGCCGCGGGCATTTCGCCGCAGCAGGTGCTGCGGGCGCTCGGCGGCCTGGCCGCGCGCGGCTTCGTCGAGCGGATCGAGACAGGCTGGCGGCTCACCCGCGGGCCTTGACTGGCGCGACGACGACGATCTTGGGATCGCCAGGTTCAGAGCCCGCGTACCGCAGCTACGGGTTCTGGCACGGCACAGGTCAATTTCTTCGGTGCTCCTCCGCGGCCAGACGATTGTCTAGTGCACGACCGGCCGGTGATTGTTGGGTCAACGCGTGAAGGAAGGCGAGAAAGCCGTCTAGAGCTGTTCCCTCAGAAGCTTGATCGAGTACGTCGTAGAGCTGGCTTTCGACTTCAGCGATGTGTTGGGCCTTGTCTTGGCCTGCTGCCGTGAGGGTGAGCCTGACTTGCCGTCGGTCTTGCGCGCTGGTGGTCTTTTGCACCAGACCGTTGGCGACAAGTCGGTCCACTATTCGGCTCGGGCTCGTGCCGGTGTCGCACACGAGCATGTCGCCGAGTTCTCCGAGAGCGAGCGGGGCGTGATCGGCGAGGATGCGCAGTGCCTCGGATTGCGCCGGCGTGACACCTAGCTCGGACAAAGACGCTGTCAGCTGTCGGTTGCCTTCTCGTTGTGCCGCGAGTATGAGGTAGCGAAGCTTCTCAGCTGTTCTCACGCGGGTCTCCTGTGTGGTTTCTGCAACGCTGTCGTCAAGAGCGAGTAGGCCGCTGGGTCGTGAGCCGCGAGAAGGACCACTCCCGGGTACCGTGCGGCCAGTCGGTTGACTCGCCGGGTTGTGTCGTGAAGTCCGGTCGCGTCGCCGACTCCGGGAATGCGGTCGGCTGCCAGCAGCCGCACGTCGTAGGTGACGTCGCCGACGAACAACATCGGCGGCAGCCCCTCACTGCGCAGGAGCATCGACATCGAACCCGGCGTATGCCCAGGCGTAGGCAGAAGCAACAGTGACCCGTCCCTCATGACATCGTGGGCGAGAGTGAACGGCGCGGTCGCGGAGTCCTCCATGGCCTGCGGGTTGACAGCCGTGAAGTTCACGCCGGGAACGTAGATGTGCTCACGCATCAGACCGGCGAAAACTGCGAACCGTTTGTCGACCTCGGCGAGCTCGGTCGCGCTGACCAACACCTGCGCCGACCGAGGCAGTTCCCGCAGTCCGCCGATGTGGTCCTGATGCAGGTGAGAGAGGATTGCTACTCGCACGTCTGCGATGTCGTAACCCTGCTCGCGGAGTCGATCGGTCAGGGTCGCATTCGAAGGAATGTCGAACTTGGCGAGTCGACGGTAGATGTGTCCGGCCACACCGCCAGGGAAGTACCGCGGATCGGTGACCGAGCGTCGGTCCTGGCCAGTGTCGAACAGAACGAGCCCCTTGTCGTGTTCGATCACGTACACGTTGATTGGGCGCGGAGCGGTCCACTCACGAGACGTGTTGAGCCACCACAACAGCGGAGTGCCGTTGGTCTCGACGTGCTGCGGGCGGATCTGGACGGTGCCGGTGCTGACGACCGAGACCCGGCTAATCGGCTTCAAGACCCACTCCTTATATGTCGTGACATATATGTTACGACACCGAGTAGACAGCGATTGGGGCTGGCCCGTCAAGCACCGGGCGGAAACTCTTCTCGAACGCCCGACTGGCGCGCTCGGCGGCCTGGCCGCGCGGCCACCCCGAATCGGGTGGCCCGCGGGCGGCGCGTCGAGTGCCGGGTGCTTGACCGGGGGTGACGATCAGGCAAGCGTGCAGAGGTGGTCGGGAGCGAAGTCGTCGAGGTCGGGAAGCCGGTCGACGCCTTCGACGCCTTCGTCCGGCACCTGCGCCTCGAGCGCGGGCTGTCCGAGCACACCGTGCGGGCGTACGCGACCGACGTCCGGGCCCTTGTCGACCACGCGACCCGGATGGGCCGGGAAGTGCCCGGCGGCCTCGATATCGGCGTGTTGCGCAGCTGGCTGGCCTTGCTCACGACGACCGGCAAGGCCCGGACGACGATCGCGAGGCACGCTGCGTCCGCCCGGGTTTTCACCGCTTTCTGCACGAGGCGTGGGTGGCTCGCCGCCGACCCCGGCCTCAAACTCGCCACACCAAAGGCGCACCGCACGCTGCCGAGCGTTCTCTCGCAGGCCCAGGCGGCGACATTGCTCAAGCCGTCGGAGCGGCCGAGCGACCTGGGCCGCGTCGAGGCGGCTCGGCAGTTGCGCGACGACGCCGTGCTCGAGTTGCTCTATGCCACGGGCATCCGGGTGGGTGAGCTCGTCGGCCTCGACATCGACGACATCGACCACGCCAGGCACGTCGTCAGGGTGCTCGGCAAGGGCAACAAGCAACGCACGGTTCCCGTCGGCGTCCCTGCGGTTAAGGCTCTGGAGCGGTGGCAACGATCGGGGCGGCCGGTCCTTGCCACGGCCGAGAGTGGTCCGGCGATCTTCCTCGGTTCGCGCGGGCGGCGCCTCGATCAGCGCGCGGTCCGGCGGATGGTGCACGCCCGGGTCGCGCAGGTTGTCGATGCGCCAGACCTCGGACCGCATGGCTTGCGGCACAGCGCAGCAACTCATCTTCTCGAGGGGGGCGCTGACCTAAGAACCGTCCAGGAGATACTTGGTCACGCTACGCTCGCAACGACACAGGTCTATACACACGTTTCCGTCGAGCGACTGAGGGCTACTTATGACCGCGCGCACCCCAGAGCCTGAGCGCTCCGGCGTGCTAGCCGCTACACCTGAAGATGACCCGGCCACCGCGAAGCTGAACGCCGAGGCTGCGCTACGCGAGCTTTGGCGTGAGTTCAAAGGCTCCGGCGAAAGTCGTCTTCGTGAGCGGCTCATCTTGCATTACTCGCCGCTGGTCAAATACGTCGCGGGCCGGGTCGGTGTCGGCCTGCCGCCGAATATCGAGCAGGCCGACCTGGTCTCCTACGGCATCTTCGGGCTGATCGACGCGATCGAGAAGTTCGACCTCGAGCGCGCTATCAAGTTCGAGACCTACGCCATCAGCCGGATCAAGGGCGCGATCATCGATGAGCTGCGTGCCATCGACTGGATCCCGCGATCGGTGCGCTACAAGGCCCGCGAGGTCGAGAAGGCGTACGCCGCGCTCGAGGCCAAGCTGCACCGGACGCCGACGGAGTCTGAGGTCGCGGGCGAGTTGGGCATCAGCCTCGACGAGCTGCACACGATCTTCAGCCAGGTTTCCTTCGTCAACGTGATCGCGCTCGACGAGCTCTTGAACGTCGGCGGTGAGCGGGGTGACAAGCTCTCTCTCGTCGACACCCTCGAGGACACCAGGGCCGAAGATCCGGTCGAGGCGTTCGAGACCGAGGAGACCAAGTACCTGCTCTCACGCGCGATCAACACGCTGCCCGAGCGCGAGAAGATCGTCGTGACGTTGTACTACTACGAAGGTCTGACCCTCGCCGAGATCGGCCAGGTGCTCGGCGTGACCGAAAGCCGTATCTGTCAGATGCATACCAAGGCCGTCTTGCAACTGCGCGCGAAGCTGGCTGAACAGACCGCTTAACGCCGCCCAGATCGGCAGTAGTCGGATTGTCGGCGCGCGAAGCAGGCCCATCGGGTCGATGTAGCTGCCGTCACGCAGCGCGCCCCAATGCAGGCAACTCCCTCGCGGCCCGCAGTCGTCGGCGGCAGTCGACACCAGGCCGATGAGTTGGCCAGCCGAGACCCGCTCGCCGGTGCCGACTGCGGGATCAACCGGTTCGTAGGTCGAACGGATGGCGCCGTGGCTGATCGAGATCACGCCTCGGCCGGCGAGCATCCCGGCGTAGACGACGACGCCTTCCCCCGCGGCGAAGACGGGTTCGCCGGCGTAGGCAGCCAGATCGACCCCACGGTTGCCGGGCTGCCACGGATGAGCGGGCGGCGCGAACGGTCGCGTCACCTGCAGTTGTCCCGGCAGCGGCGGATGCGCCCCTGGCGGCGAGGGCAGCTGCCCGGCGGCCGCGGGCGCGGCGCCGCCGCCGAGCACCGCGACGACCATCGTCACCAGGGCGAGCCAAAGGCGAAGTCGGGGGCGAAGTCGGGGGCGAAGTCGGAGGTGAAGTCGCATGTGACCAGCCTGGAGCCGGGCCGCCGTCCGCCGGGGTGCTGGGCGTGAAGTTGTGCGAACTGTGCTTCCCGGCTGTGGACGCCGGCGATTGGTCACGCTCGACGCGCTCCCGTAGAGTTCCCCTTGAGATCAGGCTCGCCTGACCTACATCGCATACCCGCACGGCCAGCCAAGCTCCACTTGGGCCGGCTACCGCCACTCGGTGCGTGTCACGACCGCGGCCCTCCGGCCTGGTCGTGAGATGAACACGGCGATCAGGGTGTCAGGCGCGGCCGCCGACCGGCGTCCGCGAAGAACCGAGGACAGGTACCCGGCGACGTCGGGCCGCGACACAGCGGCGAGGCGTGGGGTGCCAGAAGGAGCGCGCGGCCATGGCCGTCGTCACCATGAAAGAGCTACTCGCGAGCGGCGTCCACTTCGGGCATCAGACCCGACGCTGGAACCCGAAGATGAAGCGTTTCATCTTCACCGAGCGCGGCGGCATTTACATCATCGACCTCCAGCAGACGCAGGAGCTGGTGGACGAAGCGCACAACTTCGCCAAGGCGATCGCCGAGCGTGGCGGCTCCGTCCTGTTCGTCGGGACGAAGAAGCAGGCGCAGGACTCGGTCGCCGGCGAGGCGAGGCGCGTCGGCATGCCGTACGTGAACAACCGCTGGCTCGGCGGCCTGCTCACGAACTGGCGGACGAT
>PLCK01000200.1 GCA_003134755.1 Actinomycetota bacterium | reverse complement strand
GTCGTTGACCAGGTAGCGCGTCGCGAAGTTGTCGGTGCCGTCGACGATCAGGTCGTACTGGCCGAAGATCTCGAAGACGTTCTCGTTCTCCAGCCGTTCCTCATGCACGACCACGTTGACGAGCGGGTTGATCTCGTGGATCGAATCGCGCGCCGACTGTGCCTTCGACCGGCCGATGTCACTTTGCCCGTGGATGATCTGGCGCTGCAGGTTCGACTCGTCGACCGTGTCGTAGTCGATGACACCGAGCGTGCCCACGCCGGCCGCGGCCAAGTACATGAGCGTCGGTGAACCGAGACCACCTGCACCGATGGCGAGCACGCGCGCGTTCTTCAGCCGCTTCTGGCCGGTCATGGCGACGTCGGGGATGATCAGGTGCCGCGAATAACGCCGCACTTCTTCGATGGTGAGACTGTCAGCAGGCTCGACCAGGGGCGGTAGCGACACGTCGAACTCCATCAGCGGGCGGGCAGGTCAACCTGCACAACGATCCCATGACCGCTCGCCATTCCCCGAGCCAGGTCCGGCCGGGCAAGGAACTCGCGCAGTGCCCCGGCCACGGCCGCAGGCTGTTCGAGATGGGCGACGTGCCCGACATCAGGCAACCGCAGCACTTCGGCGTCCCGGAAGGTGCGCCCCGCTCGAACGGCCATCCGGGGATCGACGAGCCGATCGCGACCTCCGTAGATCAACAGGGTGGGGACGCCGACAGCCGCCGCCTGTCTCCACAGCCAGCGTGGTCCGCGCTCCAGGTAGGACGACACGATGACCTTCAAGGTCGTCCGATAGACGCGCGCGCAGTGGGGAAGGACCGCACGTCGCCGCAATGCTGCAAGTTCGAGCGCATGGCGCTGCGGACTCACGCCGGCAGGCTCGCCGTAACACAGGGCGTAGACACGCTTGGCCATCCACTCGGGGTCAGCGCGCATGACCGCGCGCACGATCAGCGGACCGACTACCGGAAGCAAGGCGACCGTGAGCTGGGCGCTGGCGAAGCGCGGGCGCAGGTCGGGCAGCGCAGGTGACAGGAGGGTCAGCGAGCAGACCAACTCCGGATGCTCAGCGGCGACCCGCACCGCTGCCGCACCACCCATGGAGTTGCCGACCAGGTGCACCGGCGACCCGATCAGGCTTGCGACTTCGGCGATCGCACGCGCAACGCCGTCGAGGGTGAGATCGCCGTCGGTCGGCAGTGGAGAGTCGGCGAAACCTGGCAGGTCGAGAGCGTAGGTGTCGACCCGGTCGCTGAGTTCGGTAGCGACGTCGGCCCAGTCGAGCGACTCACCGCCGAGCCCGTGCACGAACAGCATCGGCTGCAGGCGCGGGCGCTCATCTTCGCGGGGCGCAACCCCGGGACCGTGATCGACCCGCATGGGGTGGCGCACGAACACCGGGCCGCGGGACGTCGACAGCAGCCGCCCCGGCCAGTGTTCGGCAAGTTCCATCCGGCCGGTCTACCACGCATCGCGGGTGCAGGCCATCGCCGCCAGTCGGTGGGCAGCCGGCCAGCTTGTCTCGCGAAAGCTCAGAACACGACGACCGAACGCAGCACCTCACCGTGTTCCATCTTCGCGAACGCCTCCTCGACGTCGCCGAGACCGATCTCCTCGGAGACGAAGGCGTCGAGATCGAGCCGGCCCTGGAGATAGAGGTCGACCAGGAACGGGAAGTCGCGTGACGGCAGGCAATCGCCGTACCACGACGACTTCAAAGCTCCGCCACGGCCGAACACGTCGAGCAACGGCAGGTCGAGACGCATCTCAGGACGCGGGACGCCGACCAGCACGACCGTGCCGGCCAGGTCGCGCGCATAGAACGCCTGCACATAGGTCTCGGGTCGGCCGATGGCCTCGATCGCAACGTCGACTCCGAACCCCTCAGTGATGTTGCGGATGACCTCGACCGGATCAGCGTGCGTCGCATTCACGGTGTGGGTCGCGCCAATCGAGCGGGCCCAGTCCAGCTTGCGATCGTCGACGTCGACGCCGATGATCGTGCGGGCGCCCGCCAGGCGCGAACCGGCGATCGCTGCGTCACCGACACCGCCGCAACCGAAGACCGCGACCGTGTCGCCGCGGGTGACCGCGCCGGTGTTGAGTGCGGCGCCGATCCCAGCCATCACGCCACAACCAAGCAAGCCGGCGGCGGCGGGCTTCGCGCGCGAGTCGACCTTCGTGCACTGACCGGCGTGTACCAGCGTCTTCTCGACGAACGCGCCGATCCCGAGCGCGGGCGAGAGCGGTGTCCCATCGGTCAGCGTCATCTTCTGTGTGGCGTTGTGGGTGTTGAAGCAATACCAGGCCCGGCCCCGACGACAGGCCCGGCAGTCGCCACACACTGCCCGCCAGTTCAGGATCACAAAGTCGCCAGGCGCGACGCCGCGGACGTCGTCACCGACCGCCTCGACGATGCCAGCGGCCTCATGGCCGAGCAGGAACGGGAAGTCGTCGGAGATGCCGCCGTCGCGGTAGTGCAGGTCGGTGTGGCANNGACCGGCGCGCCCTTGGCCCGGGCGATTACCCCTTGCACCTCGCGCACAGCCATCGGGGCCTCGTCTCAGGTGGTTCCGGCGCGGATGCCGAGATCCTATGCATGCCAAGGCGAAATCGTTCGCCGCTAAGGCGAAGGGGAGGACGGTGGCGATGAGGGGACGACGTCGGGCGGCGAAGTTGAGCCGGACGACGAAGCCGCCGGTGCAGTGTCCGAGGGCGAAGGCGTCGAGCTGTCCGACGGCGCGGGCGAGGACGACGGTGTAACCGTCTCCGAGGGCGTCGGCGGGTCTGTGACGGGCGGCG
>PLCK01000102.1 GCA_003134755.1 Actinomycetota bacterium | reverse complement strand
CCCGCCGCACGTCGTTGTCACTCGCGTCCGCGTCAGCGAGCCGAATGTTGTCGGCGATCGTCCCGGCGAACAGGTGCGCGCGTTGCGGCACCCAGGCGATCTGCCGACGCCACGCCTCGGGGTCGACTGATTGCACGTCGATCCCGTCGACGGTGACCCGGCCGTGGGTGGGCTCGACGAGTCGGAGCAGTACGGCGAGCAACGAGCTCTTGCCGGCGCCGCTCGGGCCGACGAGGGCGAGTCGGTCACCAGGCCGGACGGCGAGCGAGACGTCGGTGAGCGCTGGCTCGGAGCGCGCGTCGAAGTGCGGTCCTACGGCGTTGAACCGGATCTCCGCCGTGCGCAGGTTGACGCGTGCAACCGCGAGGTTGGGCGTCGCCGTTGCCGGCCGCCCGGCATCGAGCAGGTCGAGTGCCTGCTGCGCCGCCGCGACGCCTTCCGTGCTCGCGTGGAACTGCGCGCCGACGGCGCGCAGCGGAAGGTAGGCCTCCGGGGCCAGCAGCAGGACGAGCAGCGCGGTTTCGTAGCCCAGCCGGCCATTGAGCAGCCGAAGCCCGACCTCGACCGCGACCAGCGCGGTCGCGAGCGTCGCGAGCAGTTCGAGCACGAGCGCGGAGAGGAACGCGATGCGCAACGTCGCCATCGTCGCCTGGCGGTGCTCGTCGGTGACCCGCCGGATCGTTTCGACCTGTGCTTTGGCCCGGCCGAAGACCTTCAGCGTCGGCAGCCCTTCGACGACGTCGAGGAAGTGGCCTCCGAGTCGGGCGAGCAACCGCCACTGTCGCGCGGTTCGGGCCGTCGTGTGCAGGCCGATCAGAATCATGAACAGCGGGATCAGTGGCAGCGTCACCGCGATCGTGATCGCGGAGATGAGGTCCGCGCCCGCGACTCGGCCGAGCACGGCGAGCGGGACGAGACAAGCCAGCACTAGCTGCGGCAGGTATCTCGCGAAGTACGGGTCGAGTGCGTCCAGCCCGCGAGTCATCAGCGTCGCGATCTCGCCGGAGCTCTGTCCGGCGAGCCGATCGGGTCCGGTCTCGGCAAGTTGCACGCACAGCTTGCGGCGTAGCTGCGAAGTGACCGTTGCCGATGCGCGCAGAGCCGCGACCTCGCCGCCGTACGTCGTCAAGGCGCGCACCACGACGACGCCGCCGAGCGCGATCAGGCTGGCGTGTAGCGCGGCCACACCACGACCAGCATGAGCAATGACATGCGCGAGCAATGTCGCCTGCATCAGCACGAGCGCGGTCGTGACCAGCCCGAGCCCGACGGTCGTGACGAGGTAGCCACGAGCTGCATGGGCGTGCCGGGCGAGCCGTGGGTCGAACGGCTTCATGCAGTCGTCTTGACGGTGCCTATGTCAGTGCGACTGACGCGCTTGCGGAACACCCAATAGGTCCAGGCCTGGTAGGCGAGCACGACCGGCGTCGCGAGCACCGCGACCCACGTCATTACCCCGAGCGTGTACGACGAAGACGAGGCATTGTGGACTGTGAGGCTGAACGCGCTATCGGTCGACGAGGGAAGGACGTCGGGCCAAAGGTCGCCGAAGAGTGTGACCACCGCGAGCGCGAGAGTGAGGGCGGTTGCGATGAACGCCCAGCCTTCGCGACGCAGCTCGACCGCGACGAGAGCGGCGATCAGCGCGACTGCTGCTCCCGCAGCTGTGAGGTCGCTGCCCCAGACACCGTGCTTCCACTGGGTGATGACGAGGAACACCGCGGCGAGCACGACCGCGACCGGCCCGAGCCGACGCGAGAGCGTGCGGGCCCGGTCACGGACGTCGCCCTCGGTCTTCAAGCTGAGGAAGACCGCACCGTGCAAAGTGAACAGCGACAACGTGACGAGACCCCCGAGCAAGCAATAGGGGTTGAGCAGCGTCAGCAGGGTGCCGGTGTAGCGGTGCTGTGAGTCGAGCGGCACGCCGCGGACGATATTGGCGAACGCCACCCCCCAGAGCAGCGCTGGTGCCGCGCTGCTGGCGGTGATGGCGATGTCCCAGCGCTTGCGCCACGTCGCGTCGTCCTTCTTGTTGCGGTATTCCAGCGCGAGCCCACGCACGATCAGCGCCACCAGAATCAGTAGCAGCGCGAGGTAGAAACCGGAGAACATCGAGGCGTACCACTCCGGGAACGCCGCGAAGGTTGCGCCACCGGCGACGAGCAGCCACACCTCGTTACCGTCCCAGATCGGCCCGAGCGTGCGGAGCATGACGCCGCGGTCCGTCTCGTCCTTGCCTATGACCGGCAGCAGCGCGCCGACGCCAAAGTCGAAGCCTTCCAGAACAAAATAGCCGATCCACAGCACTGCGATAAGCACGAACCAGAAGGTCGTCAGGTGCACGGCATCTCCTAATACGAGAAGGAGAGCGCCGGCTCCGGCGCTTCAGTGGTCAGGTCGACGTCGGGCAGTTCTTCCGGTCCCTTGCGTATGTGCTCGAGCATCAGCCTGAGGTTGACGACCGCGAGCGCGCCGTACAGCAACGTGTAGACGACCAGAGAGAAGGCAACACTGCTCGCACCGACACCAGAGACGGCGGTCTGCGTCTGCATGACGCCGTAGACGACCCACGGCTGGCGGCCCATCTCGGTGAAGATCCAGCCCATCGTGTTGGCGAGGAACGGTGTCACGACTGCCCACATCGCGGCGCGGTAGAACCAATGCGACGTCGGCGTACGCCGACGACGGAACAGCCAGAGACCCAGCACCGAAAGCAACGCCGCCAGGGCGCCGAAGCCAATCATGAGCCGGAATGACCAGTAGGCGATTGGGATGACCGGCTTGTAGCTCCCGGGGCCGTATTTCGCGACCTCTTGGGCTTGCTGATCGTTGATGCCCTCAACCTTGCCGTCGAACGAGCCGGTGGCCATGAACGACAGCAGGCCGGGTACTCGGATCGACCACTTCTCGTGGTTGCCGTTGAGGCTGCCGACCGTGAATAGCGAGAACGAAGCCGACGTGGAGGTGTCGTACAGCGCCTCGGCCGAGGCCATCTTCATCGGCTGCTGCTTGGTCATCACGCGTGCCTGCAGATCGCCCGAGACCGCGACACCGATCGATGCGACAAGGGTGATGACCAGCGCGACTTTCGCGACCGGACGGAACAGTTCGGTCTCCCGGTTGCGGTAGAGGTGGAACGCCGCGACAGCAAGGACGAAGACGCCGGCGGTCGTAAACGCGCCGAAGATCGTGTGTGGGAACGTCACCCAGAGGGTGGAGTTCGCGAGGACGGCACCGATGCTCGTGAGCTCAGCGCGGTGCTGGGCCGTGTCGATATGGAAGCCGACGGGGTGCTGCATCCACGAGTTGGCCGCGAGGATGAAGAACGCGGAGATCAGCGTGCCGGTAGCCGCTGCCCAGATAGTGGCGAGGTGAACCTTCTTTGGTAGCCGGTCCCAGCCGAAAATCCACAGCCCGAGGAACGTTGACTCGAGGAAGAACGCCAACAGGCCTTCCATCGCGAGCGGCGCGCCGAAGATGTCACCGACGAAACGCGAGTACGCCGACCAGTTCATGCCGAACTGAAACTCCTGGACGATGCCGGTGACGACACCGATCGCGAAGTTGATGAGGAACAGCCTGCCGAAAAAGCGCGTCGTCCGGAGGTACTCGGGCTTGCGGGTCCGATACCACGCGGTCTGCATGCCGGCGACAAAGAATGCGAGGCCGATCGTCAGCGGCACGAAGATGAAGTGATAGACGGTCGTGATCCCGAACTGCCAGCGGGCCAGGTCGAGCGAGCTCATACGCGTCCCCTCCAAGGCGGGCGCGACTGGCCCGAGTTACCTCGTCCAGGGTCATGATTCGGCTATACCGACTCAAGGGGCTTTGGTCCCAAGGTCGCGCGACGTCGCGCCCTTCTTAAGCGGACCGTGGTCGAATGCGCAATGTTGGGCGCGCAATGTTGGGCGCGCAATGTTGGGCGCTCAGTGTTGGGCGCTCAGTGTTGGGCGCTCAGTGTTGGGAGTGGTACTCCAGCAGCCGAGTGAGTAGCCGCATGAGCTCGCCGCGCTCGGCCGTCGACAGCGGGGCGAGCAGGGTGTCCTGAATGCCGACCACTACGGCGTCCAGGCTCTGGAACTCTGCGACGCCGGCCGGTGTGATCGTGACGACGTTGCGGCGGCGATCGTCGTGATCGGCGGAACGCTCGATGAGCCCGCGGTAGGCGAGGTCGTTGAGCGCGGCGACCACATCGCTGCGGTCAATGCCC
The DNA here is from genome assembly GCA_003134755.1 of Actinomycetota bacterium. Taxonomy (GTDB): domain Bacteria; phylum Actinomycetota; class Actinomycetes; order Acidothermales; family Acidothermaceae; genus PALSA-607. The sequence goes on along the minus strand of PLCK01000102.1, from coordinate 2,644 downwards.
GCGCGACGGCCGAGCGTTGCCTGGCTGGCCGGTCCGAATTCCATCAGCGCGGCGAGCAGTCGGTAGTGGTAACCGTGCGCGCCCGCGGCGGCGAATCCTTCGGTCAGTAGCCGGTAGGAGTGCCCGTACGTCCGGCTGATCAGCCAGGTCGGCATCTCCATGAGCCGCGCCGGCATGGTCGGCGCGGGCGTGATCTCGGCGTCCATGGGCTCAGTGTAGCCACTTGTTGGCCTTGCCAACGTTGTGTTATCGTTGGCCGAGCCAACATTGATTCGCCCAACGATAATCACGGGGAGACGTTCATGTCCGCCACCCCATCCATGCGACGCCTTCATCGATGAAATCCCTGCTGCGTACAAGGACATCGATCAGGTGATGGCCGACGCCGCCGACCTTGCTGAGGTTCGCCATACCCTGCGACAGATCGTCAACGTCAAGGGTGACTGACGCGCACGTCGACGACCAGATAGCCACTGGACGTCGACGTGCGCAGGTCGTTCAGCACGTTGCTGCCACCGGTGACATCGAGGGCCGTGAGCCGGACGGTGTGGTCGGCAGCCGTCGTCGACACGATCAGACGCTGCGCGTCAAGCCATTGGAGCTGGGCGGTCGCTGGATCAGAAGCGGAGAACCCCGGCACGGCGGTGGCGGAACCATCGGTGATGCGCCAGATCTCGATGGCGCCGTCCGATCTGATGTCGGCGACGCGGGTACCGTCCGGCGATGCCGCATAGGCGCTTGGGACCGAAAGCTGCGCGATCGTGTGCTCGGCGCCGTCCGGCCCGAGTGTCACCAACGCAGTGCCGGCGGCGTTCCACCCGATGACCCGACTCCCGTCGGGCGACCACGACCAAGCGCCCGCTTGGCCCGCGAGCGGGCGATAACTGCGGCGGTCGGCCGCGACGACAACCGACCCTTGGCCCGATGCCGTCCCGGTATTGGACGAAAACGCCTGCTGGGTAGCGTCTTTCAAGAACTTTGCGCTGCCGTAGACGGAGACCAGTAGCTCGTTGGACGACGGCGACCACGTCGCGCTGACGACGCCTCCGACGCCCTCGACCGGGGTCGAGGTGCTGTTGCGCGCGATCTCGGTCAGCGCCGAACCGTCGCTCGCCATGGTCCACAGGCAGCCCTGCCAGACGACGGCGAGGCTTGAGCCATCGGCGCTCCAGGTGATCTGCCCCCCGCGCGCCCAGTTGGCGAACGGCACTCCACTCGCATTGATGGCAGGGTCAGGACGTGACGCGTCGTGTGGCAGCGCATGAACGACATGGTCAGCCGTGCCGTTGTTCGCGTTCGCGACGTGCACGCCGTCGGGCGCCAGATAGGCGAGACGCGACCCGTCCACAGATACGTCGAACGCACCCGCCGGAGGCTTCGCCGGGACCGAGTAGGCGCTGACCGGTGTGCCGCTCGCGGTCTCCACGCGCATTTGCTGCAGATAGAAGGTCGCGCCCGTGCCCTCGAGATCCTGGATGAAGAGACGGCCGGTCGAGCCGGCAATGGTTGCGGAGGCTGACGCCGACCCGGATGGCGTGGGCGTCGAGGTGGCGCTTGGCGTCTTGATGACGGACGGCGTGGTGCTGGGGAGACTAGCCGCGGTCGGCACCGAGACGGGTGCTGAGCCGTGCCCATGACGTGCGCGCAGTTCGTACAAGCCGACAGGGATGGCCGCCGCGACCACGACCACTGCGGCAGCCGTGGCGAGTACCGCAACCAGCGGCCGCCGAACCGTCGTCCGGTCTGCCTGGTGCAGCGATTGCTGGTGGCGCAGCGCGTCCTCGACGTCCGGCCGAATTTGTTCTGCTCGGGCGTTCATTGCATCGCGTAGCCGCTCGTCGACGGTCATGGCGTCTCCTTCAGCAGGCGGGCGAGTGAAGCCATCGCGCGCGCGGTATGCGATTTCACCGAACCGACGGAAATGCCCATCGCTGCGGCTATGTCGGCGCCTGGCAGCTCCATCCAGTACCGGAGCACGACGACCTCACGCTGGCGTGCGGGCAGCTGGTCCAGCGCAGCGAGTACCGCGGCCTGGTCTTCTCGAAGCACCGCCGCCGACTCGGGAGGGGCGCTCTCGGTGATCATCAGGTACGGATGAGGGCGTCGTGCGACCGCGAGCCGCCGCAACCGTGAATGGCAGAGGTTGACAACGGTCGTGCGCGTATAGGCAAGAGCGCGGTCCGGTTCACGGAGGCGCGAGTTGTGCTGGTGCAGGCGGTNNGACGTCGTCGGCATCGTCGGCGCCCAACAACGCGGCGAGCCGCACAAGCTCCCGGAAATGTTCTCTGAACATCGCCACGAAGACCGCCTGAGCGTCGTCGCGCACGGTCTTCCTCGCCCCCTCGGCCGCCACCACACCGTTCATGCATCTAAAGACGCTCGGGCGCACCGCAGGATGTCATTGCGCCGGGCATTCCGCCTGGGAGCGCTTCGATCTCGTCCGGCGTTCGACGCGGAATGTCCGATTTGGGGGGCGATTGGCCTGCGGAGACTATCGACGCGAACGCAACCCCGGGAGATCGGCGTGTCCATTGACCGGCGTACGCTGCCGAAATAAGTTTAGCTGTCCAACAAATCCGGGTGCATCGCTCAAGGAGCCCACCGTGCCGTCCCTGGCTACGCCGACACCGCAGGACAAGTTCTC
>PLCK01000211.1 GCA_003134755.1 Actinomycetota bacterium | reverse complement strand
GCGGCGTAGAGCGCCGCCGTATAACCGGACGGGCCAGAGCCGATGATGATGAGATCGCGCAGCGGGATATCCGTACCGGCCTCGGCGGGTCGGGCGGCTAGTACGGACGTGCTGGCTGTGCTCACGCTGGACCTACCTTGAGTCTGTACGCCGGTCGGGGCGACCTGAGCGTCAACAGATCCTAGGCGCCGAAGATTCCCAGCGTGTCAGGGCGCGGCCGAGGCCGGCAGGAACGCAACCGCCGTGAGTTCTTCCTTCGCACAGTTGGCTGTATCCGCCTCGACGTAGATGTCCAGCTTGTTGCCGACGTCGGGGTCGGGCAGCACGAGGATCGTCGATGGGACGCCGTTGTAGTTGGCGTAGTCGACAAGCACCGGCTGCTCGTACTTGCCGAGCAATGTCGTAATACAGAGCCGGAGTGCCGCCGGGTCGGCGAGCGGTCCGGTCGGGGTGGTCCGCGTGTGCGCTGGGACGGGCGGGGCGGCCACCGCACCGCTGCCGGCGGAACTGCTCGCATCAGCGGCAGGCGCCCCCGACGCGAAGGGCACGGAACCGGCCGCGGCCGCAGAGGGGGCAGCAGCCGACGCCGCCGCCGAGGGGGCCGCCGCCGCCGCGTTACCGAGCGAGAGCACATTCGAATTGGTGACTCCGGGATACGCGGCTGCCGCGTCGGGAACCGTCCCATTCACGAGGGTCGCCACCTGCTGGCGCAGCGACTCGGAGGTGTAGTCGGTGCCCGACGCGATGAGCCGCGGACCGCTTGTGGAGCTCGCCGCGGAAGTTGCGGCCGACTTCTTGCTGTCGCCGCCACCCTTGGTGATGGCGAACACGAGACCACCGCCGAGGGCGAGCACTGCGACTACGGCGGCGGCCGTGCTGTACGGGAACGGGTTGCGCTGCGTCGGACGGGCCGGTCGCGTCTTGATCGGGACGACGTCAGCCGGGCGGCTGGCGGCGACGGGACTGTCCTCCACGCGGGCGGCCAGGAGCGCGGCGTCCAGCCGCTCGGCGACGTCCGCCGGCATCGGTACGGGAGGCAACGATCGCAGCGTCTCGCGCACGCCGCGCAGCGCATCGAGGTCGGCTTGGCAGGTGGCGCACCCGGCGACGTGCGCGAGCACATCGGCCGTGACCGCTGCTTGCTGGTCGTCGGTAGCCGGTTCGGGCGCGTCGCCCGCCTGGTCGGCGAGCTCGGCGAGCGTCTCGAACTCCGGATGTGGGGTGCTCACCGGAGGTCCTCTCGCGATGGATTCGGGGGTGCGGGGGAAGGATTCATCTCAGGTTCGACGCCAGTGCGGCCTGCCGGGTTCCCTTGCCCCGGGCGCAGGTGTGCGAGCAGCGGCACCAGCTTGACGCGGCCCCTAGCGCATCGGCTCTTGACCGTGCCGGCCGGCACTTCGAGCATGGCCGCGACCTGATCGACCGGGTAACCCTCGATGTCGACGAGCACGATGGCCGCCCGCTGCTCGGCCGGCAACGTNNGGTCCGGCGGGAGGGTCGCGAGCGCCGCCTGGACATCGGCAGCGAGGTCACGATCTGCGAAATCGTCGCGGCCGGTTGCCGGCGCATGATCGTCGTCCGGCAACGCAGTCGTGGGGTGGGAAGCGCGGCGGCGTAACCGGTCGAGGCAGGCGTTCACGACGATGCGGTGCAGCCAGGTGCTGAGCTTGGCGTCGCCTCTGAACGAGGCGACGTGGCGCATCGCGGAGATGAGCGCATCCTGCAAAGCGTCGGCGGCGTCTTCGGGATCGCCGGTCGTTCGCAGGGCCACTGCCCACAAATGATCGCGGTGCCGGCGGACGATCTCGGTGAAGGCGTCGGGGTCGCCGTCGAGGTGACGTCGGAGCAGCGCCGCGTCGACGTCGTCACCTGTCGCGCCGTCGGTCGCCCCGTCCGTCACGCGACGCAGCCTATCGACGCTGGCGTCACAATCACGGGAGGAACGTCATCTCGGAGACGCCACCCTGGAAGCCGCTGGCTGCCGGCGGCAGCCTCGTGAGCCAGACGACCCAATAGCGCGCCGAGGTCCCGGGCGGCGGGTGCAGCGTGACCGTGCTTGCGGCGTTGTCCAGTGCCGCGGCAGCCGTCATCGCTTTCTCGTTCGCGGGCGGCGTCGAGCCGCTGCTCTCGAACAACTGCACCGAGGTCCCGGTGCCGACGAGTTGAAGACCGACGGCCGACACCGACTGCGCGCTGCCGAAGTCGACGAGCAGGCCCACGCCCGNNGCTTCAACTTTCCGAGGTCGGCGGTGCGATAGATCTGCGTCCGCCAGGCCGTTGCCGGATTGCCGTCGAAAGCGCGGGGCCCCTCGGATACGTGCGGGTCCGTGTGGTCCCCGTACGGGTCGAACTCGCTCACAGCCTGTGGCGTGAGCCGGCCGGGCGCGTTCGGGGTGGCCGACCGGGTGGCGCTTGTCGAGTGGTTGGGCGTCGGAGCGGGAGCCCCTGTGACGAAGCGCAGGTAGCTGCGCGGTCCCGAGTAGAGCAACNNCGACGCCGACGGCCACGCCCACGAGAACCACTCCGACGACCACTGCCCAGATACGCCAGCGCTGGCGGCTGGGGAGCGCGGTTGTGGCGCGCCGTCGCAGCTCGAGGCCCTCGATCGGGGCGGTGTCGTCGTGGAACGGGTGACTGCCCTCGACCGGCGTGCGTAGCGGGGTCAATGCTGCCGCGAACTCCGCAGGCGAGGCGATCGCCGGCAGCCCGCGACGGAGAAGATCATCTCCGAGGGCCTGCGCGACCACCGCATCGACCTCCCTTGGCACGCCTCCGCGCACTTGCCGCGGCGTGCACAGGTGACCTTCGGCGTAGGGCGCCGGCGGCAACGAACTTTCGGCGGCCGGGCCCGGCCAGCGTCCGGTCAGCGCGGCGTACAGCAGTCTGGCCAGGCCAACCGCATCGAAGCGCGCCCGCGACAGCTGGTCGGCGTCCGGCTCGCGTATCTGGGTTGCCGTCTCGGACCCGAGATGATCGGGATAGCCGACGGTCCCGGCGTCTCGTGCGGTGTGACCGGCGAGTGCGATGCCCGCGAGTCTAGGCACGCCGGTCGCGGTGAACAGCACGTTGCGAGGCGTCAGCGAGAGTCCATGGAGCCCGACCGCGTGCGCGGCTGCGACCGCAGTCGAGAGGTCGGTGACCAGGTCGACGGCGGCATCAGGGTCGAGCGGTCCGACCAATAACTGTTCTTCGAGCGAGCCGCCCGACAGGAACTCCGTGACGACGAAGGCAAGGCCGGGCGCCTCGCCCGCGTCGTAGACCCGAACGAGTGCAGCGTGGGTGAGGCGGGCGGCCGCGCGTGCGCCGGCGAGTACGTCAGGCACTCCAGGGTCGTCCTCGGGCACCAGCAGCAGCGCGACCTGCCGAGCGAGCACCTCGTCGTAGGCGCGGCAGAGCTGGCCGACGCGCTGGCCGCGATTTCGACTGGAGAGTAAGGCTTCAACCCGATAGCGGTCGGCAATCACCAGGCCTGGCGCGATGGCCGGTGCGCCACCCACAGCAGACCTCCCGCGCCGCTCGCTGATCGGGTTCTCAAGGGCTTGAGGGTCAACCGTCATCAGGAGCGGACCCATGCTAAGCCTGCTCACCCGATGCGGACCGCACCGATGTAGCCGTCGAGGTAGACAGGTTCGATCTGCACAACCGTGCCGGTGTGCGGCGCCGCCAGCATCATGCCGCCACCGACGTAGATCGCGACGTGGTGGATCGTCGACGGATCGTTGGTGTCGGTCGCCCAGAACAGCAGGTCCCCGGGCCGTAGCTGCCCGAGCGAGATCTTCGCGCCGACTGCCGCGTACTGCTGTGCGGCGGTCCGTGGCAGGACAACGCCCGCCTGCCTGAAGGCCCACTGGGTCAAACCCGAGCAGTCCCAGGTGTCGGGCCCGGCGCCGCCGTAGACGTATTGCTTTCCGAGCTGGATCCGGGCGGCGGCGATCGCCGACAGAGCGAGATCGCTCGCGTTGCCGCCGCTGAGGCCGTCGGCTTGCGCGAGCTGTTGCGCGAGTTCGAGGGCCTGCGCGGCGCGGGCGGCGTTGTCGGCGTCGATCTTCGCCTGGAGCTGGGCCTCGAGGGCGAGGACCTGTGCGTTCGTACTGTCCAGTACCTGCTGCCGCTCGGCGAGTGCATTCGCAATATCCATAGACGCACTCGCCGCCTGCGCGGTCAGATCGCCTTGCCTCGTCCGCAGCGCAGCCACCTTCGCGTCGGCGGCGTTTGCGGTCTGCGCGGACGAGCTCATGGTCTTCAGCGCGCGCGTGTCGGCGTCGGAGACTGCCTGCACGCTGTGCAATGCGGACAGCAACCGGTCTGGATCTTGGCCGTCGAGCACGCTCGCGTACAGACCGAGAGTGCCACCCGACATGTACAGCGCGCGAGCCCGCGAGTTCACGACCGTGCGGTCGTTCTCGGCCGCGACCTTGGTTGCGGCGGCCACGTCGATGGCCTGCTGCTCGTCGACGACGAGTTGCCCAAGCGCAGCCTCGGTCGCGTCGAACTTCTCGCTGGCCTGCTCGGCTTTGACCTGCAGCTTGCTGATCTGCGCCTGAAGCTGACTGGCCTGCTTCTTCGCGTCGGCGAGTGGATCAGCGGAAGCGGAGCCGGTGATGCCGATCGCGACAACGGACGTGACGATGGAGGTGACGAGACCGGCACCGACGAACGCGGCGCAGCGACGCCGCCAGTTCACGGCCGGCTCACTGTCGGCTCATGACGTGAGCGCCGACTTGCCGGACCCGTTGACGACCACGGTGGCCCACGAGCGGAGCGGACCGAGGTGCCGGACGAGCAGCGTCGTCGCGTCGCGCTCGAGCCTGAGGTGGACCGTCCCGTCCGCGTCGACGTGCAGACTGGCCGGCAACACGGTCTCGCCGTGTTGCGACGCAGAACCCTGTGCTGCCTGGAGCGTCGCATCGAGGTTGCCGTGGTCGGCCCGCCAGGCAACCGAGGCGGCAGTCGCTGCCGAGTTGGCGTCGTCCATGGCACTGACGTGCGCGACGCCGATCGACAGCGCATCGAAACCGACCACAGCCGTGATGGCAAGGCCGGCGACGAGGCGCGTCAACCAACTGAGGATGACATCGCCCGCATCTCGCGCGACACCCTCAGCCAGGAAAGGCCTACCCGTACTCAGCTTCGTCACCTCGACCGTAAGGTCGGCGCATCACGCCCTCGCCTTGAGCGTGGCTATGCTGAATGGCCCTCATGCGTGCGTCCGTTCGGCCGAACGGGTGTACCGCCGATCAGCCGCCGAGCCGGGCGCGCACCAGGTCGACGAGCCGGCTTGCTTCGTCGATGCGCANNCCGATGCCGGCGCCAGCGACGAGCCCGACCACGCTGCCGCTTACACCGCTTCCCAACAGGACGGAGGTGAGCTCGGCGACACCGAACGCGGCTGCTGCTGCGACGGCCGAGGCGACCGTGATGCGGACGTAGGTGCGCGTTACCCGCCGTCCGTCGAGCCCATCGAGGCGGCGTCCGACCGCTTTCGCGGTCATCGCGAGGGCCACCCAGTAGGACGCGGCAAACCCGGCTGCGAGCCCGACGACCCGCCAGCCGGGAGGCAGTGCGCGGTACAGCGCGATGTCCAACGCGATGTTTACCGCCGTCGCGACCAGATTGATGAGGGCCGGCGTCCGGGTGTCATGCAGGGCGTAGAACGCGCGCAGCAGAAGCTGGAACATCGCGAACGGGATGAGCCCGGCGCAGAACGCGACCAGCACCCAGGCGATGTAGCGGGCGTCCTGTGCGCTGACCAGGGTGTGCGGAAGGCAGCGGAACACGACCGTAACGATCTGCGGGGCGAGCGCGATGAGCAGCGCTGTCGCGGGCACGACCGCCACCCCGCTGGTGCGCAGCCCCGCCGAGACGTCGGCGCGGACGGCGGCGAAGCTGCCCTCGGCCGCGTGGCTACTCATTCGTGGCAGGAGCGCGGTGATGACGGAGACCGCCACGATCGCGTACGGCAGCTGGAACAGCTGGTAGCCGTACATGTACGCGGAAAACGTGTCCGCGTGCCCGACGTGGTGGGCGCTCGCCGCTCGCCCGGCCGCCTTGCCCAGGTTGGTTACGACGACGAAGCCGGCCTGATTGACGGCAACGTAGACGAGCACCCAGCCGCCCAGTCCGGCAGCCTCGCCGAGTCCGGTACCGCGCCAATCGAATCGCGGCCGCCAACGGAACCCCGAGGCTCGAAGCGAGGGCCACAGCGCGAGCGTCTGCAGGACGACCCCGGCCGTCGTCCCGATACCGATGAGCCGGATCTCACCGGTCGTGAGCCGGACGTCGAGATTGCTCAAGGCGGTCGATCGCACCCCGGACGTCACTGCTATGAACAGCAGCCCGGTCGCAATTAAGACCAGGTTGTTCAAGACCGGCGCCCACATCGGCGCCGCGAACCTGCCGCGGCTGTTGAGGATCGCGCCGATCGTCGCGCTCAAGCCGTAGAAGTNNGACCGACAGCGAGCGCTGCTGCCCGGTCAGACCTCGCGCATAGACGTCGATGATCAGCGGCGCGGCGAGCACAGCGAGCAGAGTGCTTGCGCCGAGCACGACGGCAACGACCGTGAGCAGCCGTTGTGCATAGACCTCACCTGCGGCCGCGTCGTCCTTGACCGCATTGACGAGAAGTGGGACGACGACGCTGGTGAGGATNNGTGTTCGGGATGTTGTACGTCTCGGCCAGTGCACCGCTGCCAAGCGCAGCCGCGAGCACGGCGGTCCTGATGAAGCCGGTGCCGCGTGAGGCGACCGTGCCGATCGCCATGACTGCGCTTGATCGGGCCAAGCTCTGGTTCGACGCGGTACCCGGATTCGTCACGTCGTCATGAATTCGCGGGCTCGGCCGGGTATGCCGGATCGGACTGGTCCGCGAGCGCGTCGTCGCCACCTGTGTCGGGCGTCGTGCCGAACCGGCGCGCCCGTCGCCCTCTGACGAATCGCCGGATGAGCCGGACGGCGGAAAGCAGGAACACCAGTCCGGCGGCGCCGGCGGCGATCGCNNGATCACGATGACCTTCTTGCCGAGGCTCTTCGAGACGCGATTGACGCTGCCGATCCAGTATGCACCCCCGGCGAGACCGGCGGCGCCGGCGGCGATCGCGAGCGCGACCGCCCCGTAGGCGGTTGAGTTGAGGATGAACGGAACTGCCGCGCCGTACGGCCGTGGGGTGGTCTCCGGCGTCCACAGTTGAGCCGTCACGTCGAAGCGCCCGCCGGTGGTGGCCTCGACCTCGACGAGTACCTCACGCCGGCTCTGGTTGCCGGGAACTGTGAACGGCTCTTGCTGGGTCACCGTCAGCCGGGCGCTGTTCACTGCGGACACCCGGATCTGGACGGTGACCGGGTCGGGGAGGTTGTTGACGACCGTGATCGGAATCTTCTGTTTTCGGCTGGTGAGAGTAATGAGCCCAGGCTTGATGATGTAGACGCGTGCGGTCTCAAGATCGAGGTAGGTCTGGACGTCCTGTCTGATGCGCTGGGAGATCTCGGGCCTGCCCCGAAGCGTGCTTGATTCGGCCCGCAGGATCGCGATGCTCAGCGTGTTGATGAACGTCTCGGTCGTGCTCGATCCCAGGATTGCGCTGAACGCGGCGAGATCGCCGCGGAGCGCGGCGATCGGGGCCAGTTCGCTCCCCGGTACTTCGGCGACGCGAGCCTCGTCGGGGTAGACCAACGAGCTGCGCGGGACGCCGTCCGACGGCTGGGCGGCAATCTGGGCGAGGTTGGCACCCTTCAGCCAGGGAACGTCGGCACTGTCGGCGATCAACGTAGCGGCGAATCCGTCTGCCGGATCCCAGCTGCGAGGTGGCGCGACGACGACCGAGCTTCCAGTGCCAGGTCGTTGCTCGGTGATGAGCATGGTCTCCGCGAGGAACCGCTGCTCGGTGACCCGGGCCCCGCCCGGCGTGGCCGCCGGAGCGTTCAGCAGCGAGCTGACAGCCGAATCTGTCAGCACGGCTTTCACCGTGCCGGCGGCGGTTTGCAAGTTCGCGCGGGCGCCGGTGACAGCGTTGACGTCGCGTGGTGGAAGTACCTGGTCGTTCAGGACGACCGTGTCGACCAGATCGCCGGCCAGCGCTTCGAGCGCCGACTCGTTCAGGACGCCGTCGACCGGCCAGTTGACGTCCGGGAGGCTGCCGACACCGAGGGCGGCGCTCAACGTCGACTGGCCGGTCGACCTGGCGATGGCTATCTCCTTGTCGAGGCCGGCGCGCTCGATGGCTACGACGTCGGGATCGCCGTAGGGCAGCCCGACAACCGAGGCGTTCGGCGCTGCAATCACACTGTGCAATGCCGCGAGCCACCCGGTCGCTGCGTCGGACCCCACGCCGTCCCTCGCCGCTTGGCTCGAGCCGCGCGGGTCGGTCAGGACGCGATACGGGACGACGGTCGGCGGTGTGGTTGCCGACGGTTCCGCTTTCGTGGCACTCGGCTTGGCGGAGCTCGGTTTCGCGGTGGATTTGGCCGCGGGCAGTTTCGTCGTGCTGGGCTTCGCCGCGGCGGAGGCATTCGGGGACACCCCCCCGACGGCGGCGCTCGCCGGCGTGACCCCGCTCATGACGGTGGCATCGTCGATCAACGCGGGGTCGATGAAGTAGGTGATCGGAACTCGCGCGGTGGTGGCC
>PLCK01000260.1 GCA_003134755.1 Actinomycetota bacterium | reverse complement strand
CCGCGTTCGCCGAAAAGCGCCCCCCGAGGTGGTCGGGGACGTGACCGGCCGATGAGTGACCTCCCCGAGCGAATCAGCCTGCGTGAGGTCGGGCCGCGCGACGGATTGCAAAACGAGGCGCCGGTGCCGACCGAGGCAAAGGTGCGGCTGCTCGACGCGCTCTCGCAGACAGGCGTCCAGCGCATCGAGGCCGTCAGTTTCGTAAGCCCGCGCGCGATTCCCGCGATGGCGGACGCCGACGAGGTCTGGGCGGCCTTCGCGCACGAGGCCGGCATCACCTATTCCGCGCTGGTGCCGAACCTGCGTGGCGCGACGCGGGCACTCGAGGCCGGCTGTCTCGACATCGAGGCCGTCGTGTCGGCGTCCGACACCCACAACCGGGCCAACCTCAATCGCTCGACCGCGGAATCGCTCGACGACATCGCGAAAGTCATCGCGCTGGCACACGAGCGCGGCGCGGTCTGCCATGTCACGGTCTCGACGGCGTGGGGGTGTCCGTACGAGGGTGACGTGCCGGTCGGCCGGGTCGTCGAGGTCGCCCGGCGCGCAGTCGCCGACGGCGCCGACGGGTTGTCGTTCGGGGACACCACCGGAATGGCGACACCGACCAGGGTGACCGAGCTGATCGGGGAGATTCGGTCGGCGCTGCCCGACGTCCCGGTCAATCTGCACTTCCACAACACGCGCGGGACCGGGCTGGCGAACGTCCTTGCCGCGTTGCAGCTCGGCGTCGCCGATTTCGACGCGAGTGTCGGCGGTCTCGGTGGATGCCCTTACGCACCGGGTGCATCCGGCAACATCGCGAGCGAAGAGCTCGTGCACATGGTCGAAGACATGGGCGTTGCGACCGGTGTCGATCTCGAAGCATTGATCGAGGTGGCCCGGCTCGCCGAGCGCATCGTCGGCCGCGAACTACCGTCGCAGGTGCTGCGGGCCGGGCCGCGTACTCGGCGCTCGACCTACCACGGTCCGCTATGACGTTGCGACGATGACGAGCAAGCCGCGCTGGGTGCCGACGTAGACGTGCCCGTCATTCGACAGGGACGGCGTGGCGAACCGCGTCGTGCCGTCGCCGAGGTCGACCTTCGCCTTCGTGGCGCCGCTCGCTTGATCGAGTGCGTACAGCGTGTCCTGGTCGGTACTCAGTACGACGCCGCCGCCGACGATGGGGGAACCTGGCGGTCGCGCGTGCCAGGTCGGCGTTAACGAATTGCCGCTCACGCGCACCGCTCGCACGCCGTCGGTGCAGGGTACGAACACGACACCGTCTATGTAGGCCGCGCCCCCGAACGCCTTGCACAGGTGGATCGAGGGCACCGTGCCGCCGACACCGCCCAGCGCGCCCTGCTTCATCAGGTAGGCGTTGCCGCTCTTGCCCGCGACGAACACCTGTCCGCCCGGCAGGATCAGCGGGCCCGTCGTGCCGAGGTCGAGGTCGGCGGCATTCTCTTCCGCCCAGGTCGCCGGCGCGAAGAACGACACCACCGAGGTGCCGTTTAGTTCGATGACCGAGTCGCTCATGTCGTAGGCGCCACGCGGATCGGTCTGCGCGCCGTTGCCGACCGCGACGTAGACATGCCCGGCGCTGTCGGCGGCCGCACCTGTCGGCGTCCAGATGCCCGCTTCGCGTGAACTCGGGACCTGGTAGACCTGCGCCGCTCCTTGCGGGCTTGTTGTCGGGACGCCGATGATGTAGCCGTGGTAAGGCCCGCAGTCGCCTTCGAGGCCGCCGAACGGCACCCACACCTGGCCGCCGGACACGAGCAACGCACCGCGTTCCTGTTCGACGTTGGGCTGCGAGCCCGGCGGGTCGATCGGCCTGGTCCAGGCGAGCGCGCCCGTCTCTGCATCGACGGCGACGAGCACGTGCTTCGTGCCCGTGAGGAAGGCGACGGCGAACACCAGGCCGGTAGCCGGATCGTAGGCGGGCGTGCCGGTGATACCGCTCGGGTCGATGTTGCCGCACGGAAGGCTCGAGCCCTTGACGGGCGAGCCGATGTGCCGTTGCCACACCTGCTTTCCGTCGTTACGCAGCCCGTACAGCGTGTTGTTCTCGGTCGCGGCGATGATGAGATCGCCGGTTGCGTCGCGGAGCACGAGCGGACTTGCGTACAGCGCGCCGTCGAGCGCGGCGGTCGCGGCGACCCGCAACGTTGTGACCGCCGGAATCGCGCCGGCGTTGCCGTTGCGGCTCGCGTCGTGGTGGTAGGTCGGCCAGATCGCAGCCGGACGCGCGTTGGCCGGGCTGCTCGAACCGGCGCCGCCGCTCGCGGCTGCCGACAATGCGGCGCTTGATTGCCCGCCGGTCAGCGACGTGTCGGGCGAGCTCAAATTGGCTTGCCCTGCGTTGGTGCCGCTCGTGCAGCCAGCTATTAACGACAGGCAGCTCGCGCTGACGGCGAGCCCGAGGCCGAACCGGCGGATGGGCCGGTGCGCGGGCGCCGTCATGCGCTCATTCTGCCCAGACGGCGTCCCAGAGTGCGATTGCGGTGAGAGTGCCGGGCGCGACCTCGGTGAACCCGCCGTCGTGGATCGTGACGCGGGCGGTCGCGAGCAGCTGGTTCCACGTCGCGGCATCGGGCCGCACCAACCGCACCTCGAAGCCTGTCGAGCGCCAGCGCACGAGCTCGGCCGGGCTCATCGTCGTCCGGGCGAATTGGGCTGCGTGTGCAGCTTGTACGGCCGACTTCAGGGGACTCATGGCGACGAGAGGCGTGAGCGCCAGCGGCAGTCTGCCCGGCGCCGGCAACGAGGGTTCGCCGGGAGTCAGATCGAGCCCGGCGACCTGCAGTTTGCCGATCTCGGGCGGGACAGCGTCCGTCGGCGTCGGCAGCAGCGCCCGAACCTGAGCCCCGGCCCAGTCCACGGTGACGCCGGGCAGCGCCAACACGGTCTCCCACCTGGCGCCGCGGGCCCGCCGCGCGACCTTCCTGACCCGTCCATCAAGCCAGCTCCGGACGGCGTCCACCCACTCGCCACTGGTGCTGCGCGGGTCGTCGAGCAGGCGCACGACCGCCATCGCGGTCGCCTCGATCGCCGCGGNNAGCGGAACACATCGTCCCGAACCTCGGGTGGATACATTCGCCGGGTGAGCGATTCCGTCGAACCCGCGCAGTCGTCCGAACACACCTCCGCACGCCTGCGGGCCGAGGCGCTCTCTGGTGGCGCCGCCAAATACCACGACGCGAACGCCGCCAAGGGCAAGCTGTTCGCCCGCGAACGCATCAGCGTGCTAGTCGACGACGGGTCCTTCGTCGAGGACGGCGCATTCGCCAACGTGCTGGCCGGCGACCTGCCCGCAGACGGCGTGGTGACCGGTACGGCGACGATCGACGGCCGCCCGATCGCGC
>PLCK01000114.1 GCA_003134755.1 Actinomycetota bacterium | reverse complement strand
GGTTCGTCTGGTCCATGAACTGGCTGAGCTGCGAAGTACCGAAGAACTCCTTGATGCTGGCCACGACAGGCCGGATGTTGATCAGGGTCTGCGGCGTGATCGCCTCGACGTCCTGGGTCGTCATCCGCTCGCGGACCACCCGCTCCATGCGGGCCAGCCCGAGCCGGACCTGGTTCTGGATCAGCTCGCCGACCGTGCGCAGGCGACGGTTGCCGAAGTGGTCGATGTCGTCTTCCTCGACCGGTACCGAGCGGCCGTTCAGGTTCATCTCGGTCTCGCCCGCATGCAGCCGGACGATGTATTCGATCGTGGCAACGATGTCATCTTCGGTCATCGTGCCTTGCGTGAACGGAAGTTCGACACCGAGCTTCTTGTTGATCTTGTAGCGACCAACCTTGGCCAGGTCGTAGCGCTTGGGGTTGAAGTAGAGGTTGTCGAGCAGCGTCTGCGCGGCCTCACGGGTCGGGGGCTCGCCCGGGCGCAGCTTCCGGTAGATGTCGATGAGTGCTTCGTCCTGGGTGTGGACGTGGTCCTTCTCCAGGGTCGCGCGTACCGACTCGTACTGCCCGAACCGATCGAGGATGCGTGCGTCGTCCCAGCCGAGAGCCTTCAACAAAACGGTGACGCTCTGCTTGCGCTTGCGGTCGACGCGGACGCCGACAGCGTCGCGCTTGTCGATCTCGAACTCAAGCCACGCACCACGGCTCGGGATGATCTTGCAGCCGAAGACGTCCTTGTCGGAGGTCTTGTCGATCGCCTTGTCGAAATAGACGCCAGGCGAACGTACGAGCTGCGAGACGACGACCCGCTCAGTGCCGTTGATGATGAAGGTGCCCTTGTCGGTCATCAGCGGAAAATCGCCCATGAAGACCGTCTGGCTCTTGATCTCACCGGTGCCGTTGTTGACGAACTCGGCCGTGACGAACATCGGCGCGGAAAAGGTGAAGTCGCGCTCCTTGCACTCCTCTATGGAGTTCTTCGCCGGCTCGAACCGGTGATCGCGGAAAGACAGCGACATCGTGCCGGAGAAGTCTTCGATCGGACTGATCTCTTCGAAGATCTCCTCGAGGCCGGACGACAGGTTGACGTCGTCGCGACCTGCCTGCGTCGCGGCGTCGACCCGCGACTTCCAAAGGTCGTTGCCGAGCAGCCAGTCAAAGGACTCGACCTGGAGAGCGAGGAGGTTCGGAACCTCAAGGGGTTCACGGATTTTGGCGAAGGAAACGCGGGGTGGTGCATAGGTGGGGCCGGATGTGCGGGGGCCGGACATCGAGGTGCTGCGCGAGGCGGCCAAGTGGGGGTCCTTCCAGGGCTCGCGGTGTCGTCGCGCGCACGACGGACCGCCCGTTATCTCAAACGGGGGTCAGAGGGCAGCGCAAAGTAGCAGCATACCCATTGGGCACACCGCTGTCGACCCAGCCCTTACGAGCCGGCCCCGTCGGTCCCTGGCGGACCTGTGCAACGTATTCACAGCTACTGCGAGGATGCTGCTGTCGCGCCGCGCCGTCAAGCACTTCCGACGGTTTGCGCTCTCAGCATCACCCGCCCGGCCCCATTTCAGGGCCCTGGGAGCCGCCTTCGCAGTGCCGCAGGGCCGGCAGCGACGCGCGGGCCGGGGTACGGCGTTCAGCTGAACGCGCGGAATGGGCCGGGGTACGGCGTTCAGCTGAACGCGCGGAATGGGGCGATGGGAGCGGGACGGCGAGAGGCGGCCGCCCCGGAAGGGGACGGCCGCCTCTGGCGACGGTAGGTGCAGACGGGACGGCGACTACTTGACGGTGACCTTCGCGCCGGCGGCCTCGAGGGATGCCTTTGCCTTCTCGGCGGCTTCCTTGGTGCCCTTCTCGATGACGGCCTTCGGGGCACCGTCGACGAGGTCCTTCGCTTCCTTCAGGCCGAGGCTGGTGAGCTCGCGCACGGCCTTGATGACCTGGATCTTCTGGGCGCCGGCCTCTTCGAGGATGACGTCGAACTCGTCCTGCTCCTCGACTGCCTCGGCTGCGGCGCCACCGCCGGCCGGACCGGCTGCTGCCACGGCGACCGGTGCGGCCGCGGTGACGCCGAAGGTGTCTTCGAACTGCTTCACGAACTCCGAGAGCTCGAGGAGCGTGAGCTCCTTGAACGCATCGATCAAGTCGCCGGTGCTGAGCTTCGCCATGGTGGCGGGTCCTTCCTTCACGTTTCGGACTGTGGGAGGTCTATGGGCGGTCGTGCCATTGGGTCTGGGACTTGGGCTTACTCGACAGGCTCGGGCTCTTCGACCGCGGGTGCTCCGGTCTCGTCGGACGCCGACTCTGCGACCGCGTCGACAGGCTCGGCAGCTTCCGCCACCGCGTCGACAGGCTCGGCAGCTTCCGCCACCGCGTCGACAGGTTCCGCGTCCGCGTCCACCGCCGGGGCGGCCGGCGTGACGTCGGCCACCGGCGCAACCTCCGCCGGTGGTGCATTTTCGGCACGCTGGGCGCGCAACGCCTCGGCCAGTCGGGCGGCCTGGGCGAGCGGCGCCTGGAACAAAGCTGCTGCCTTGGACAGTGCGGCATTGGCCGCCCCGGCCACCTTGGCGAGCAGAACCTCGCGGGACTCCAGGTCGGCGATCTTGGAGATCTCGGCGGCGGTGACGAGCTTGCCGTCGAGGACGCCGCCCTTGATCACGAGGAACGGGTTGGCCTTGGCGAAGTCGCGGAGGCTCTTGGCGGCCTCCACGGTGTCACCCTTGATGAAGGCGATAGCCGACGGACCTTGCAGGAAGCTTTCGAGCTCCTGAAGACCGGCGTCGCGGACCGCGATCTTGGAAAGGGTGTTCTTCACCACGGTGTACTGCGCGGAGGTGCCGAGGTTGCGCCGCAGCTGGGTCAGCTGGGCCACGGTGAGTCCGCGGTACTCGGTGAGAACGGCGGCGTTCGAGCTGCGGAAGTTCTCCGTGAGCTCGGCGACGTCGGTCACCTTGTCAGGCCTCGGCATAGGGTGCCGGCCTCCTTCCGGGTGGAGCCGGTGGTGGCATCGAACCCTCGATGGCGGCCCGGAAAAGCGAACGCCCCGGCGCTAGGCGCACGGGGCGTACCGACGCAACGTCGGACGAACGTGTACCTGCGCGGGCCGCCCGCTGTTCGCGGGGCCTTCGGGAGTCACGGCCCAGAAGCTCAAAGCTGATGGACCGTGGACGCCGACCGGCGGTCTGTGGCGGGACAACAATACGGGCGCGCCGAGCCCCGGGTCAAAACGCCGTCGTAGGCGCCGCCAAAGGACGGCCCGAGAGGGCGCCGGGCTCGGTGCAACGAAGACAACCGATCAGGCGGGCTGGTCCTCGAGGAGGTTGCGGGTCTTGTTCGGGTCGACGGGGATGCCCGGGCCCATCGTGGTTGTGACGGTGGCCTTCTTGACGTAGCGGCCCTTCGCCGACGACGGCTTCAGCCGGAGTACCTCGTCGATCGCCGCGGCGTAGTTCTCAACGAGCTGCACATCGGAGAACGTCGTCTTCCCGATGATGAAGTGCAGGTTGGCCTGCCGATCGACGCGGAACTCGATCTTGCCGCCCTTGATGTCGGTGACCGCCTTGCCCACGTCGTTGGTGACGGTCCCTGTCTTCGGGTTCGGCATCAGGCCGCGCGGGCCGAGGACCCGGCCGAGGCGGCCGACCTTGCCCATGAGGTCGGGGGTCGCGACCGCGGAGTCGAAGTCGAGGTAGCCGCCCGCGACGCGCTCGATGAGCTCGTCGCCGCCGACGATGTCGGCTCCGGCCGCCTTCGCCTCTTCGGCGCGGTCACCGGTGGCGAATACCAACACGCGCGCCGTCTTGCCGGTGCCGTGCGGCAGGTTCACGGTGCCGCGAACCATCTGATCCGCCTTGCGAGGGTCGACGCCGAGGCACAAGGCAACTTCGACGGTGCCAGGGTTCTTCGTGAGAGAGGTCTCGCGGGCGAGGCGGACGGCCTCGAGCGGTGCATACAGCTTGTCGGCGTCGATCTTCTCGGCCGCTGCGTTATATGCCTTGCTGCGCTTCATGATGGCTCCTTGAATCTGATCGGAGGTCGTGGTCCGCGGGCCGCGCCGGCCCTCCCACGTCTTGCTGGAAATGCATCCCTGAAGAAAACTTGCTGGAAATGCATCCCTGAAGAAAACTTGCTGGCGAAACTAGTTGCCGATGGTGATGCCCATCGACCGAGCTGTGCCGGCGATGATCGCCTCGGCAGCTTTGATGTCGCGCGCATTGAGATCGGGCAGCTTGGTCTCTGCGATCTCACGCAGCTGCGCTTTCGACAGCGAGGCGACCTTCACCTTGTGCGGCGTGGGCGAACCCTTCTCGACGCTTGCCGCCTTCTTGATGAGCTCAGCGGCCGGCGGAGTCTTGGTGATGAAGGTGAACGAGCGATCCTCATACACCGAGATCTCGACCGGGATGACGTTGCCCCGCTGGGCCTCGGTCGCGGCGTTGTACTGCTTGCAGAACTCCATGATGTTGACGCCGTGCTGACCAAGCGCCGGACCGATCGGCGGCGCCGGCGTCGCGGCACCGGCTTTGATCTGCAACTTGATGATCGCCGATAGCTTCTTCTTGGGGGGCATGACCGGTCCTTCTCAGACATTCAACGGATACAACCTGACAAGAGTACGGGACGGCGAGGAGTGCTCGTGCCCAGCGTCGATCGCGCCTAGATCTTCGACACCTGGTTGAACGAGAGCTCGACCGGAGTCTCGCGGCCGAAGATCGAGACGAGCACCTTGAGTTTCTGCTGGTCGGCGTTGATCTCGCTGATACTGGCCGGCAGCGTGGCGAACGGCCCGTCCATGACGGTGACGGACTCGCCGATCTCGAAGTCGACGATCCGCGGGGCGGCCGCCGCCTGGGCTTCCTTCTGCTCCTTGGTCGCCGGCGCCAGGAATCGGAACACCTCGTCGAGCGTGAGCGGTGACGGCTTGCTCGAGCTCGGGCCGACGAAGCCGGTCACGGCCGGGGTGTACCGAACGGCCGACCAGGACTCGTCGGTCATCTCCATCCGGACGAGGAGGTAACCGGGAAAGACGTTCCGCTTGACGACCTGCCGCTTGCCGTTCTTGATCTCGGTGACCTCTTCCTGGGGCACCTCGATCTGGTAGATGAAGTCCTCCATGTTCAAGGACTGGATCCGGGTCTCGAGATTCGCCTTCGCCTTGTTCTCGTAGCCGGCGTAGGTGTGTACCACGAACCAGTCGCCGGGAGCCCGCCGCAACGCGTCGCGGAACATCTCGGCGGGATCGGCCTCGACCTCCGGCTCAACGGCAGCCGACGCGTCGGTGGTCACCGGGTCGGTGACGTCGATGACGTCGACCTCGGAGACGTCGGGGGCATCGTCG
>PLCK01000129.1:794-10021 GCA_003134755.1 Actinomycetota bacterium | reverse complement strand
CGCGGATCACGCCATCGGGACCGCCGAGCATCGGCATGAGGTCGAGGTACATGTTGTCGCGCAGGAACGTCCATTGCATTCCGCTGGCGCGAATGTGCTCCTCGGTTGCCCAGTGGTCGCGAGCAAGCGTGAAGACCGCATCCGGCGCGGCGCCGTAGTAAGAGGTGTAAACGAGATGACGGACGCCTGCCGCGGCGGCGGCGTCGACGAACGCGCGATGCACATCAACCCGGTCGGCCGATTCTTTGGCGGAGACCATGAACAGCGTCTCCACGCCGCCTAACGCTTTGCGCGCTGCTGTGGTGTCGGCGTAGTCGGCCGCAACGACATCGGCCTTAGGCAGGTCCGGGGCGGCAACCGGTCGACGTGCGAGGAGCCGCTGCGCAA
This sequence comes from Actinomycetota bacterium, assembly GCA_003134755.1. Lineage (GTDB taxonomy): Bacteria > Actinomycetota > Actinomycetes > Acidothermales > Acidothermaceae > PALSA-607. Next base: position 9,634 of record PLCK01000129.1, on the reverse strand, counting down.
GTCCGCGATCGGCGAGACGGGCTGCGACCTTGGCACCGAGGTTTCCGGTGACGCCAGTAACGCCGATTGTGGGATTCATGGCAGCTGAGCTTAGTCAGAACGTGCCGGATGCTACTGGGGTGCGCCCGGCAGGATTCGAACCTGCGACAGCCTGCTTAGAAGGCAGGTGCTCTATCCGTCTGAGCTACGGGCGCTGGCGCCGCACGCGATCGGCAGAGGCGCGAAACGGCGGTTCTAACGGTACTTCACCGGGTGCGTTCCCTCGTTAGTCCACAGGCTCGTCGCCGCCAGGAGTCATGCACAGTTGGGCGCCGACGTCGCGTCGCGCGCCGACGGAAAGCGACGCTTCTTTCGATGCGGCAAGCACGCCGCGCCCGGAGGGAGATCACATGTTCGACACCCATGTCACGGTCGTGGGAAATCTGGTGGCCGAGCCACGGCTCGCGTTCACGAAGGACGGTCAAGCCGTCACCTCGTTCCGGCTCGCGGCGACGCCCCGGCGCTTCGACCGCGCGGCCGGCGAGTGGCGCGACGGCGAGACGCTCTTCACCAACGTGACCTGCTGGCGGGCCCTCGCCGAGAACGTGGCGGCGTCACTGAAGAAAGGGAGTGCCGCGATCGTGATGGGCCGGCTCTCCGTGCGGCCTTACGAGACCCGGGACGGCGACCAGCGGCAGTCTGTCGAGATCGACGCGTTGGCCGTAGGGTCGGAGCTCGGCCGGGCGATCACGATCGTGAAGCGTGCCGAGCGCGGGGTCGTCGCGTCGGGCACCGCGGATCCCGCGGCTGGCGACGTCGCGCTCGGTGACGCCGCCGGCGACGCTGCAGGTCATGACGTCGTCGGCGACGACGAGATCGCCGGCGGTCTGGCGCTCGACAGCCCACCCGATCCGATCGCTGCGGCCGACGAATGGTTATCGGATGCCGCGTTGGCCGGCGCCGAGGTGCCTACCTTCGACATGGGGTCGGCCGACACGGGATCGACCGGCGACCCGGCAAGCGGAGACGATGAGAACGCTGTCCCGGATCCGCCGCAGTTGGCCGCGGCCGGTGGTCGCTGGAGGTCGCGTGGGTCGGTGGGCTAGTCGGCCAGGTGGTGCGTCCGGGCGGCGTCGAAGCGCGCCGTCCGGACCTGCGGCCCCCGCCTGAGCGATTGTCCACTGGTTCGACAGGATTTGAAGACGTGTGCGACCCTCGGGGCATGAATCCGCGTGCCGCGCTGCCTGCACTGAGGCTTGTGGCGCGCCTGCACGTCGACTTGCTGCGCGTATCGAGCGCGGCCTGTCTGCCGGCTGCCTGATCCGTCGCCCCCGCCCGGGCGCGGTCGCCCGGCTGTCCGATGTCAGCCTGTCGTGCCTGCGCCTGCCGATTCGAAGGACCTTCCAGCATGTCGGCACCGACCACCTCGACCGGTGATCCAGGACCCACGGACGCCGTCCAACCTGCTGCCGTGCAGCGCGCACGAACCGCGCATTCCGAGCGAGGCAAGTCGCGCGGCCAGGGTCAGTGGGCTCTCGGCATGCGCGAACCGCTCAACCCCAACGAGCGGATGAAGAAGGACGACGACGGGCTCAACGTCCGGCGCCGGATCATCGACATCTACTCCAAGGCCGGGTTCGACTCGATTGACGGCTCCGACCTGCGCGGCCGGATGCGCTGGATGGGCCTGTACACCCAGCGGCGTCCCGGTATCGATGGTGGAAAGACCGGCGTGCTCGAGCCCGAGGAGCTCGATGACCGCTACTTCATGCTGCGTATCCGCATTCCTGGCGGCCAGCTCAACGTGTCGCAATTGCGAGCGATCGGCGACATCGCCACCAAGTACGGCCGTGACCTCGCCGACGTCACCGACCGGCAGAACGTGCAACTGCACTGGATCCGGATCGAAGACGTTCCTGCCATCTGGGACGAACTCGAGGCCGTTGGTCTGAGCACACTCGAAGCGTGCGGTGACACACCGCGCAATGTGCTCGGCTGCCCGGTCGCGGGCGTCGACGCCGACGAGATCGTTGATCCGACGCCGCACATCCGCGAGATCGACAGTCTCTATGTGGGTGATCCCGCGTTCTCGAACCTGCCGCGGAAGTTCAAGACATCGATCACCGGTTGCGGGCCGCTCTGCACTATCCACGAGGTCAACGACGTCTCGTTCGTCGGCGTCATCGGCCCTGACGGCTCGCCCGGATTCGACCTGTGGGTCGGTGGCGGTCTGTCGACGAATCCGATGATGGCTCAGCGGCTGGGCGTTTTCGTCAGGCCCGACCAGGTCCGCGAGGCGTGGGTCGGCGTCATCAGCGTCTTCCGCGACTACGGCTATCGGCGGCTGCGCAACCGCGCGCGGCTCAAGTTCCTCGTTACCGACTGGGGTCCGGAGAAGTTTCGCGAGGTGCTCGAGAAGGAGTACCTCGGCTATGCCCTTCCCGACGGGCCCGCACCGGTCGAGCCCGCCGACGGCCGGCGTGACCACGTCGGCGTCCGCCGTCAGCGCGACGGCAAGTTCTACGTCGGCTTCGCGCCCCGGGTCGGCCGGCTTACCGGGACGAAGCTCAACCAGATCGCCGACATCGCACACGCACATGGCAGCGACCGCGTGCACGCGACAGTCGAACAGAAGCTGATCGTTCTTGACGTCTCCGAAGATCAAGTCGAGGCCGTCACAACAGCACTCGAGGCACTCGATCTTCAGGTGCGTCCGAGCACGTTCCGTCGGCAGACGATGGCCTGTACCGGCATCGAGTTCTGCAAGCTGGCGATCGTCGAGACGAAGAATCGTGCGATGACTCTCATCGACGAACTCGAGCGCCGGCTGCCCGACTTCGACAGCCCGATGACCATCAACCTGAACGGCTGCCCGAACTCGTGCGCCCGCTTTCAGATTGCCGACATCGGCCTCAAGGGGTCGCTCGTCACCAACGCGGCCGGAGAGCAGGTCGGCGGTTACCAGGTGCACCTCGGCGGCAGCCTCGGCGAGGGCGCGAACTTCGGGCGCAAGCTGCGCGGCCTGAAGGTGACCGAGGACGAGCTGGAGGATTACGTCGAGCGGCTCGCCAGGCGCTACCTCGCCCAGCGCGTCGACGGCGAGCGGTTCACGCAATGGGTCCATCGCGCCAACGAAGCCGACCTGCAATGAGCGAAACAGCCCCCGATGTCGGCGAGCGGGCTACACCGTTCTACTGCCCGTACTGCGGCGACGAGGATCTTCGCCCGCACGGCGAGACCGGCGGTTCGTGGCACTGCCGCGGTTGCGCCCGAGTGTTCACGTTGAGGTTCGTCGGACTGGAGGTGTCATGAGCAAGGTCAAGAGCGAGGTCGACGCCGACCTCGAACGCCTCGCCAACGAGGCGGCGCGAGACCTCGAAGACGCGTCGCCCGACGAGATCCTGCGCTGGGCGGCAGTCACCTTCGGCGACCGATTCTGCGTGCTGTCGTCGATGGGCGACGCGGTGATGGCCTCGCTCGCCGCGAAGGCGAAGCCGGGTGTCGACGTCGTGTTCCTCGATACGGGCTATCACTTCGCCGAGACGCTCGGCGTTCGCGACGCGGTCGCCGCCGTTTACGACGTCAACGTCGTGAACGTGCAGCCGGAGATCACGGTCGCCGAGCAGGATGCCGCGTACGGCAAAGACATGTTCGGCCGCGATCCTGACAAGTGCTGCGCGATCCGCAAGGTCGCGCCCCTCGAGGTCGCGCTCGCCAGCTACGACTCCTGGGCAACCGGCGTGCGCCGCGACGAGTCGCCGACCCGCGCGAACACCCCCGTCGTGCAATGGGACGCCCGTCGCCGCAAGGTCAAGGTCAACCCGATCGCGCGCTGGACCCAGGCCCAGGTCGACGCCTACATCGCCGAGAACCACATCCTCGTCAGCCCGCTCATCGACGAGGGTTACCTGTCGATCGGTTGCTGGCCGTGCACCCAGAAAGTCCCCCCCGGCGCCGACCCGCGTTCGGGTCGCTGGGTCGGCAATTCCAAGACCGAATGCGGGATCAACACGTGACCACCACAAGCAACCGCTTTCAGCCGGACGCCGATCAGCTGGCGTCCGCGCCGGCCGACCGCCGTCCCGGCTCGACTGTTTGGCTCACCGGCCTGCCGAGCGCCGGCAAGTCGACGATCGCGCGCGCGCTCGCCGTCCGGCTGCGGGCCGAGGGCCAGCAGGTCGAACTGCTCGACGGTGACGAGCTGCGCAGCCACCTGACGGCCGACCTCGGGTTCAGCCGTGCGGACCGCGATGCCAACGTGCGGCGGGTCGGCTATGTTGCCCGGCTACTCGCGCGCAGCGGCGTGACGGTGCTGGTTCCCGTTATCGCGCCGTACGCTGCGGCCCGCGCTGCGGTCCGCGCCGACCATGAGGCCGACGGCAGTGTCTTCGTCGAAGTGCACGTCGCGACGCCGCTCGACGTCTGCGCGGTCCGCGACGTCAAGGGCCTCTACGCGAAGCAGCGCGCGGGCGAGATGAGCGGGCTGACCGGCGTCGACGATCCGTACGAGATCCCGGAGGCCCCGGAGCTCCGGCTCGACACCGAGGAGTCGGCGGCCGAATCGGCGTCCCGGGTGCATGCCGTCTTGGTACAGCGAGGGCTGGCATGACGACCACGACCACGACCACAGCCGCCGGCGAGACCGGCGCAACCCCCGCCGCCGGCGAGTCCGGCGCGACCAGCGAGCTGAGGTTGCCGCATCTCGACGTGCTGGAGTCCGAGGGCATTCACATCATCCGCGAGGTCGCCGCCGAGTTTGAGCGGCCAGTGCTGCTGTTCTCCGGTGGCAAAGACTCGGTCGTGATGCTGCATCTCGCGCGCAAGGCCTTCTGGCCCGCGCCGGTTCCGTTCCCTGTCATGCACGTCGACACCGGCCACAACTTCCCCGAGGTGATGGCCTACCGCGACGACGTCGTCGAGCGATTCGGGCTACGGCTCGTCGTGGCGAGCGTGCAGGAGTACATCGACGACGGCAGGTTGCGTGAACGCGCCGACGGTACCCGCAACCCGCTGCAGACGGTTCCGTTGCTCGACGCGATCGTCGGCAACCGCTTTGACGCCGTATTCGGCGGCGGCCGCCGCGACGAAGAGAAGGCCCGCGCGAAGGAGCGCATTTTCAGCCTGCGCGACGAGTTCGGACAATGGGACCCGCGCCGGCAACGGCCCGAGCTGTGGAACCTCTACAACGGTCGGCACAAGCCGGGCGAGCATGTCCGGATCTTCCCGCTGTCGAACTGGACCGAACTCGACGTCTGGGAGTACGTCGAACGCGAGGCGATCGACCTGCCGTCGATCTACCTCTCTCACGAGCGTGAGGTGTTCCTGCGCAACGGCATGTGGCTCACCCCTGGCGATTGGGGCGGCCCACGCGACGGCGAGCCCGTCGAGCGCAAGATCGTGCGTTACCGGACCGTCGGCGACATGAGCTGCACGGGCGCGGTCTTGTCGGCGGCGTCCGACATCTCAGAGGTCATCGCCGAGATCGCCGTGAGCACGATCACCGAGCGCGGGGCGACCCGCGCCGACGACAAGCTCTCGGAGGCGGCCATGGAGGATCGCAAACGGGAAGGTTACTTCTAGGAAATGTCCGTCCTCCATACTCCTCCCGTGACGCCCGTGAGCACGCCCCCGCTGGCCGCCTCGGCGCGGCCGCAGGTCGACCGCGACGTCGACATGCTGCGGTTTGCGACCGCAGGCTCGGTCGACGACGGTAAGTCGACACTGGTGGGCCGGTTGCTGCACGACTCGAAATCTGTGTTGACCGACACCCTCGAGGCCGTCGAGCGGGCNNCCGGGCCACGAGCAGTACACGCGAAACATGGTCACCGGCGCCTCGACCGCCGAGCTGGTCGTCATCCTCGTCGACGCGCGCAAGGGTGTTGTCGAGCAGACGCGCCGACATCTTGCGGTCGCCGCGCTGCTCGGCGTCCGGCACCTTGTTCTCGCCGTGAACAAAATGGATCTAGTCGGCTTCGACGAATCGGTGTTCAGGGCCATCGCGACTGAGTTCGCCGCCGCGGCTGAGGCGCTCGGCGTGCGCGACCACGCGGTGATTCCGGTGTCTGCGCAGCACGGTGACAACGTCGTCGAGGGCTCGACATCGATGCCGTGGTACAGCGGTCCGACGCTGCTCGAACACATGGAAGGCGTGCCTGTCGGCATCGACGCGTGGCTCCAGCCGGCCCGGCTGCCCGTGCAATACGTCGTGCGGGCGCCCGACTACCGCGGTTACGCCGGCCAGCTCGCCTCGGGCGTGATGGAGCGCGGCGACATCGTCGTCATCATGCCGGCGGGCATCGTGACCACGATCGTGGCGATCGACACCTTCGACGGTGAAGTGCCGCTCGCACACGCACCGCAGTCGATCACGGTCAGGCTCGCCGACGAGATCGACGTCGGGCGTGGCGACCTCATCGTGCATCCGCGCCAGGAGCCCCGGGTGGTCCGCGAGTTCGAGGCCACCGTCTGCCAGCTGTCCGATCGTCCGCTGCGGGCCGGGGACCGGGTGCTCGTCAAGCACACGACGCGCGTCGTGAAAGCCATCATCGACAGCGTCAACTACCGCCTAGACAGCGAGACTCTCGGGCATGACGACGCCGAATTGCTCGGTCTCAACGAGATCGGCGGCGTGACGATTCGCGTCGCGGCGGAGTTGGCGGTCGACGACTACGCCGACGACCGGCTGACCGGCAGCTTCCTCGTCATCGACGAACACGACGGGCAGACCCTCGCCGCCGGCCTCGTCGGCGATCCGATCGGCGGCGGATCGTCGTCATGAACGGCGGCTACCCGTTGCTGCTCGACGTCTCAGGCAAGCGGGTGCTCGTCGTCGGTGGGGGAGCGGTCGGTGCGCGGCGCGCTGTCGCGCTCGCCGACGCAGGTGCGGCGGTCGAGGTCGTGGCGCCGTTCGTCGTTTCCGAGATTGTCGACGACTCGCGCATCGTGGTGGCCGCGCGTGCGTACGTCCGCTCAGACCTGGACGGCGCATGGTTGGTGCACGCATGCACGGGGGTCGACGCCGTCGACGCCTCGGTTGCCGCTGATGCTGAGCGCGCGGGCGTGTGGTGCGTGCGGGCTTCGTCGGCCGAATCGTCTTCTGCCTGGACGCCGGCGGTCGCGCGGGTCGATGACGTCGTGGTCGCCGTCAACGCGGGCGGAGACCCGCGGCGCGCCAAGGGTTTACGCGACGCGATCCGGTTGCTGTTGGAGACGGGTGCACTCCCGATGCGGCGCGCTCGTTCGTCGGCCGGGCGGGTTGCGCTCGTCGGTGGTGGCCCTGGAGATCCCGGTTTGATCACCGTGCGCGGACGCCGCATGCTGGCCGAAGCCGACGTCGTCATCGTCGACCGGCTCGGGCCACGATCGCTGCTCGACGAGCTCGGTCCCGACGTCGAGGTCATCGAGGCCGGCAAGGCGCGCGACAACCACACGCTGCCGCAGGGTGAAATCAACGAGCTGCTGATTTCCCTGGCGCGACAAGGGAAGTTCGTGGTCCGGCTGAAGGGCGGCGACCCGTTTGTCTTCGGTCGCGGTGGCGAAGAGATGCTCGCGTGCGTCCAGGCCGGGATTGCGTGTGAGGTCGTGCCAGGAGTGACGAGCGCCATCGCAGTACCGGCCGTCGCAGGGATCCCGTTGACGTATCGCAACGCAGCGAGTCAGTTCACAGTCGTCACCGCACACGAAGATCTCGACTGGTTCAAGCTCGCCGATCTCGACGGCACGCTCGTGCTGCTGATGGGTGCAACTCGCGTCGAGCGAATTGCTAAACAACTGGTCGAGGCAGGGCGCGACGCCCAGACGCCGGTCGCGATCATCGAGAACGGGACGACCGAAGCCGAGCGCACGACCGTCGGAACTCTCGATACCATCGCTGGCCTCGCCGGGCTCGCAGGAGTACAAGCGCCAGCTGTGCTTGTGGTCGGTGAGGTCGCCGCACTGCACGGCGTCCTTGCTGCTGGGCGTGCGCCCCGCGGGGGTCGACTGTGACGCCTCCCGCGTTGCTCGCCGTCGCACACGGCAGCCCCGACGAGCGTGCCGAGCGGGTGCTCGAGACCCTCGTCGCTCGAGTCGGCGCCGAGCGGACCGGAGTGCAAACCGTTCTTGCCCACCTCGGGCACACCCGGCCGGACGTGCCGTCGGCCGTGGCCGCACTGTTCGCGCAAGGCGTTCGCGACATCGTCGTCGTCCCCTTGTTGCTGACCTCGGCCTACCACGCGAAAGTCGATCTGCCCCGGTTGCTTGCGCAGGCTGCGCTCGACAATCCCGGCGTCAGGCTGACCCAGGCCGACGTGCTCGGGCCGCACCCGTTGTTGTTCGAGTTGCTGCGGCGGCGATTGGCCGAGGGTGGCGCCGACCCGTCGACTTCCGTCGTGCTCGGGGCTGTCGGAACCTCCGATGCGGCGGCAAACGCGGAGCTCGCCGACGTCGCGGCCACTATCGGGGCCAGCATCGGCTTCGCGACGGGCAGCCCCGACATCGCCGAAGTCGTCGACGGCCTGCGCGCGCGCGGCTCCCGCCAGATCGCGATCGCCTCGTACGTGCTCGCGCCCGGCACGCTGCCCGATCGGTTCGCAACGACGAATGCCGACATCGTCACCCGGCCCCTCGGCGCTGAGCCGGAGGTCGTCGACGTCGTCCTCGAGCGTTACGACGCAGCCCTCATTCGGGACCAGGCAGCCGTCTGATCGGCCCTCAGCGGTGAGTGCGGTCGTCCGATGATCAGATCATGGAGAACGCGGGGGACTATTTCGTCGCGCTCCAGCCCGAGCGTGCAACCGCCATTGGCCAGCCCACGATCGTTTCGCTCGCCGAGCCGAGGCGACGGCGAGGCATGCTCGTCGGTGCGGTCGGTGCGGTCGGTG
>PLCK01000129.1:0-716 GCA_003134755.1 Actinomycetota bacterium | reverse complement strand
GCCTCGTAGATCTGCTGGTCGGCCGGGGCCCGATCGACCACGCCAACGTTGGCGACGTTCCGTTCACGGCGCATCAGCGCCATCGGTTCGGCGACATCACCTGCGCCTACATGCAATACAAGAAGCAGATCGTCGAGTTGGTTTCGGTGTGCTGGTACTCAACCGCCACATTCGGGGCTTCGCTTCTTGCCGAACGGACGTCGCTGCGAGATATGAGCCAGGTCGCCGCCGCCCTTGACGCGGCGATCCCGGGGATGCGCGGCGACGCCGGCTGATCGGCNNCTCAAGATCATGGCCGGCATCGAGCACCCGAGCAACGGCGAGGCGTATATGACGCCGGGCTTCACCGTCGGGATCCTCGAGCAGGAGCCGAAGCTCGACGACGCCAAGACGGTGCTCGGCAACGTCGAGGACGGCGTGGCCGATACGAAGGCGCTGATGGCTCGGTTCAACCAGGTGTCCGAAGAACTCGGTAGCCCCGACGCCGACTATGACGCGCTGCTCGCCGAGATGGGTGAGCTCCAGACCCAGCTCGACCACAAGAACGCGTGGGATCTCGACGCCCAGCTCGAGCAGGCCATGGNNACCAACCATCTCGACGCCGAGAGTGTGTTGTGGCTCGAACAGCACCTGGAGAAGTACCCGGGCACGGTGGTCGCGGTGACCCACGACAGGTATTTCCTGGAGAACGTCGCGCAGTGGATCCTCGAGATCGA
>PLCK01000016.1 GCA_003134755.1 Actinomycetota bacterium | reverse complement strand
GGCTTCAACCACTTCTTCCGCGGCAAGGACCACCCGGGCGGCGGCGACCAGATCTACTTCCAGGGGCACGCCTCCCCCGGCATCTACGCCCGGGCCTTCCTCGAGGGCCGGCTCACCGAGGCGCAGCTCGACGGGTTCCGGCAGGAAGTCAGCCACAAGGGCCTGCCGAGCTACCCGCACCCGCGGCTGATGCCCGACTTCTGGGAGTTCCCGACCGTCTCGATGGGCCTCGGCCCGATCGACGCGATCTACCAGGCCCGCTTCAACCGCTACCTACACGCGCGCGGCATCGCCGACACCTCGAACTCGCAGGTGTGGGCCTTCCTCGGCGACGGTGAGATGGACGAACCCGAGTCGCTGGGCGCCATCGGCCTCGCCACCCGCGAAGAGCTCGACAACCTGACGTTCGTCGTCAACTGCAACCTCCAGCGCCTCGACGGCCCGGTGCGTGGAAACGGCAAGATCATCCAGGAGCTCGAGACGTACTTCCGCGGCGCCGGCTGGAACGTCATCAAGGTGATCTGGGGCAGCGACTGGGATCGCATCTTCGCCAAGGACGTCGAGGGCGCGCTGGTCAACAAGCTGAACGCCACACCCGACGGCCAGCTCCAGACCTACTCGGTCGAGTCGGCGCAGTACATCCGCGAGCACTTCTTCGGGGACGACCCGCGGCTGAGCGCAATGATCGACGATCTATCGGACGGCGATCTGCGCCACCTCTCGCGCGGTGGGCACGACTACCGCAAGGTCTACGCCGCATTCGCGGCAGCAAAAGCGAACGTCGGCCAGCCGACCGTGATCCTCGCCAAGACGGTCAAGGGCTACGGCATGGGCGAGTCCGGCGAGGCGCAGAACATCACCCACCAGCAGAAGAAGATGAACGANNGAAGAGATCCAGTACATGCTCGAACGTCGCCGCGCGCTCGGCGGGTCGGTACCCGAGCGAGTCAATCGGGCCAAGCCGTTGAAGCTACCCGGCGACAGCGTCTACGCCGAGCTGCAGCGGGGCTCGGGCAAGCAGAAGGTCGCGACGACGATGGGCTTCNNATCATCCCCGACGAGGCGCGCACATTCGGCATGGATTCACTGTTCCCGACCGCGAAGATCTACTCGCCGCACGGCCAGCAGTACGAGGCCGTCGACCGCGACCTGCTGTTGTCGTACAAGGAATCCCGCACCGGGCAGCTGCTGCACGAAGGCATCACCGAGGCGGGGGCGATGGGATCCTTCATCGCGGCCGGCTCCGCCTACGCGACCCACGGTCAGCACATGGTGCCCGTCTACATCTTCTATTCGATGTTCGGCTTCCAGCGCACCGGCGACCAGATCTGGGCGGCGGCCGACCAGATGTGCCGCGGATTCCTACTCGGCGCCACCGCCGGCCGCACGACGCTGACCGGTGAGGGCCTGCAACACAACGACGGGCATTCTCCGCTGCTCGCCTCGACGAACCCGGCCGTTGTCTATTACGACCCCGCGTTCGCCTACGAGATCACGCACATCATGCGGTCGGGACTGCAGCGCATGGTCGGCTCAACCGACGAATTCCCGCATGGCGAAGACGTCTTCTACTACATCACCATCTACAATGAGCCGATCCTGCAGCCTGCGCAGCCCGACGGTCTCGACGTCGCTGACCTGCTCGCCGGGCTCTATCACTTCGCCAGCCCCCCGCCGTCCCTGCTGGAGGGTGCTCGCGCGCAGCTGCTCGCGTCGGGTGTCGCCGTCCCGTGGGCGCTCGAAGCCCAACGGTTGCTCGCCGAGGACTGGGGAGTCGGTGCCGACGTCTGGTCGGCCACCAGCTGGACGCAGTTGCGACGCGAGGCGCTGTTATGCGACGCGCACAATCTCCTGCATCCGGACGCCGAGAGGCTGGTCCCCTACGTCACGCGCAAGCTGTCGGGCCGGCCTGGACCTGTTGTCGCCGTGAGCGACTTCATGCGCGCGGTGCCCGACCAGATCGCCCGTTGGGTACCGGGCGCCTACGCGTCGCTCGGCACCGACGGATTCGGGTTCTCCGACACCCGTGCCGCGACCCGCAGGTTCTTCCACGTCGACCCGCCGTCGGTCGTGCTGCAGACCCTGAGCGAACTCGCTCGCGCCGGCGACGTCGCCGCCGACGTGCCGGCCAAGGCAGCCGCGCAGTACGGGCTCATATAGCCGGGAACGGCGTTCGAAGATCCCAGCAGTGGGTCAGGATCCTCCCATCACTGCGCCAGCTAGCGAACTGACTGTTGATGCAGCGGTCGCCATCGAGGTGACCAACTCAGCAGGCAGGAGCTCGCCATGAACGCAGTCGAAGAGACCCCGAATCGTCCGAGGGCAGGAAGGAACGCGCGGAAGGTGCGGCTGGCCGGAATGGGCGGCCTGATCGCAGCCGGAGCCGTGGTCGGAGGCATCCTCGCGAACAGCGGCGGCGCAATGGCCGCCAGCTCAAGCAGCGGCACGTCGAGCAGCACGGCGCCCTCGGCGACGACCACGCAGCCGGCCGCCCCGGCCGGCGGTGCTTCGGCGCCGCCGCAGTCGTCGACTCCGGTCCGCACCGACGAGAAGGCGACCACCGACACGATCGCCGCGACGTTGAAGACCAAGGCACTCGCGGCGGTGCCTGGCGGCACGGTGTATCGCGTGGAAACCGATTCGGGTGATGCGACGTACGAGGCGCACATGACCAAGGCTGACGGCACGCCCGTCACGGTGAAGTTCGACACGAACCTCAACGTGACCGCGGTCGAATCCGGTATGGGTCAGGGCGACCCGGCCGGGGGCGGCCGGGCGGGCGGCGGCCCGGCGGGCGGTACGGGTGCCGGCGCCCCGGGAGCCGCGGCGCCCGGCAACGCGACCGCCTAACCCCCTCGGTTCTCCGTGATCATGCAGTTGGTGTAGCGGCACGCTCGCGCGTCGAGACATCAACTGCATGATCACGCCCGTCGCACCGCCGCAACGGGCGGACGCGATCACGGAGCGGCAGCCAGCGCCCAGACGAGCACTTCGGCGTCCTGTATCGCCTCGACGTGCAGGTCGACGCCATCGGTGATCCGGGCCGCGTCGCCGGCACCCAACACGACCGGCTCACCGAACAGCAGCACCGAGCCGCGCGCCACGAACACATGAAGCAGGGACGCCGAGGGCAGCCGTGCAGGTAGCCGCGCCGGCAGTCGGGCCACCGAAAAGCGCGCACCGGCGCACCGGATCGACACCGCGGCGTCATCACCACCCGCAACCGCGACGAACCCGCCGCCGCCCAATGCCGCCGAGACGTCGGCCGTGTCGTAGGACGGCGGCCCGTCGGCGTCCGGCAAGATCCACATCTGTACGTAGCGCGTGGGCTCCGCCGACGGATTTGCCTCGACATGCCGCACGCCGGCGCCGGTGCTCAGGCGACCGACCACCCCCGGCGTCACGACAGCCATTCCTCCCGTGCTGTCGGTGTGCTCGAGTGCGCCCTCGATCACCCAGGTGACGATTTCGAGATCGCGGTGCGCATGTTCGGGAAAGCCGCGGCCCGGCGACAGGACGTCGTCGTTGTGCGAGACGAGCGCACCGAGCCGGGTGTTCGCCGGGTCGTAGTGCGGCCCGTACGAGAACGAGTGTCGCGACACGACCCAGTCGGTGCGGGTCTCGAACCGATCGACCCCGAGCCGGACGTCGATCGCCACCGGCACTCCTCGGCTCGTCGCGCACTCCCCTGCGTCTGACCACGCGTCTGACCACGCGTCTGACCACGCGACCCTAGCCAGGTTGGACCAGGGCAGGTGGCCGCGTTGGGGGATTTTCGGCAAGTGCCGCTCTACCTCGCCTGCAGTAATGCCGAGGATGTAGCAACGGAACTTCGAGGAGGTCAACGATGTCCTGGCGCAACCCACGTCGGAGCAACTCGGTGACCTCGCTCGACATGCATCCGAACCTGGCAGAAATCCTCGGCATTCTGACTCGGGTACCGCATCTCACCGACCGTGACATCACCGGGTTGGCCCGCGCCTGGCGGGACACGACCTACCTCTCGCTGGCGCGCGACCACGCGCTGCGTCCCGACTCACCGCTTGTGATCGACGTCCTCGCCGCATTCGGTCGCGTCGACGCCGTGTTCGACGAAGAGCTGACGGGCGATGCCGTGAACGTTGCGTTGAAGGCCGTGCGCGACGCGCTGGCCGGCGCCTACGCGAAGCCGGTGCTCGCGCGTTCCGAGTACATGGCTCTGATGTCCCCCTGGCGCCGGGTGTTCCCGGTCAACGGCCAGCCCGGGCCGTCGAAGCAGGCTGACGCGGTCCAGGATCTGCTCGATGCGTTCGCGCCGCTCGCCACCCGGTGTCACGACGAGAGCTCGCGCGCGCTCTTCAGCCAGCTGGCGCAGGCCGCCTTCGATCGCGACGATGCCGCGACCGCGGCCGCCCGCGACACCGCATGGAAGATCGCTCTCGGGTCCGCTCGCCCGCCGGCAATGGCGGCTGCTTCGCCAGTCGGTGCACGAAGCGTTGACGCGACCCTGCCGGACCTGCAAGATCTGGCCGGGCAAGCGTGGCCGCGCGGACGAGTCGGTCGACGCGGGCGAACTCGTGCGTAGCCTGTGCGGCGACGCCGTGTGCGGGATGTTGATGGCCGACAGTGTCGGCCCCGAGATCACCAGCGCGCTGGTCGGCCCGATCCTGCCGGCACTGCCGGGTCGGTCGGCGTCCGGGGAATAGCACTTGACGGGTGGCTGGCACCATTCGAAGGTAGGCAGATGCCTACAGACCACTTGACCACGCTGTTGATCGGCACCCGCAAGGGCCTCGTCGTCGGCCGCCGCAGCGGCGCCGGCGAGCCGTGGGTGAGCGACCCGATTCGCTTCCCCCTGAACGCGGTCTACGCCGTCGGCATCGATCCACGACCGGCGACGCCGCGCCTGTTCGCGTCGACCTACAGCGAATGGTCGGGCACCAACCTCGCGTACTCCGACGACCTCGGCACAACCTGGGTCGAGCCGGTCAAGCCGCCGATCCGCTTCCCCGAGGGCACCGACGCCGCCCTCAAGAGAATCTGGCAGGTCGCGGCCGCGCCGGCCGCCATGCCGGGCGTGGTCTACGCCGGCACCGAACCGTCCGCGCTGTTCCGCTCCGACGACGGCGGCGAGACGTTCGAACTCGTCCAGTCGCTCTGGGACCATCCGCACCGCAAGGAATGGGGCGAGGGCTACGGCGGTCAGGCGATCCATAGCATCATGCCGCACCCGCGCGACCCGCAGCGGATGAGTGTCGCGATGTCGACCGGCGGTGTCTACCGGACGAGCGACGGCGGCCAGTCGTGGTCTCCGACCAACCGCGGCATCAAGGTCGTGTTCCTGCCCGACGAGTACCCCGAGTTCGGCCAGTGCGTTCACAAGTTCGCCCGCGACCCCGCCGTCCCCGAACGCATGTACCTGCAAAACCACGGTGGCGTGTACCGCAGCGACGACGACGGAGACAGCTGGACGCCGATCGAGTCGGGTCTGCCGTCGACGTTCGGCTTTCCCGTTGTCGCGCATCCGCGTCGTCCCGACACGGCGTACGTATTCCCGCTCTCCGACCGCGATCGGATGGCACCGGAGCGCGCCTGCCGGGTCTACCGCACCGAAGATGCCGGCGCGTCGTGGAAACCCCTTGCCAATGGCCTACCGCAACAGAACTTCTACCCCGGCGTCATGCGCGACGCGATGTGCGCCGACACCGCGACCGGTACGACAGCAGCGGGTGGGGACGACGAGCCGGTCGGCATCTACTTCGGTAGCCGGGGCGGCGAGGTGTTCGCCAGCGACGACGACGGTGAGAGTTGGACGACGGTGGCCACGCATCTCCCCGACGTACTGAGCGTGCGTGCCCTGACGCACTAACCGCCATCACCGGTTGATGGCACCAATGCGGCACACTTGGCCCCCGTGACGTCTGCGCGTGCGAGAGCCTCCACCACACGGCAACTCGATTTGGCGACCGGCGATCTCGCGCGTGCAGCGATCGCCCGCATGGACGAGACGCTGCCGTGGTACCGGGCCATGCCGGCCGAACAACGCTCGTGGGTGGGCCTCGTCGCACAGGCCGGTATCGCGGCGTTCGTCGAATGGTTCAGGCATCCCGAGAAGCGTCGCGCGATCACCGGCGAGATCTTCGGCACCGCACCCCGCGAACTCGCTCGGACCGTGAGCCTGCAGCAGACCGTCGAGATGGTGCGCATCACGATAGGCGTCGTCGAGGCGGCTGCCGAGACGATCGCCGCGCCCGAGAACGCCGTCGAATTGCGTGAGGCCGTGCTGGTCTACGCGCGCGAGGTCGCGTTCGCGGCGGCGCAGGTCTATGCCCAGGCGGCCGAAGCCCGCGGCGCGTGGGATGCCCGGCTCGAGGCGATGGTCGTCGACGCGCTCATGCGTGGCGAGGCCGACGAAGCACTGCGGTCGCGCGCCGCCGCACTCGGCTGGGGTTCGCCGACATCGGTCACCGTCGTGGTCGGCACACCGCCGGACGACGAACCCGAAGCTGTTGTCGACCGCGTGCGACGAGCGGCCCGCCATGCCGGACTCGACGTGCTCGTGGCCGTCCAGGGCGACCGGTTGGTCGCGGTTTTCGGCGGTGCGTCAGATCCGTTGCGCGCGTCGCGCGCGCTGCTCGCCCAGTTCGGGCCAGGTCCGATCGTGATCGGACCGCCCGTCGCCGATCTGATGTCGGCAGCCCAGTCGGCGCACGCAGCGGTCGCCGGGCTCCTGGCGTCGAGTGCCTGGCCGGGAGCTCCGCGGCCGGTGCTCGCGAGCGACCTGCTGCCTGAACGGGCGGTCGACGGCGACCCGGCGGCCCGTCAGCAGCTGATCGCCGAGGNNGTCTACCTGCCGTTGGTCGCGGCCGGCGGTGGTCTGGTCGAGACCGTCAGCCGCTACCTCGAGGAGGCCGGTTCGCTCGAGGCCACGGCCCGCGCGTTGTACGTCCATGCCAACACGGTGCGGTACCGGTTGCGGCGAGCCGCGGACGTCACCGGCTACGCCGCCACGACGCCGCGCGAAGCGTTCACCCTGCACATCGCGCTCGTACTGGGCCGCCTCGACGCCCGGTGAGCGTCGGGAAGCCTCCCGGCGTCCTCGGCGTTGTAGGTTCTCTACAAGGTCGCCGAGGCGACTTGGTCTCGTCGGGCAGCGCATTGCCCGGCCCGAGCGGGCAAGGTTGATGCTTGTGCTGGCCCTTCTCGCGCCCGGTCAGGGCGCCCAGGTTCCCGGATTTCTCGCCCCTTGGCTCAACCTTCCCGGCGTCACCGACGCGGTGACCTGGTGGTCGGCGGTGCTCGACCTCGATCTGGCCAAGCTCGGGACCACTGCAGACGCCGACGAGATCAAAGACACCGCCATCGCCCAGCCGCTTCTGGTCGGTGCCGGCCTGGCCGCCGCGTCGGTGTTGTTCCCCGACGGTCAGCCACAATTCGGCATCCCCGGTCAGCCGGCGGGCCGGCTCTCGAACACCTTCGACGACGTCGCCAGCAACGTGGCTGCGGTCGCCGGCCACAGCGTCGGTGAGATCACCGCGGCCGCACTGGCCGGCGTCCTGTCCCCCGAATCGGCCCTCGTGCTCGTGCGCGAACGCGGCCGGGCGATGGCCAGCGCGGCAGCAGCGACGCCGACCGGCATGACGGCAATTCTCGGCGGCGACGCCGAGGCCGTACTCGCAAAGCTGGCCGAACTCGGACTCACGGCAGCCAACGTCAACGCGGTCGGTCAGGTCGTCGCGGCAGGCACCGCCGAGCAGCTCGCGGCCCTCGCTGCCGATCCACCGGCCGGCACCCGGCTGCGGCCCCTCGCGGTGGCCGGCGCGTTCCACACCGCGCACATGGCCCCGGCGGTCGAGCGGTTACGTCAGCTGGCGGCCGGCTTGCCGACGTCCGAACCCGGAACCCGGTTGCTGTCGAACGCCGACGGCAGCGTGATCCAGCACGGTCCCGAGTTCGTCGGGCGGCTCGTCGAGCAGGTCGCCGCGCCGGTCCGCTGGGACAAGTGCATGAAGACGCTCGGTGACCTCGGCGTGACCGCCGTCATCGAACTGCCGCCCGCAGGCACCCTGGTCGGCTTGATCAAGCGCGCGCTGCCCGATGTCGAGACGCTGGCCCTCAAGACGCCTGACGATCTCGACGCCGCCCGCGAACTGATCGAGAAGCACCGCCACGACATCGAATTCACCGCCACGCCGGCCTGGAGGTTGCTCGTGGCGCCGCTCGGAGGCACGTTCGAGGCAACCGACACCCAACTCGGTGACACCCTCGCGGCCGGCGCCGTCATCGGCCGGGTGCTGACCAAGCGCGAGGCGCAGAACGTCGTCGCCCAGCACAGCGGCACGCTGGTCGAATGGATGGTAGAAGACGGCGATCCGGTCTCCCCCGGTCAGCCGCTGGCCCGATTGCACCCCGACGCGGTGTCCGAATGAAGCTCGCCAGCACACCGACTTCGCCCGGCGCCCGAATCCTCGCAGTCGGCGAGCACCGCCCGACGCGCATCGTCACCAACGCCGAGATCTGCGAACAGATCGACTCCACCGACGAGTGGATCCGCGAGCGCAGTGGCATCATCACGCGCCGGATCGCGGCGCCCGACGAATCCGTCGTCGACATGGCGACGAGCGCGGCATCGAAAGCGCTCGCTGCGTCGGGCGTGCCTGCGACCGACATCGACCTCGTACTGCTCGCGACGTGTACGCACCCGTACCAGACGCCTGGCGGTTCCAGCGAGGTTCAGGACCGTCTCGGCGCGGCCAACGCCGGTGCCATGGACATCAACGCGGCCTGCGCCGGTTTCGCCTATGCGCTCTCGCTCGCCAACGACGCCATCCGCGCAGGCAGCGCCCGCAACGTGGTGGTCATCGGCTCCGAAAAGATGAGTGACTTCATCGATCCCCGCGATCGCGGCATGGCGTTCCTCTTCGGCGACGGCGCGGGTGCGGCTGTGGTCAGCGCCAGCCCGACCACCGGCATCGGCCCAGTCGTCTGGGGCAGCGACGGCTCGCACATCATGACGATCACCCAGGAGCCGACCTACACCCAGGTCCAGCACGCGCTCGCGACCGGTGAGTCGTTGCCGCCCGTCGCGCTGAAGATGGCCGGCCAGACGGTGTTCCGGTGGGCGGTCACCAAGATGCTGCCCGTGGCGCGGCGGGCCCTCGAACTGGCGGGCGTCGCGCCGAGCGAGCTCGGTGCGTTCATCCCGCACCAGGCCAACATGCGGATCGTCGAGTCGCTGGTCAAGTCACTGAAGCTGCCTGACACAGTCGCCATCGCCCGCGACATGGAGACACAGGGCAACACGTCGTCCGCTTCCATCCCGCTGGCCTTGTCCACGCTGCTCGCGCGTGGTGAGGTCGAGAGTGGCCAGCCCGCCCTGCTGATCGGGTTCGGGGCCGGCCTCACCTACGCTGCGCAGGTCATCGAGGTCCCGTGACGAAGTACCTCACCCCCCGCGCGACGACCGAGCTAGTCCCCACCCACGTAAGGAGCACACCCATGGCCCTGTCCCAGCAGGAGATCCTCGCCGGTCTCGCCGAGATCGTTAACGAGGTTGCTGGCATCCCGGCTTCCGATGTCCAGATGGACAAGAGCTTCACCGATGACCTCGACGTCGACTCGCTGTCGATGGTCGAAGTCGTCGTCGCGGCCGAGGAGAAGTTCGGCGTGCGAATCCCTGACGACGACGTGAAGAACCTGAAGACCGTCGGCGACGCCGTCACCTACATCGAGAAGGCCGGCGTCACCGCCTGAGCTGCTCGACGAGAGAACGGCACCACCTGAAAAGGCGGACGGCGACCGCCTCGCGACGATGAGTGCGCGAGGTCGCCGGTCCGGCGAACAACATGAGGAGAAGCACGTGGACGCCGCAACAGAACCTGTGCAGTCGAGGCAGGGGCGACAGGTCGTGGTCACCGGACTCGGTGCGACCACGCCGATCGGTGGCGACGTCGCGAGCACCTGGCAAGGGCTGCTCGCCGGTCGCTCGGGTGTTGGTGTCCTGACCGAGGAGTGGGCCGCCGACCTTCCGGTTCGCATCGCCGCGAGAATCGAGGTCGAACCGCTCGAGGTCCTCGAGCGAGTCGAGGCGCGTACGCTCGACCGCTCGCAGCAGTTCGCCATCATCGCCGCACGCGAAGCGTGGGCACAGGCCGGCCGGCCCGAGGTCGACAAGGAGCGCCTCGGCGTCGTCTTCGCGTCGGGCATCGGCGGCGTCACGACGCTGCTGAACTCGTACGACACGTTGCGTGAGAAGGGCGCCCGCCGGGTCTCACCCCACACGGTGCCGATGCTGATGCCCAACGGCCCGGCCGCCGCGGTCGGGCTCGACCTGCAGGCAAGGGCCGGCGTACACACGCCGGTCAGTGCGTGCGCGTCGGGCGCCGAGGCGATCGCGGTCGGCCTGGAGATGATCCGTGGCGGCCGCGCCGACGTCGTGGTCTGCGGCGGCACCGAAGCGGCGATCCATCCGCTGCCACTGGCCGCCTTCGCGGCGATGCGGGCGATGTCGACGCGCAACGACGAGCCACTGCGCGCCTCGCGGCCCTACGACAAGGCACGCGACGGTTTCATCATGGGCGAGGGCGCCGGCGCCGTCGTCCTCGAAGCGGCCGAATACGCGCAGGCCCGCGGCGCCACGATCCTCGGAGAGATCGCCGGCGTCGGGATCAGCTCCGACGGCTACCACATCGCCGCACCCGACCCTGAGGGTCGCGGCGTCGTCCGGGCACTGCAAGCGGCACTGTCCAACGCCGGCCTCGCGCCGTCCGACATCACCCACATCAATGCCCACGCGACGTCGACGCCGGCTGGTGACGTCGCCGAAGCGAAGGCCATCCGCGAGGTCTTCGGCGCCGCCGCAGACGGCGTGGTCGTGACCGCGCCCAAGTCGACCTTCGGTCACTTGCTCGGCGCCGCGGGCGTCGTCGAGGCCATCGCGACGCTGCTGTCGATCAACGAGCACATCGTGCCCCCGACACTGAACCTCGACGACAAGGACGACGACGTCGACCTCGACGTCGTGACGGTCGACCCACGGCCACTACGGCCCGGCCCCGCGCTCTCGAACGCCTTCGGCTTCGGCGGTCACAACGTCGTGCTCGTCATCAAACCCGCCTGACGCAGGCAGAACGGGATCTCTGTGACCACCACGATTGACCCAACAGCACTCGACCCGCGCTCACCGCTGGCTCGGCTCACCGCGCTGTTCGACGAGGGCACGCTCGAGACGATCACCCCGGAGGACGACAGCGGAGTGCTGTCGGCGACCGGGCGGATGCTCGGCACCGCAGCGGTGGCGTTCGCCTGCGATCCGACCATTCAGGGCGGGGCGATGGGCAGTGCCGGCTGCGCGGCGATCGTGGCCGCGTACGAACGGGCGCTCGCCGACGGCGTCCCGATCGTGGGCTTGTGGCACTCAGGCGGCGCGCGGCTACGCGAAGGCGTCGAGAGCCTCGACGGCGTCGGCCGGGTCTTCGCGGCCATGACGCGCGCATCAGGCCGGGTGCCGCAGATCTCGGTCGTGCTCGGACCCGCGGCGGGCGGCGCGGCGTACGGTCCGGCGCTGACCGACATCGTGATCATGGGTCCGGCCGGCCGCATCTTCGTCACAGGTCCCGACGTCGTCCGCAGCGTCACCGGCGAGGACGTCG
>PLCK01000158.1 GCA_003134755.1 Actinomycetota bacterium | reverse complement strand
CACCGCGTCGAGGATCATGTCGACCATCTTGTCGTCGGCGTCGCGACGACCCAAGCCGGCGGCTGCGACGGACATCTGCGCGAGCCGATCGCGGTCGGTCAGCAACGGGACGAGGGTTTCCCGGATCCAGGCGGGCGTCAGTTCTGCATCGGCGACCAGCACGCCACCGCCGGCGTCGACGATCGGCTGCGCGTTGAGCCGTTGCTCACCTCCGCGCTGGGGCAGCGGAACGTACGCCGCGGGCAGCCCGACGGCGGCCAACTCGGCGCAGGTCGAACCGGCGCGGCAGAGCATGAGGTCGGCCGCGGCGTACGCCAGCTCCATCTGCTCGAGGNNAGGTACGGCACCACCACATACGGCGGCAGGCCCTCGAGGTCGTGGGGCACGCCGGCTTCGACCTCGGCGAGCTGCGTGGGACCTGTCGCGTGCAGGATCTGGATACCTGCCTTCAACACGTCGTGGACCACGCCGACGACGGCCCGGTTGATCGATCGCGCACCCTGCGAACCGCCCGACACCAGCAGCGTCGGCAGGTCTGGCCGCAGGCCGAAGTGATCGCGCGCCTCAGCTCGTCGTGCGGCCCGGTCGAGCGCGCTGATCGCCCGCCGCAACGGCACCCCGACGACGGTGGCGTGTGCGAGACCCGACCCCGGCAGACTGGTCGCGACGTACGGCGTGAATCGCGCCCCCCACCGATTGGCAAGGCCCGGCTTCGCATTCGCTTCGTGGACGACCGACGGGAGCTTCGCCGCCCGCGCCGCGAGGTACGCGGGCAGGGCCACGTAGCCGCCGAAGCCGACGACGACGTCAGCACCGACCCGCGTGAGGATCGCACCGGTCTCACGGACCGCGGCCCGCATCCGGATCGGCACCGTCAGCAGAGACGGCGTCAGCGACCGCGGCAATGGGACCGGCTGGATCAGGGCCAGCTCGTACCCGCGGGCCGGGACCAGCCTGGTCTCGATTCCACGCGCTGTTCCGAGCAACGTGATGCCGATACCCGGGTCGCGGCGCCGCAACGCATCGGCAACAGCGAGCGCGGGTTCGACGTGCCCGGCGGTACCGCCGCCGGCAAGTACGACGTGCACCGAGGTCACCGACCGCGACGAGTTAGGTGCAACACCGATGCCGTCCGGCGCAGGCCGCGGCGGAGGGCGTTGGGGCCTCGGGCCGCGAGCGCGGCCGCTGCGCTCGGCTCGCGGCGGGCAAGCGACATCAACATGCCCAACGCAAACATGGTCGGCAACAACGCCGAACCGCCGGCGGATATGAGAGGTAACGGGATCCCGGTGATCGGCAAGACCCCAATGACCGCGCCGATGTTCACCAGCGCTTGCACGAGTAACCACGCGACGATCGCCGACGCGGCAAGCCGCGAGAACATGTCACGGCTGCGCTGGGCAACCCGGATGCCGGCGTAAGCGAGCACTGCGAAAAGGATCAGGACCGCGAGGGTGCCGACGAGGCCAAGCTCTTCTCCGATGATGGCGAAGATGAAGTCGGTGTGCGCTTCGGGGAGATAACCCCACTTCTGCCGGCTGCCGCCGAGGCCGACGCCGAACCAGCCACCGGCGCCCAACGCGTAGATGCCCTGCCCGGCCTGCCACCCGGTGTTGTGGAGGTCCTTGAACGGGTTGCCGAAGTTCACCAGCCGTTGCAGCCGGTACGGCTGGCTGATCGCGAGGTACGTCACGCCCGCGATCACGACAGAGACGAGGAAGCCGAACAGTCTGATCGGCGCGCCGATGACCCACAGCAGCGACAGCACGATCGTCAGGACGACGAGCAACGTTCCGAGGTCGTGTTCCTTCTCGATCAAGGCGAGTACGACCAAGGTCACAGGAACGAGCGGGATCATGATGCGCCGGTAGCTGTCGAGCGTCTTCAGCTTGTGCTTGCGCGCGAGCAGGTCGGCGCCCCACAGCACCAGCCCGAGCTTGGCAAACTCCGACGGTTGGACGGTGAAGGGCCCGCCGAGCGCAACCCATCGGGTTGCACCGTTCACCGAGACGCCTAGCCCAGGCACCATGACGGCGACGAGCAATCCCCCCGCGCCGAGCAGGGCCGGATAGGCGAGGAATCGGAAGACTGCGACCGGCAACCGGGTGGCGATCAGCATGACCGGCAAACCGATGCCGATCCACATCAACTGCTTCTGTACCACCGCGAACGACACCTGGTTCGACGCGACGTACGAGGACGACCAGACCATCACCACGCCGAAGGCGATGAGCACCGCGGTGCTCGCGAGCAGCAGGTAGTACGAGGCGAGGGGGCGCCACAGCAGCGGCGGGTTCTGCAGCTTTGACCGCAATGGGATGACTGTGGCGACGGTACGACCGGTAGCCGGCCTGGTGCCGGTGGTCGAACTCATCTGCTGGGTCACGCGCTCACGCGGTCGCGATAGCGGAGGACTGCCGCCGCGAAGGCGTCGCCGCGATGACCGTAGTCGCGAAACATGTCCATCGACGCTGCCGCCGGCGCGAGCAGGACGGTATCCCCTGGGACGGCGATGGCCGCCGCCTGCGCGATGACACGATCCATGACGGCTTCCACCTGCTCAGTCTCGGACCCGGCGACCTCGACCACGCGGACATCGGGTGCGTGTCGCGCCAATGCCTCGGCGAGCTCCGCCCGGCTTGCGCCGAACAAGACGGCTCCGCGCAGCCGAGCGGCCGCAAGTTGCACGACCTCGTCGAACGGCGTGCCCTTGCCGAGACCGCCGGCGATCCACACGATCGAATCGAACGAGGTGAGCGCGGCGGCGGCCGCATGCGGGCTGGTTGCCTTGGAGTCGTCGACGAACCGGACGCCGGCGACCACAGCGACCTCCGCGATCCGGTGCGGCGCTGGGACGAACGCCCGCAGGCCCTCGGCGACGGCTGCGGCGCCGACGCCGAATGCGCGCGCGAGCGCAGCCGCGGCAAGCGCGTTCGCGACGTTGTGCGGCCCCGGCACGGTGAGGTCGGACAGGGTCGCGAGTTCGACGGCACCGTTGTCGGGATCGTCGGCGAACGCACGGTCGACCAGCAGATCCTCGACGACGCCGAGCTGGTGGGGCCGAGGCCTGTTCAACGTGAAGGAGACTCGGCGGCCTGGCGCTCGTGCGAGCAGCCGGACACTGATCGGATCGTCGGCGTTGCCGACTGCGCAGGTCTCACGATGTGCGAATGCGAGGCCCTTGGCATCCGTGTACTCCGCGAACGAGTGTCCCCACCAGTCCAGGTGGTCGGGCGCGACGTTGAGGACCGCCGCCGCGGCAGGCGCGACTGACGGCGACCAATGCAGCTGAAAGCTGCCGAGCTCGACGGCAAGCACGTCGAACGGGCCGGGCGCGACGTCGACAAGTGCGGTGCCGATGTTGCCCGCCGACACCGTTCGCAGCCCGGCCGCGCGCAGCATCGCCTCGAGCATCAGGGTCGTGGTCGTCTTGCCGTCAGTACCCGTGACGACGAGCCATTGGGCGGCGCCGGGTGTCCGCAGCCGCCACGCGAGCTCCGGCTCCCCCCACACTGGGACACCCTCGGCAGCCGCCGCTTTGAACAACGGCGACTCGCGGCGCCAGCCCGGCGACGTCACGACGAGTTGCGTGCCAGCCGGCAGGGCCTCGCCATCGCCGAGCCGCACCGAGACCCCGGCCGCGGTCAGCTCTGCCGCCGACTTCTCCTCCGTCTCACCCGCGCGCGAGTCGACGACGACGACGCGCGCGCCGTGTGCTGCGAGCACCCGCGCGCTGGCGGCGCCCGACACACCCACCCCGGCGACGCACACCGTCAGTTCGTGCCAGGGCGCGTCGTGACCGGCCGAACGCAACCACGACGGCACTACTTCTGCCACGTGATCCACTCCGCGTAGAAGAGTCCGAGGCCGAGCGCGACAGCTAGACCGGCGATGATCCAGAAGCGGATCACGATCGTCACCTCGGCCCAGCCCTTGAGTTCGAAGTGATGCTGCAGCGGCGCCATCTTGAACACCCGGCGGTGGGTCAACTTGAAGTAGCCGATCTGGATCAGGCTCGACATCGTGATGACGACGAACAGTCCACCCAGCACGGCGAGCAGCAATTCGGTCCGGGTCATGATCGCCATCCCGGCCAGTGCACCACCGAGCGCGAGCGAGCCGGTGTCGCCCATGAAGATGCGGGCCGGCGCGGCGTTCCACCAGAGGAAGCCCGCGCAGGCGCCGGCGAACGCGGCTGCCACGATGGCCAGATCGAACGGGTCGCGCACGTGATAGCAGCCGGCCGCGTTTTTCAGCAGGCAATCGTTGCGGCCCTGCCAGAACGTGATGATCACGAAGGCCGCAAACAGCATCGTCGATGCACCTGTCGCGAGGCCGTCGAGGCCGTCGGTCAGATTCACGCCGTTCGACGTCGACGACACGAGAACCAGCGCCCACACCACGAAAACGACAGCACCGAGGCCGACGGTCGTGTCGCGAACGAACGAGATGTGCGTCGACGCGGGATGCATGCCGCCACGGTCGGGAAACTGAAGCATGAGGACGCCAAAGCCGACCGCTACCACGGTCTGTCCCAGCAGCTTGGTTCGCGCTCGTAGCCCGAGGTTGCGCTGCATGCGGATCTTGATGAAGTCGTCGAGGAAGCCGACCAGCCCGAGTCCGGTCGCCAGCCCGAGCACGAGGAGTCCGGACGCCGTCGGTCCGTTGGCACTGACCAGGTTCCCGGCCGCGTAACCGAGCAGGCCGGCGAGCAGGATCACCGTGCCGCCCATCGTCGGCGTACCCCGCTTGGTGTGGTGAGTGGTAGGTCCGTCGTCGCGGATCAACTGCCCGTATCCGCGCCCGCGGAAGAGGCTGATCGCGAACGGCGTGCCGAACAGCGAGATGATCAGCGAAATCGTCGCGGCCGCGAGAATGCCCTTCACCGGCTGGCTCCGCCCGGTGCACCCAGCCGCGGCATGTCGAGCAGCAGCGCCTCGGCCACCCGCTGGAGATCGGCAGACCTCGACGCTTTGACCAGCACGACGTCGTCCGGGCGAAGATCGGCATCGAGGGACTTCACAGCAGCGCCGACATCGTCGACGGCCGTCACCGACGACACGTCGAATCCAGCCGCGATCGCACCGTCGGCGATCGCCGTCGCAACCGGGCCGACGACGACCAGCCGTCCGATGCCGAGTGCAGCAACCGTCTTGCCAAGTTCGCGGTGCTCCTCCTCCGACGCGGGCCCGAGTTCGGCCATCGGGCCGAGCACGGCGTGCGTCCGGCGGTCGGGTCGGCCCATCGCGGCGAGTGCAGCTAGCGCGGCGCGCATCGACTCGGGGTTGGCGTTGTACGCGTCGTTGATGACGGTGACACCGTCGGGGCGGGTCGTGACCTGCATGCGCCACGCGCTGATGGACCGCACCCGACCCAACGCGGCGGCGACCGCGTCGAGCGCCATGTCGGCAACGACCCGGGTCATCAGCGGCTGGTCGATGAGGGCGGCACCGAAGGCTTTGCGATAGCGCAAATGATGGGTGGCTTCGGCTAGCGCGACGCGCATCAAGCCGGCGGAAGCGACGGCGCAGTCGAGCCGGGTCAGGGTCACCATGTCGATGATGGTAGGGATTCCCCCTCCCGCCTCGCCGACCAGCCAGCCGGCGGCGCCGTCGAACTCGGCTTCCGCCGTCGCGTTGGAGCGGTTGCCGAGCTTGTCCTTGAGGCGAACCAGGCGAATGGCGTTGCGGTTGCCGTCGGGGAGCATGCGCGGCACCAGAAAACACGAAAGGCCGTCCTCGGCCTGCGCGAGCACCAGGAAGGCGTCGCTCATCGGCGCCGACATGAACCATTTGTGGCCGGTGATCGTCCAGAATCTGCCGCCGGACTCGACCGCGGCCGTCGTGTTCGCGCCGAGGTCGCTGCCGCCCTGCTTCTCTGCAAAGCCGAGGCCGATGAGGGCATTGGCCTTGGCGGACAGCGGGCGGGGCGAGGAATCATACCGCCGGGTGCGGATGCGCGGCAGCCAGGTATCGGCGAGGTCGGAGGCGTGGGCGAGCGCCGCCACCGACGCATTGGTCATGGTCATGGCGTTGAGGTGGCCGGCGTCGACCTCGGCGGTCATGTAGAGCCGCGCGGCGCGCGTCACCGCGCGCGCGTTGGCCTCGTCGCCGGAGGCATCCCAGATCGAGCACTGCAACCCGGAGGCAACGCTCCGCCGCATGAGCGCGTGATAGGCGGGATGGAACTCGAGCGCGTCGATCCGCACCCCGTTGCCGTCGAAGTTCCTGAGCACCGGCGGCTGGTCGTTGGCGATGCGGCCGAGTTCGAAGGTTTCCGGCGTACCCCATTGGGCGCCGTGTTCGGTCAACTGGTCGACGACCGGCTGGGGCAGCCCTTCGACAAGCGCGCCGAGGGTGGGATCGGACGAGAAAAGGTTGAAGCCGGCAAAGGGCGGCGACTGGTTGAAGACTTCGTGGGTGTCGGCTGCCGAAACCAAAATGCCCCTCCGATCGCCGGCGACAACCAGCGATTCGCTCGTCTGTTAAACTACCACGCACACTCGGGGCCCGCTCGCCAGCCCGCGCGGTGCCAAGGAACGGTGCGTCAGGGTTAACCCACAGCTTGCCGTGTCAGTCGCTTGCCAGAGGCCTCCGACTCCGCCTATAGGCGTGCCTTTAATGAATGCTCCTCCGCTCCCGTCGGCCCTCGGTTTCCCGCACCGGCACCTATTGGGGATCGAGGGGCTGTCGGCCGCCGAGATCGTCGGCCTTCTCGACCTCGCCGAGGCCGCGGTCGAAGTCAGCCGCCAGATCGAGAAAAAGAAGGCCGTATTGCGCGGCCGGACGCAGATCAATCTCTTCTTCGAATCCTCCACCCGCACGCAGTCGTCCTTCGAGCTCGCCGGCAAGCGCCTCGGCGCCGACGTCATGAACATG
>PLCK01000253.1 GCA_003134755.1 Actinomycetota bacterium | reverse complement strand
CACGACGCGGTCCACCCCGACCTGGGGACCATCGAGGACTTCGACGCGTTCGTCGCCACCGCGGGCGGCCTCGGGCTGGAGGTCGCGCTGGACCTGGCCCTGCAGTGCTCCCCGGACCACCCGTGGGTCGCCGAGCACCCGCAGTGGTTCCGGCACCGCGTCGACGGCAGCATCGCCTACGCGGAGAACCCGCCGAAGAAGTACCAGGACATCTACCCGCTGTACTTCGACCAGGACCCCGACGGGCTGTTCGAGGAAGTCCTCAGGGTGCTCCGGCATTGGATCTCGCACGGCGTGCGCATCTTCCGGGTGGACAACCCGCACACCAAGCCGCTGCAGATGTGGGAGGCGCTGTTCGCCGAGATCCGCCGGTCCGAGCCCGACGTGGTGTTCCTGGCCGAGGCGTTCACCCGCCCGGCGATGATGCGCCAGCTCGGCAAGGTCGGCTTCCAGCAGTCGTATACCTACTTCACCTGGCGCACCGGCAAACGCGAGCTGGAGGACTACGCGTCCGAGCTGGCCGGCGACAGCGCTGCCTACATGCGGCCGAACCTGTTCGTGAACACCCCCGACATCCTGCACGCGTCGCTGCAGTACGGCGGGCCACCGGCGTTCAAGATCAGAGCCGTCCTGGCGTCGATGCTCGCGCCGTCCTGGGGCGTGTACGCCGGGTACGAGCTGTTCGAGCACGTGGCTGTCCGGCCCGGGTCCGAGGAGTACATGGACTCCGAGAAGTACCAGCTCAGGCCGCGGGACTGGGACGCCGCGGCGGCCGAGGGGCGCACCCTGGCGCCCTACCTGACCCGGCTGAACCAGATCCGCCGGGAGCATCCCGCCCTGCACCAGCTGCGGAACCTGTCCGTGCACCGCACCGAGAGCGAAGACGTGATCGCCTTCAGCAAGCGGGTCACCCGCGGCCCGGGCGGGGAGCCCGTCGACGACACCCTGGTGGTGGTGGTCGAGCTGGACCCGCACGGCGCCCGCGAGACCGTCGTCGAGCTGGACATGCCCACCCTCGGCATGGACTGGGACGAGACGTTCTCGGTGCAGGACCTGCTCACCGGCGCGAGCTGGCTGTGGGGAGCCCGCAACTACGTCCGGCTGGACCCGTTCGTCGAGCCGGCGCACATCCTCATGGTGCGGCGAGGAGGGCCGTGACCGACCCGATGGCCGAGTCGGCCAGCCTCACCCCGGGCACCCCGGTTCCGGACCCCTTCGACGAGCGGACACCGTCCGACCCGGACTGGTTCAAGCGCGCCGTCTTCTACGAGGCCCTGGTGCGATCGTTCTCGGACTCCAACGACGACGGCGTCGGCGACCTGGCCGGCCTGACCCGCAAGATGGACTATCTGCAGTGGCTGGGGATCGACTGTCTGTGGCTGCCGCCGTTCTTCAAGTCACCGCTGCGCGACGGCGGGTACGACGTCGCGGACTACACCGACGTGCACCCCGACGCGGGCACCCTGGGTGACTTCGTCGAGCTGGTCGATGCGGCGCACGAGCGCGGCATCCGGGTGATCATCGACTTCGTCATGAACCACACCTCCGACCAGCACCCGTGGTTCCAGTCCAGCCGGTCCGAGCCCGACGGCCCGTACGGCGACTTCTACGTCTGGTCCGACGACGACCAGCGCTACGCCGACGCGCGGATCATCTTCGTGGACACCGAGCACTCCAACTGGACCTTCGACCCAGTCCGTCGCCAGTACTTCTGGCACCGCTTCTTCTCCCACCAGCCCGACCTGAACTACGACAACCCGCGGGTCCAGGACGCGATCATGGAGGCCTTGCGGTTCTGGCTCGACCTGGGCATCGACGGCTTCCGGCTGGACGCCGTCCCCTACCTGTTCGAGGCCGAGGGAACCAACTGCGAGAACCTGCCGGCCACCCACGCGTTCCTCAAGCGGGTCAGGGCCGAGATCGACCGGCTGTACCCGGACCGGGTCCTGCTCGCGGAGGCGAACCAGTGGCCCAGCGACGTGGTCGAGTACCTGGGCGACCCGGAGTCCGGCGGCGACGAGTGCCACATGGCGTTCCACTTCCCGGTGATGCCCCGGCTGTTCATGGCCGTCCGCCGCGAGTCGCGGTACCCGATCTCGGATGTGATCGCGGCGACGCCGCCGATCCCGGACCGGTGCCAGTGGGGCATCTTCCTGCGCAACCACGACGAGCTGACCCTGGAGATGGTCACCGACGAAGAGCGCGACTACATGTGGTCGGAGTACGCCAAGGACCCGCGGATGCGGGCCAACATCGGCATCCGGCGCCGGCTGGCGCCGTTGCTGGAGAACGACCGCCGCCAGATCGAGCTGTTCACCGCCCTGCTGTTCTCGCTGCCCGGCTCGCCGGTGCTCTACTACGGCGACGAGATCGGGATGGGCGACAACATCTGGCTCGGCGACCGCGACGGGGTGCGCACGCCGATGCAGTGGACACCGGACCGCAACGCCGGGTTCTCAGCCTGCGACCCTGGCCGCATGGTCTTCCCACCGGTCGCCGACGCTGTCTACGGGTACCAGGTCACCAACGTCGAGGCGTCGCTGAAGAACTCGAACTCGCTCCTGCACTGGACCAGGCGGATGATCGAGACCCGCAAGCGGCATCCGACGTTCGGAGCCGGCTCCTTCACAGAGCTCGGTGCGTCGAACCCGAGTGTCCTGGCATTCGTCCGTGAGTTCGGTGATGACCGCGTGCTCTGCGTCAACAACCTGTCCCGCTTCCCACAACCGGTCGAACTCGATCTGCGCCGCTACGAGGAGGTCGTCCCTGTCGAGATGCTCGGTGGCATGCACTTCCCCCGGGTCGGGGAGCTGCCCTACCTGTTGACCCTGCCCGGGCACGGCTTCTACTGGTTCACCCTCCCGGCCAGCTCGTCCCGGCCGGGGAACCGCACGGAGGAAAGCTGATGAGCCCCGCGACGATCGACCACGCGCAACTGGAAGAACTCCTGCGCGAATGGCTCCCCCGGCAGCGCTGGTTCGCCGGCAAGGATCGCGGCGCGGACGCCGTTCGCATCACGCAGGAACATCTGCTTCTCGAGGGCGATCCCGCGTTGCTGCATCTGTTCGTCGACGTCGAGCAGGCTCCCAGGACTCCGGTGCTGCCGACGCTCGACGCCGCCGACGAAACGCTGGCCGACGCCGCCGCCGCGCACACGACGACCTACCAGCTCATCCTCGGCATCCGCGGCGAGCTGCCGGCCCACCTCGAACACGCGACAGTTGGCCATCTCGAAGGGTCGGGTGCCGTCTATGAAGCGAGCCAGGACCACGACCTGATGCATGCGGTCCTCGGCTGGGTCGCCGACGAGGAGACCCACGGCCCCATCGTCTTCCGTCGCGAGCCCGGCGCCAAGATCGATCCGGCCGCCGTCAGCCTTGCACTGAGCGGTGAGCAGTCGAACACCTCCGTCGTGTTCGGTGAGCAGACCATCATGAAGCTATTCCGGATCGTCGTGCCCGGCCTCAACCCCGACCTCGAGGTCACCCGAGCGCTCACCGAGATGGGCAACGCGCACATCGCCACGCTGCAGGGCTGGATCGAGACCGAGATCGACGGGACGCCGAGCACGCTCGGCCTGCTCCAGGAGTTCCTGCGTACCGGCTCCGACGGCTGGGCGCTGGCGTTGACCAGCGTGCGCGATCTGTTCGCCGAAGGCGACCTGCACGCAGAGGAGGTTGGCGGCGACTTCGCAGCCGAGTCCGAGCGCCTGGGCATGGCGACGGCCGATGTGCACTCGGCGATGGCCCGCGCACTGCCAACCTCGATGGCGGACGCCGAGACACTCGAATCCCTCGCCGGCTCGATGCTGCGGCGACTCGAGGCGGCAAGTTCCGCCGTCCCCGAACTTGCCAATCACGCGCCCACGATCTCGGCGATCTTCGCGGCACTTGCGCACACCCGCGACCCGGTCGGGCTGCAGCGCGTGCATGGCGACTTTCACCTCGGTCAGGTGATGCGGACCGACGCGGGCTGGGTGCTGCTCGACTTCGAGGGCGAGCCCGGCGCCCCGATCGCCGCTCGTGCTGCGCTCTCGAGCCCGCTTCGCGACGTGGCCGGCATGTTGCGATCGTTCGACTACGCGGCGCGCTACCTGCTCGCCGACCAGGCGGGCGCCAGCCAGCTCGAGTACCGCGCCGCCGAATGGTCGGAGCGCAACCGCGACGCCTTCTGCGTCGGCTACGCAAAGGTCGCCGGCCGCGATCCGCGCGAGGACGACGTGCTGCTCCGGGCGTTCGAACTCGACAAGGCGGTTTACGAGGTCGCCTATGAGGCTCGGAACCGTCCGGATTGGGTACGCATCCCGTTGGGCTCGATTGAACGGCTCGTGGCCGCGTGACCACCGGCGGCAAGGATCCCGGAGCGGGCGGGTCAGGTCCGGCAGCTGCGCAGCCGGTTCCGCCCGTGTCGCCCGTACCGCCCACGCAGGACACCACCGAGGAGGTCCGGCCTATGAGCAAGCCGACGGCAGAGCAGCCGACACCTTCGGCTCCGCAGCCCCCCGCGCCAGCACCCGCCGCTGTCGCACCCGCCGCTGTCGCACCGGCAGCTGTCGCGCCCCCCGCGGTCCTACCGGCCGCTGTCGCGCCCGTCGAGATCGACCGCCTCGTGTCAGGCGCCCATCACAACCCACACGCAATCCTCGGGGCCCACCTCACGAACAACGCTATAACGTTTCGCACGCTCCGGCCCAACGCCCGCAAGGTCACGGTGCTCGTCGATCTCCTCCGGATCCCGCTCGAGCACGAACGTGGCGGGGTCTGGGTCGGCGTCTGGGCCAGCCCGACCGTGCCCGACTACCGCGTCGAGGTCGTGTACGACGACGGGTTTCCGCATGTCGTCGACGAGCCGTACCGCTTCCTCCCGACCCTCGGCGAAGTCGACCTGCACTTGATCGGGGAGGGCCGGCACGAGCAGCTCTGGGAGGCGCTCGGTGCGCACGAGCGGCGCTACGACACCGCGAGCGGCGTAGTGACCGGCACGTCGTTTGCCGTGTGGGCGCCCAACGCGCGTGCCGTGCGGGTGGCCGGGGACTTCAACCACTGGGACTCACAGCCGCATCCGATGCGATCGCTCGGGTCGAGTGGGGTATGGGAACTCTTCATCCCCGACGTGAAGTCGGGCGACCGTTACAAGCTCAACGTGCTCGGAGCAGACGGGCAGTGGCGCGAGAAGGCCGACCCGATGGCGTTCGCCACCGAGCATCCGCCAGCGCAGGCCTCCGTCGTCTTCACGTCCACCTACGAATGGGGGGACGCCGAGTGGCTCGCGAAGCGCACGACCCACGACGCGCTCCGCTCACCCATGAGCGTCTACGAGGTGCATCTCGGCTCGTGGAAGCAGGGCCTCGGGTACCGGCAACTCGCCAGCGAACTCGTCGCGTACGTGAAGGACCTCGGTTTCACCCACGTCGAACTACTACCGGTGGCCGAGCATCCGTTCGGCGGCTCGTGGGGCTACCAGGTGTCGTCGTACTTCGCACCGACGTCGCGGTTCGGTACGCCCGACGACTTCCGCTACTTCATCGACAGCATGCATCAGGCCGGCATCGGCGTGCTCGTCGACTGGGTGCCTGCACACTTCCCGAAAGACGCCTGGGCGCTCGCGCAGTTCGACGGCACCCATCTGTACGAGCACTCCGACCCGCTGCTCGGCGAGCATCCCGACTGGGGAACCCTGGTTTTCAACTTCGGACGCCGCGAGGTCCGCAACTTCCTGGTGGCGAACGCGGTCTACTGGGCCGAGCAGATGCACATCGACGGCCTGCGGGTCGACGCGGTCGCCTC
>PLCK01000183.1:16905-48515 GCA_003134755.1 Actinomycetota bacterium | reverse complement strand
CGACCCCGACCGCGTCGACGAGGTCCTCCATCGTCACGACGGTTCCGGCGCGCTTGCTCATACGTACGGGTGCGCCGTCCTTCACGAGGTTGACGAGCTGGCCAATGAAGATCTCGAGATTCTCGTGCGGCTTGTCGCCGAAGCACTGGCACATCGCCATCATCCGGCCGACGTAACCGTGGTGGTCGGCTCCGAGCATGATGACGACGAGGTCGAAGCCGCGTTCGCGCTTGTTCAGGTAGCNNACCCGGTCCTTGTCGTCGCCGAACGCGCTCGTGCGCAACCACACCGCGCCGTCCGCTTCGTAGATGTGGCCGAGCTCGCGGAGCTTGTCGATCGCGTGGCCTACCGCGCCCGACTCGTGCAGGTCGTTCTCGTGGAAGTAGACGTCGAAGTCGACACCGAAGTCGTGCATGCTCTGTTTGATCTCGGCGAACATCATGTCGACGCCCTCGCGGCGGAACACTTCTTGAGCCTCGCCGCTCGGCAGATCGAGCACTCCCGGCACCAACGCCACGACGGCTGCGGCGATCTCGTCGATGTACCGGCCGCCATACCCGTCGGCTGGCACGTCCTCGCCGCGGGCTCGCGCGAGCAACGAGCGGGCGTACCTGTCGATCTGTACGCCGTGGTCGTTGAAGTAGTACTCACGGGCGACCTGCGCACCGGACGCCGACAGGATGCGGCCGAGGGAGTCGCCGACGGCGGCCCACCTGGTCCCTCCGATGTGGATCGGGCCGGTCGGGTTGGCCGAGACGAACTCGAGGTTGATGCGCAGGCCGGCCAGCGTGTCGACGTGGCCGTATTCGGGCCCGGCAGCCACGATCGAGCGGGCCAGCTCCCCGTGAGCCGCGGTGTCGAGGGTGATGTTCAGGAATCCCGGCCCGGCAATGTCCACCCTGGCGACCCCGGGCACGGATCGCAGCCGGACGGCGATCAGCTCGGCCACCTCACGCGGCGCGCGACCGGCCGCCTTCGCCAACTGAAGGGCCACATTCGTGGCGTAGTCGCCATGCTCCTTGTTCTTGGGGCGCTCGACAGTCACGGCTCTGGGCGCCTCGACCGCGAGGTCGCCGGCCGCGATCGATTCGGCGACCGCGGCGGCCACCGAGTCGGACAGTTGGGCGGGAGTCACGCGCGCGAGGCTACCGCAGCGCGGGGCCGCGACCGTGCGCGTTAACGCGAATCAGCCTTCGTCGACGTCCGCCTCGGCGGCCTCGGCGGCCTCGGCGGCCTCGGCAAGATCATGCACTGCCCGGATCAGGGCGTCAGGATCGAACGGCTTGGTCAGGTAGACATCGACCCCGGCCGCTATTCCGCGCCTGATGTCGTTCTGCTGAGCCCTGGCAGACACCATCAGGATCTTGATGCCGGACGTCGCGGGGTCGCCGCGCAGGGCGGTCGCGGTCGCCAATCCGTCGAGGCGAGGCATCGCGACGTCCAGGACGATCACGTGCGGCTCGACGGCCGCGACCATAGAAAGACACGACCGGCCGTCTTCGGCCTGGCTGACCTCGAAGCCCTCAAGCTCCAGGTTCACGGTGATCAGGTGCCGAATCATCGGATCGTCGTCGACGACGAGCACCCGCCTGGGCAGCCTCGGAGATGGCGTCGGCTGGCTCACTGTTCGGACATTAGTGCACCGACCCGCTGATACCCTCGGCAGTCTTGAGCCCCCGTAGCTCAGGGGATAGAGCACCGCCCTCCGGAGGCGGGGGCGCAGGTTCGAATCCTGCCGGGGGCACTGCAAAACCGCTGGTCAGAGGCCTGCCGGCCGCGTCGAGTCCGGCGTCAGTTCGGGGTCAGTCCGCAAACAGTCCGCAAGACCTCCAGCTCACGGTCACGACTCATGGTCCCAACAGCTACGTGATCACCTCCAAATCGAGCGCCGCGCCAACGCCGGCTGCTCTGGTGAGCGCGTCAAAACGGCCGCATACGGCGGCCATCCGGTGCTCCAACAGGTATCCGAGTGCCTCAGCGCCGGCGGCCCGGAGCCGCGTCGAAAACGGGCTCCACATGCTGCGAGACCACAAGCGATTCGCACCCCTGGGGCGGGGCCGCGTGTCGGCGAGTCGCGATCGCCCGTCGGAGGCCCTACCGATCGATGGAGCCGCGAACAGGATGAAGAACATCACTGGCGAGAACATCATGTTCTTCATCAAAATCGGCTCCGCGTAGGCGGAGCGTTGGTTTGCCGAGCACGCAGCCGGAAAAGGTCTGCTCGCCGCATACGGACGCGACCAGACCCTGTCCGCGCAGCTGCCCGACGACGAATCGAAGGCCAAGGGACGCGAGCAATGCTGCACACGTAAGTCCGGTCCGGCGATGCTTGCGGGGTCAGATCTGGGGTCGGTACTCGCTGGCCGTCTTTCACACCGTGATGCGGGGTGTCGTGGACCGTTCCGCAGATCTGCTTGGCGCCTTCCGCCCTGTCTTCTCCGTCGTCCTCAGGGGAGTTTTCTTAGCCGCCGCTTTCCCGGGGCAACCTCGGCCGGCACCACCTTGCCCAGCGCTCGAGGTGAGATTGAACCCGTTGCCGCCAGTACCCACCGTGAGTTCGAGCCGGCCACCGATCGCGCCAACATACTGCTCGAGCACCCGATGCTGACGTTCTCGGTGGCGCCCCACCCGAGGGCTGGTCGCCGTCGGACAAGCGGCCGCCGATCGCACATGGGCCGATCCCGAGCGCGGTGATGTGGTGATGTCTGGTCCGTCGTCGCCGAGCCGTCGTGTCTGCATCCCCCGTTGTCCCCGTCCGCCAAGTTCCGCTTCGACACCGTCCTCGGCCCCGGCGTAGCAGTGGCGGAGGCCGTCGCGACGAAGGCCGCGCTCCGCTAGGGAGCGCGGCCTTGCTGGTGGGTCGTCGTTCTTAGAAGTGGTACTGCTGCACGGTCAGGCCGTTGCAGGTATAGAGCTTCACGAGGGCCCCGTTCGACGTGTCAAAGTTGAAGTCGTCGAGGCACAGGTTGGCGTATTGGTTGACAATGGCGTATGTGCCGTTGGACTGCTGCTGGAAGAGCCAGTGCTGCCAGGCACCCCCGTTACACGGCCAGAGGTCGACGCGGGCGCCGGGCGTCGTGCTCAGGTTGAAGTCGTCGAGACACGTGCCGGAGTTGCGATTGATGACGGTGAACGAACCGTCGCCGACTGCGTTGACGTCCCATTGCTGCGGCGCCTGGCCAGTGCAGGGCCACAGGTCGACGTCGGCGTTGTTGGCCTTGTTGGCATTGAAGTCGTCGAGGCAATGGTTAGCGTTGACGTTGACGATCGCGCGCGCACTGCCAGCGACGCCACCACCACCGGTGTTGCCGTACCCGGCAGCGGTGATGTTGGCCTGGACGGAGTTCTCCGTCGCGTCCGACGGGAAGCCGGACGTCATCACGCCTTCGTAGAAGGTGCCCGCGGCCCCCACGCTGTTGTCACCGCCGATGCCCAGGATGATGGCGCCCTGCTTCTTCATCGGGTTGTAACCCGAGGCGTTAGGCCGGACTCCGTTGTAGAACGTCGACAGCCCGCCGGACTGCGCGTTGCCGCCGCGGATCGCCCAGTTGTTGGGCTGACCCTTGATAATCGCCGTGAGGTAGCGGAAGTTGACGCTCGGGTCATTGGAGTTGAGGCGCGTGTTGAAGCCCGAGAACAGGCCGTTCTCGAGGTCGGCCATGATCCACGGACCGTTGCCGGAGCCAAACCCCCAGACCGTAATGTTGCCGAAATAGATGGCTTCCATCGTCCCGTTGCCGTCGTCGCGGCTGTTGGTTTCGGCGTTGCCATAGTCGAAGCAGCAGCCCCCGTTGAAGTGAGTGCCGTCGAACACGGCATACATGCCTTCGGCCTGGTCGCCCGTGGCGATCCCGTTCGTCGCGTTGTTGCGGTAGCCCGTGCCGGGGGCGATGAACACGCCGTACGCCTTCTGGCCGAGGACCGTTGTTGGCGCCGCCGTCGCGTTCGCGAGGTTGTCGAAGCCGCCGGCCGCCGGCCCGTTGAAGCCGCCCGGAGGCGCCTGCGTCAGGCGGTTGTTGCGCCCGGACTGGTCGTAAATGATCGTGATGACGCAACTGGTGCCTGCGCAGAACGAGTCCTGCGCCGCCGCGTTGGCGACACCGCCGGGGCTCAGGACCCCGATGTCGCGGGTCGCGTTGTCCGACGCGCGGCGAACTTGGTAGAGAGACCCGTTGTAGGCGCCGTAAAGCGCCCGCGTGGTGCTGTGGGCGGCCACGCACGGCGTGCCGCCCGCTGCGTAGATGTCACAGGGGCCTTGAGTGGCCGCCGTGGCGACCGGTGCGAGCGTCGTGAGGCCGCCGAGGCTCAGTGCCACGACGCCCACGACCGACAAGAGCCTGCGTCGAACGAGGGAGGTGCGAGTGTCGATGCGCATGAATGGACTCCTCGCTAGGCGGAGGATGAGACCACGCAGAAGGCGCAGCCGGGGTGGAACCAAACCGCGGAGCCATTGTTAGCGCTAACCTCCGCGATGTCTCGATTCTGCGCGCGTCGCAGTTCGCGAGTCAAGAGCGCATCGCGGCAGAATCCTGTGTGTCGGAGAGTCCTGTATGTCGCAGTTTTTGGGCGTATCTCGTCGGCTGCTGGTCGGGTTGCTGCTTGCTGTCGAGGAGGACAGCTGTGGGGGGCAGAATTGTTAGCGTTGCTATGCTTGGACCCGCTATCCGCGTGAGGCTCCTCCGCTCCGCCGTGTACCTCTTAGCCGCGGCCATCGGAAGCTCGCGCTGGTCCGCTCACTCGAGTCGAATCTCTCACCAGCGATGGACCGGAAACGCGGGGCCGGACATGTTGCGCTCACCCCCTTGAACCCGGGCCACAACGTCCGTGTCCTTCATACTCATCGGACTCGCGCGAGTGCGCCGCGCCACGGACCATTCGATCAGTCGATAGCAGTATTGATCTTCCCGTGCTTTATCGGTAAGTTTGCATCGATGCCAGCTCGGATGGACCGCGGACTAGGGAGGGTTTGCACTCTTGTCTGAACGCGTCACGATCGCGCAGATCGCGGACGAGGCTGGCGTTTCGGCGATGACGGTCTCCAACGTGCTCAACGGCAAGCCAGGTGCGTCGGATGAGACGCGCAGCCGCGTCAAGGAGGTCGCACAACTGCTCGGCTATGTTCCCAATGTCGCCGCGCGGAGCCTCAAGAGCGGGCGGACCGGCATGGTCGGTGTCGTGACCCTGGATCTCACCATGCAGTACGGCCTGGAGATAGTGCGCGGCATCGCCGATGAGCTGGCGAATGCCGAACTCGAAGCGCTGATCAACGCCACGTATCACGACAGCGCGCGCGAGTGTGAGCGGATCGACTTTCTCACTCGCGGCCTCGTTGATGGTGTCGTGATGATCGCGCCGGTCCTGGAAGAGCAGACAATTTCTCTGTTGATCGGACGAAATGTGCCAGTGGTCGTGATCGATCCGCGCCGCATCGACGTCGCGTTGCCACGGGTCACGGTGGACAACTACCACGGAACGCGGCGGGCTGCCGAGCACTTGATCGAGCTTGGCCATGAGCGGATTGCCTACATCGGTGGCGACCTCGATCTTGAAAGTTCGACGATCCGGTTCACCGGCTTCCACGACGCGATGCGGCTTGCCGGGTTGATTGTCGATGATCGGCTGGTGGCTTACTGCGAGTTCTCGTACGCCGGCGGCTTCCGCACGGCATCGCAGATGCTCGATGACTTTGCGCCGACGGCGATCATGACGGGTGCCGATCTGATTGCACTGGGAGCCGTCGATGCCGCTCGCAAGCACGGGTTGCGGGTGCCGGACGACCTATCGGTCGTCGGTTTCGACGACCTGCCGCAGGCGATGCAGACGTTTCCGCGCCTCACGACTGTTCGGCAACCACTCCACGACATGGGTCAGGCCGCTGTCCGGGCACTTCTCTCGATAATCGACGGCAATCCACCGCCGACCCAGCACATGCAACTGCCGACGTCCCTCATCGTGCGGGGCACGACCGCGCCACCGCCGCAGACGAGGGAGGCAAGAGCTCGTGACCGGCAGGTGAGTGACCGGCAGGTGAGTGACAAGAGATGAGTGCGCCGCTGTTCCGGGATCCGATCTACGACGGCGCCGCCGACCCGGTCATTGTCCGCAACTATCACGAGCAGTCGTGGTGGCTCCTGTACACCGCTCGGCGAGCCAACGCACCGTCGGCCGACGTCAGCTGGGTACACGGGAGTGATATCGGCGTCGCATCGTCACTCGATTCTGGCGCGACTTGGACATACCGCGGCACTCTGCAGGGCCTCAACCACGAGTTTGGACACAACACGTTCTGGGCGCCGGAGTTCGTTTGGCACCACGGCGTGTGCCACATGTACGTGTCGTACATCCGCGGCGTCCCTGAGCGCTGGGCTGGGCATGAACGGCACATCCACCACTACACCAGCGATGACATGGTCACGTGGACGCACCATGGCGCACTGGATCTGGAGAGCGACTTTGTCATCGATGCGTGCGTCTTTGCGTTGCCCGGCGGCGGCTTTCGGATGTGGTACAAGAACGAAGCATTCTTCGACACGACCTGGGCCTGCGATAGCACAGATCTGTACACCTGGCACGGTTTTCGCCGCGTCCTCACTACGCCCGGTGGGCATGAAGGTCCGAACGTCTTCGCGTTCCGAGATCGGTACTGGCTGATCGTCGACTCGTGGGACGGACAGCGCGCGTTCGTGTCCACCGATCTCGACGAGTGGCAGCCAGCCGGCCGCATCCTCGAGGCGACCGGGCCGATCGCGGGCGCCCGCACCGATGACGTCGGACCGGGATTCCACGCGGACGTGATCGTCGATGCAGAACGCGCATTCGTCGTCTACTTCACGCATCCCGACCGTGATCCGAACGCGCCGCTCGCCACGCCTGGGCGACGTTCATCGATCCACGTCGCCGAGCTGTCCGTCATCCAACGCACCCTGTTTTGCGATCGGAACTGGGATTTCGACCTGCACCTATCCGACGGCGCGATCTGATTCCTGGCTAACGCTGCCAGCCATCCCACCGTTCTATTTGTGGACATTTCGCCCACGAGCTCCGTTACTTTTCGACCACGCTTGTGTTACCGATGTGTTATCAATGTTTCGTTGACACTCTCAAAAGCTTATCGTTACAGTCATCCTGCGATTCACCGCTACACACAAGGTCGGTGAGCACGCGCCCAGCGGATTTGGTGGTCAAGATGGCAGGTCGAGTCACCATCGCCCAGGTCGCCGCCGACGCTCGCGTGTCCGCCATGACCGTGTCAAATGTGCTCAACCGCAAGCCCGGCGCATCGGATGAGACACGCCGGCTCGTCCTCGAAGCCGTCGAGCGTCTTAGTTACAACCCCAATGTGGCGGCGCGCTCCCTCAAGGGAGGCCGTAGTGGCCTCATTGGGGTCGTCACTCTTGACCTGACGGCGCAGTACGGATTGGAGATCGTCCGCGGGATCGCGGAGGAGTTGGCTGATGCCGAACGGGAACTGCTTATCAACGCGACCTACCACGACGGAGCTCGGGAGCGAGACCGTGTCGAATTGTTGGCGGGTGGGTTGGTTGACGGCGTTCTTCTTGTCGCTCCCGTCCTTGAGCCCGAGACGATCGAGCTCATCAGGCGCCGCAATCTCCCGTGTGTGGTGATTGACCCACGGCAGCTTGATGTGCCGCTACCGCGCGTGACGGTCGACAACTACGAAGGCATGCGCGCCGGTACCCAACATCTCATCGACCTCGGGCATCGGCGAATCGCCTATATCAAGGGCGAGCCCGATCTGCAGAGCTCGGCGGTTCGCTTCCAGGGCTTTGTCGAGGCGATGCGCCTGGCGGGTCTCGACATCGATGACCGACTGATCGGGACGTGTGACTTCTCATACGCGTGCGGATTCCGCACCGCTGTCGACATCATCGGCGCCCACAGGCCGAGCGCCATTCTGGCCGGCGCAGATCTCATCGCGCTAGGGGCGGTGGACGCCGCTCGTGCGCACGGCCTGCGAGTGCCAGAGGACATATCGGTGGTCGGGTTCGACGACCTGCCGCAAGCCACCCAGAGCTTCCCCGGGCTGACGACCGTGCGCCAGCCTCTGCACGACATGGGACAGACGGCCGCACGTGCATTGCTTTCGATCACCGACGGTCAGACGTTGTTGACCGACGACATCAGGTTGACAACGAGCCTCGTCGTCCGAAACTCCACCGCGAGGGCGCCGGAAGCCGAACACAAGCGCGAAGCCGCGTCGACGCCGGCCGTGGGTCTCGGAGAACGTGGCTGATGCTGGTCATGTCGTATTTCACAGCAGCTGACGAGGCATTGCACTTGGCGCTGAGCGGCGACGGC
This sequence comes from Actinomycetota bacterium, assembly GCA_003134755.1. Lineage (GTDB taxonomy): Bacteria > Actinomycetota > Actinomycetes > Acidothermales > Acidothermaceae > PALSA-607. Next base: position 40,196 of record PLCK01000183.1, on the reverse strand, counting down.
CGAGAATTCGTGCCCGTCAACGGCGGGCGCCCCGTGCTGCGCGGCACTGTCGGCACATGTAGTTTGCGTGACCCGTTCATCGGCGTGGGCCCGGGCGGCGTCTACCACTTGCTTGCGACGGACGGCTGGAGCAGTCCCTATATCGTGCATGCCAGTTCAAAGGACCTGCTCACGTGGTCGGAGCAGGAACTGCTGCCCGTCATGTCGGGCATAGAGGGCGCACACAACGCGTGGGCCCCAGAGTTTTTCTACGACCCGCAAACCGACCTGTACCACCTGATCTGGTCGTCCGTTGTCGATGTGGCCGTCCCTAGCGATCACCGCGATTGGCAGAACACGGGCCAAGACCACCGAATCTGGCACTGCACCACAAAGGACTTCGTGACGTTCTCCACTGCCGAAGTCTTTTTCGACCCGGCCTACTCCGTCATCGACGCCACCGTGGTCTGGTACGCGGGCTCGTTCACCATGGCGTTCAAGGACGAACGTGGGCACAACGACGTCGCCACCGAACACAAGCACACCTTGCTGACCACGTTCACCGATCCGAAAGGGACCTTCACCAGCCCGATCGGCCCGGTGAGCCCCGGGGCGGCAGAAGGACCCACGCTTTTTCGCCGCGGCGACGAGTGGGTGCTGCTCTTCGATCACTATCTCGAGGATCGCTATGGCGGCGTGAGTAGCCGTGATGGCCACAACTGGACACCGACCGACATCGCAGTCCCCGCCGGGATCCGCCATGCGTCGGTCCTCGAGCTTGCAGGCCCTCCGCGATGGCTCGGAGAGGACGTCGTATGACGAGCGATGGCACGAAGCCGCGAGGCGCGGCCGGGCACGATGCACCCGGTCCTCATCCGGACGGCTAGATCGCTGACCACACGCGCAAGGCACGACCGCAAGCCGCTTTGCATCTCGCGCACCGAACGAACTCGCACTCGCAAGAAGCACACGTCGGAATCGCGTCTCGATTCTTCGTCCGCGGCCTACGCCGACCCGTCCCCCTCATCGAGCGGAGTAACAGATCATGGTCCATTACACGCAAGTCAGTAGGCGCTCCTTCCTGAGGGGTGCTGGCATCGTTGCCGGCTCGGCGGCACTGGCCGCTTGCACATCGAAAGCGAAGCCGACGGCAGCAGCAACCTCGTCGGCTCCGTCAGCGGTTGCACCGTCTTCGTCCGGGGCCGCTCCGTCAGCGGTTTCAGCATCTTCGTCGGGGACGGCGTCGGCGTCGACCGCCACCATCAAGGGTGGGACGTTGACGGTGATGTGTCCGAGTGGGGAAATCAGCAGCGAGCAGATCGGCTTGTTCACAGCTGCCTACCCGGAGCTGAAGCTCAGCCTCATCAACTACGACACGACGCGGCTGAACGCGATGATCGCCGCCGGTACGCCGCCCGACCTCGTGCGTGATGCAGGCACCGACGTTACGCCGTACATCGCGACACGGGGTTTGGCGCTCGATCTCGACCCATACTTCGCGAAGAGCACCGTTATCAAGGAAGATGACATCAATCCGATCAACGATGTGTGGAAGTGGGACGGCAAAGTCCAGGGCCAGGGCCCCAGATACGGCATGGCGAAGGACTGGTCGCAGGATGCCATGTGGTGGTACAACCCTGCGGCTTGGCAGGCGGCCGGCATCCCCGAGCCTGACCCTGCCACGCCGGTTACCTACGATCAACTACTCGAATGGGCGCCGAAGCTCACGAAATCGAGCAACGGCAAGACCTCGGTGTACGGACTCTTCACGACTAACCCGAGCCACGACTTCATCTCGGCGATGGTGGCGACCGCTGGCGGAAAGATCCTGTCCGACGATCTGTCGACGGCTGACTTCACTTCACCGGAGGCGCAAAAAGCGCTCACCTGGTTGGTGAACGCCGCAAAAGCGAAGGTGGGCTACTCCGCGGTAAACCCGAGCCCCGACTGGGACGGTCCGCAGTACCTTGCGGGCCACCAGGTCTCGGCCTCCGCGGGTTACTGGTTCGGCGGATACCTCGACACAAACAACGCCAAGCTCGAGGACACGACGAAGTTCGCGGCCGCCCCCATGCTCGGCACGACGCGGGTCAGTCCCTCCTTTGGGGCAGTCGGGTACTGGATTCCAGCAAAGGCGAAGAATCCGGAAGGCTCCTTCGCCTTCATGGAGTGGTACTGCGGTGGCGAGGGCGCACGTGCACGTGCTGCCGCGGGCGACGGCTTGCCCGCGCTGAAGTCCCACCTCCCGCTACTCCCGCAGCAAACAGCGTTTCAGCAGCAGACGTACCAAGTGCAGCAGACGGAACTTCCGTACCTCAAGGTGTTGGCACTAGCGTCGCCCTACGCGCTCGGCAGCGCGATAGATACCGCCATCGCGAAGGTGTTCCCGTCTGCTGTGACGGGCTCGACCACCGTCGCTCAGCTCGGAGACAAGATGACGTCAGCGGCAAATGCGGTGCTGGCGCAGGGCAAGAAGGCGGCAGGAGGCTAGGCATTCGATGACGACCGCGGCACGTGTCTGGCGTTCTCCGACAAGAGGCAGGGTTGGGCGCAAGCGGGGTGGTGGATCCGTCGCCTTCTACGGATTCATCAGCCCGTGGCTCGTCGGCACATTGTTGCTGGCGCTCTTCCCGTTGGGCTACGCCCTCTACATCAGCTTCACAAACTGGGATGGACTGTCGAAGGTCAAGCCGTGGGCAGGCTTGGCCAATTACCGCGAGGTATTCAGTTCGCCAGACACGTGGTCGTCGCTCTACAGGACTTTGCTTCTGATCGTCTTCGTTGTCCCGGCCACGATAGTGGGGAGCCTCGTCCTTGCGCTCTTTCTGAACGAGCGGGTGAAAGGGCGGGTCGTTTTTCGGACTCTGATCTACATTCCGGCGATCATCCCCCCGGTCGCCGCTGCACTGATCTGGAAGAACATCTTCGAGACCAATACCGGCTCCGCAAACCGATTTCTTGCACTGTTCGGCATCCGGGCGGTCCCTTGGCTGATTGGCGGGCACGCTTTCTATGCGCTCGTCGTGATGATGTTGTGGGGCTTGGGGGTCGGGCTCATCATTGATCTCGCCGTGCTGCAGACGGTCGATGTTGAGCAACTACAGGCAGCGAAGATCGATGGAGCGAACGCGTTCTTGAGCTTTCGCCACGTGACGTTGCCGGCGATCTCACCAGTTCTGCTGTTCCAAACGGTGCTGGTGCTGATCGCGACGTTGCAAACGTTCATCCCCTCGTTGTTGCTGTCACCGGCGACCGCGGCGAATGCGACGCAGGGTGGTGTGATCGGTCTCGTTCCGAGGTCGAACACCTTCTACATGGTCAATGTGTATGCGCAGTTCTTTTCCTACTCTCGTTATGGCTTCGGCTCGGCGCTGATCGTCGTGTTCTTCGTGTTCATCTTGTTGCTGACCGGCGTCATCTTTAAGGTCTTCGGACGGGGCGTGTACTACGCAGTCGATCCGACCGCGACCAACAGGAAGGCTAGGCGGCGATGACGACGCCCCGGGTGTTGCCGCCATCAGCGGACACGGCGCCCGTGGCGCGGCAACGCGACGGCCGACCTCCTGTGCGGCGGCTGCGCCAACGTCCCCGTGCGCTGTTCATAGTTCTGCTGGTTATCTCCATTGCGATGATGTTGCCGCTCCTGATCCTGCTGATTACCAGCGTGACACCGGGCGCCCAACTTGATGCCGATAGGTGGCTACCCACGGTATTCCGGTGGTCAAACTACCGTGACGCGCTGACTGGGATCCCGTTCTGGCACTACGCACGGGCCTCCCTGTTCCTTTCCGTCGTCTACGCGGGCCTGACGACCCTCAGCTCTGCGCTCGTCGGCTACGGGTTCGCGCGCCTGCGCGGGCCCGGCAAGAACCTGCTCTTCGGCGTACTCATCGCGATGATGATCGTGCCGCAGATCGTGACCTTGATCCCCACGTATCTGCTGTTCTCGCGAGTACATCTCGTCGGCACGTATTGGCCCTGGTTCATATGGGGCTCGGCCGGTGCGCCCTATGCGATCTTCCTGTATAGGCAGTTCTTCTCAAGCTTTCCGCGCGAACTCGAGGAGGCCGCGGAGATCGACGGGGCCGGCAGGCTACGGACCTTCTTGACCATCTTCCTACCACTGTCCCGGCCGTTGCTCGTGACGGCATTCGTCCTGGCGTTCAACGCGACTTGGGGCGACTACATCGCGCCCACCCTGTTCCTGAACCAAAACAACACGACGCTCGCGGCCGGACTTGCGTCTGGGTACTTCAGCAAGCAAAACATTCCGGAGCCCACCGTCCTTGCCGCGGGCACGTTCCTGTACATCATTCCTGTTGTCGTGCTGTTCCTCGTTGCACAGCGGCATTATGTTCGGGGCTTCATCAATTCCGGTCTGAAATAGCGCTCGCGCGAGCTGACACAAGTGGATGCGTTGCACAACGGTGTGCGAAGAGTCGAGCCTCTTTCGCAGGCATCGCGCCGCCCTCAGGGTGACCCTAGGCCAGAGGGATCCCGCCCTGCGATGGCCGATGTCGCACGCATCGCCGGGGTTTCGTACCAGACAGTTTCGCGAGTGGTGAACGAGGCCGAGCGGGTACGCCCCGCGACGCGCGCGCGAGTGCGCGCAGCGATCGACCAACTCGGCTACAAACCGAACGTGGCGGCTCGTGCTTTGGTCACCGGCCGCACGCGCACGCTGGGGGTCGTCACATTCGATAGCAGGCTCTACGGACCAGCGTCAACTTTGCACGGCATCGAACAAGCCTCGCGTGCCGAGGGCTATCTGGTGACCATGGTGAGCCTGAATTCGGTCGATCCCGTGGCCGTTCGCGACGCAGTCGCTCGACTCGTCGCTCACGGTGTCGACGGTGTCATTCTCGACGTGCCACTCGTCACAGCCCTCAGCACCGTCGATCGGCTGTCCGTGGACGTCCCCATGGTGGCGGTCGGCGGGGACCCGCTCGCCGGGACATCCGTTGTTTCGGTCGATCAGGCGGACGGTGCGAGGCAGGCTACACAACACCTACTCGACGAAGGCCACAGCACGGTGTGGCACATTGCTGGCCCGATGGACTGGCTCGAAGCACGCGGCAGAGTAGCCGGCTGGCGGGCGGCATTGGTAGCAGCTTCCGCTGAGATACCGCCGTTGCTGCATGGCGACTGGACTGCGAGGTCAGGCTACGAAGCCGGCCGAATTCTGGCGAGCGTAGGCGAGGCGACGGCAGTGTTCGTCGCAAACGATCAGATGGCACTCGGCGTCATGCGCGCACTTCATGAGCATGGTCGCGACGTTCCTGCCGATGTGAGCGTGGTGGGGTTCGACGACATCCCCGAAGCGGCGTACGTTACGCCATCGCTCACCACCGTTCGGCAAGATTTCGACCTGGTCGGACGCAACGGACTAAGACTTATGGTCGAACAGATCAGTGCGGGCCCACACCGGCACGAGGTATCACCGGTCAAGGCCAGTCTCGTAGTTCGCGAGAGCGCCGGCCCAGCGCGCGGTTATGACTAGCTCGTCGCCGTTTTGTTGCGATCGTGACCCACAGCAGCAACGACAAGACAAAGCGAGGTATCGTGGGCGCACCGCTGACCGAAACTGCGATCCGCGAACTCCGCGAGATGATCATCTCCGGCAGGTACCCGTCGGGCGCCAAGCTTCCCCCTGAGCTGCAGCTGGCCGCCGAACTGGGCCTGTCGCGCAGTACGGTTCGCGAGGCCGTGAGAGCGCTGTCGACAGCACGAGTGCTCGACGTTCGGCGCGGTGACGGTACCTATGTCACGAGCCTGCGCCCGGAGCTCCTGCTGGAAAGCATCGCACTCGCAGTCGACCTGATGCAGGCCGACCTAGCGCTTGAGTTGCTTCAGGTTCGTCGGATCCTCGAGCCCGCGGTTACGGCGCTTGCAGCAGCCAACATCAGCGCAGATGCTTTGATGCACCTGGAGAAGACGATGCTGCTGATGGAAGAGAGTGCGTCGGACCCCGCGGAGCTCGTCCATCACGCCACTGACTTCCACGCGCAGGTCGCGGCGGCCGCAGGCAACGACACCCTCGCGTCGATCCTGAACGGCATCTCGAGCCTCACGCTGCGTGCTCGGGCAAGGCGCGGCATCATCGAGGAAGAAGCGACAGCACGCGCAATCTCTGAGCACGCGCGCATTCTCGAGGCTCTACGCGCCGGCGACGCGGCTCTGGCCAATGCCACGGCTCTGGTGCATGTCTCTACGACCGAGAAATTCCTGCGCCGCGTCCTGGCCGAATCGACCGAGTCTCCGTCGAAGGGCCACGCGTCGACAAAGGGATCACGCAACAGCTAGGCGCAAGTCTAGCGATGCCGGCGGTGAGCTTGTCGGCGCAACCCGGCGGGTCTCGAAGCAGTCAAGCGGGCTCTCGTCGCACGTATCGCCGGGGTTTCGCAGCAGACAGTCTCGCGAGTGGTGAACGAGGCCGAGCGGGTGCGCCCGGCAACGCGCGCGCGAGCGCGCGCAGCGATCGACCAACTCGGCTATAAGCCAAACGTGGCATGGTGACTGGACAGCGAGGTCAGGCTACGACGCGGGTCGCATTCTGGCGAGCCTGGGCAAAGCAACGGCAGTGTGGTGGGTTTCGATGACATCCCCGAGGCTGCGTGCGTTACGCCATCGCTCACAACCGTTCGGCAAGATTGCGATCTGGTCGGACGCAACAGACTAAAACTCATGGTCGATCAGCTCAGTTCGAGCCAACATCGGGACGAGGCATCGGTGGTCAAGGCCAGTCTCGTAGTTCGCGAAAGCGCCGGCCCAGCGCGTCGGTTATGACTAGCTCGTCCCGATTGTAATGATCGTGGCCTCACAGCAGCGACGATGCGTGCAGTCGAGAGTACGGGCCTCCGGACGCGACCATTGTCGCGTGGGTGCCGATCTCAACCGCGCGCCCTTGATCCAGGACCACGATGCGATCCGCTGAGCGAACCGTCGATAGCCGGTGTGCGACAACAAAGCACGTCCGCCCGCGGATCAGTGTCTTCAAAGCCTGCTTCACCATTTCCTCCGACGCCGGATCCAATGCCGACGTAGCTTCGTCAAGGACGAGGATCTGCGGATCGCGAATGAGTGCGCGCGCGATGGCGATTCGCTGTCGCTGACCACCCGATAACCCGACGCCGCTGTGCCCGATCGAACTCCCGATGCCATCGGGGAGCCGCTGCACGAACTCCCAGGCGTTAGCCGCTTGCAGCGCGCGGCGCACTTGGGCGTCGGATAGGTGAGGCTGACCATACGTCACGTTCTCGCGCACGCTGCCCGCGAACAGGAAGGCCTCCTGCGGCACGATAGCGAGATGTCGACGATACGTCCGGCGGTCGATGGTCGCCATGTCGCGGCCGTCCAACAGGAGCCTACCCGACGTCGGTGTCATGAGCCCGATTACCAGATTCAGCACCGTTGACTTGCCCGACCCGGAGGACCCCACGAAAGCGATCGTCTCGCCTGCCTCGACCTGGAGCTCAAGGTTGTCGATGACGGGGGGCACGTCGGCGTCCGGCAACGCAACGTAGCTGTAGCTCACGTTTTCGAAGGTGAAGGAGCCGCGGACGCCCGCGAGCCGAATCCTTCCCTCGTTGCCTTCGATATCTGGGGATTGCAGGACCTCGCCGATCGAACGCACCGCGTCGAGACCCTTCGTCATAGCAGGCGCCAAACTCATCAAGCCCGTCACGCTCGCGGTCAACGTAACGAAGAAACCGCTGACCAGCACGACGTCGCCCGGTGTCACACCGAAGTTGCGGTCGTACGCGATCCACGCCGCAGTGAGAAGGCAGCCACTGCCAAGGAGCTGAAACGCCGTCCACGACAAGGAGCCGAAGAACCCGATCTCGGTGTCGACCGCAACGCCGGCGTCCTGCACCTCGCGCAGACGATCGTCGATCCGCGACAAGGCCGCGGGCTCGAGGCCATGTGCTCGCGTAAGCGGGACCAGCTGGGTCATCTCACTTACTCCCGACGATAAGCGCTCGACTGTTCGGCGAAAGGAGGCATTTCGCTCGCGCATTCGACGCCGCAGTCCAAATCCAAGTGCGCCCCCCGTGGGCAGTGCGAGGAGCAACAACGGTAGGAAGATTGGGACCTTGATCGCGGTGATGATGATGGCTCCGACAAGACTGCTGGCAGCGCCGATTCCCAGGTCGAACGAGTCTCGGACCGCCAGACCGATGTTTTCGACGTCCCGCATTACTTTTGACTGCAGAACGCCGGGATCTGATCGACAGTGGAACCCGATCGACAGCTGCTGGAGGCGCCGACACAGGGCGCCACGAAGACTGGTCTCAACCTCACGGATCGCGTTGCTCACGGTGCGGACGTACCACGTGTGCAGCGGCACATTTTGCACGAGCAGGACGAGCAGGATGGCAGCCTGGATCCACAAGTCACGCTCGGGGCGATGCTGAATGACGATGTCGATGATGTTGGCGGTCAGCAGCGGGAGCACCCAGACCGGACTCGACTTAAGGACGAACAAGAGAACCGCCAAGGTTAAGCGCAGCCGCTTGCTCGAGAAGAACGAGAACAGTGCGCGCAGGGGCTTCTCGCCGCGGAAATCGTCTTCGATAAGACGGGGTCTGCTCACATCTGGACTAGGCATGTGTTCATCGAGGACCCTCGATGGTCACGTCCATCCATGTGTAGCAGCAGCACGACACTCACTACCTTAACGTTAAGGCTAGGTGGGGTTCAAGCGCGCCGGCACGCCCGGATGTCGAGCCGGTGGTCTGCGCCACCATCGGGACGCGTAACGTTCAACCCGCCATTGACCTCTCGACAGTCGGAGTAGCCGCGTGCCAGGTCGGGTTACGATCGCGCAGATCGCCGAGGAAGTCGGTGTTTCGGCGATGACGGTTTCGAATGTTTTGAACGGAAAGCCGGGCGCATCGGAGGAGACTCGGCGACGCGTCACCCAGGTTGCTGAGCGTCTGGGCTACCAGCCGAACGTTTCTGCGCGAAATCTCAAAGGCGGCCGCACCGGGCTCATCGGTGTCATCGCGTTGGACCTCACCAACCAGTACGGCCTAGAGATCGTACGGGGAATCGCCGAAGAGCTCGCGAGCGTCGAGCGGGAGATGCTCATCAATGCCACCTACCAAGACGCGGCGCGCGAGAAAGACCGCGTCGAATTCCTCGCCCGGGGCCTAGTTGACGGCGTCCTCATGGTCGCCCCTGTGCTTGAGGATCAGACGGTCACGTTTCTGCAACAGGCGGCTCTGCCCTGCGTGATCATCGATCCGCGCAAGCTTGATGTCCCGCTGCCGCGGGTGAGCGTGGACAACTACCAGGGCATGCGGAAAGGGACGCAGCACCTGATCGATCTTGGCCACACGCGGATCGGCTATATCTGCGGCGAACCTGACATGGACAGTACGTCGATCCGTTGCTCGGGCTACCGCGATGCTCTGCGCTTAGCCGGGCTCGAGGTCGACGAACGATTGGTCGCCTCTTGCGATTTCTCTTACGCCTGTGGCTTTCGGACTGCCACGACTATGATCGAGGGCTTTGCTCCCACCGCCATCATCGCCGGCGCCGACCTGATTGCGTTGGGCGCGATTGACGCGGCTAGGGCGGAGGGCCTCGACGTGCCCTCAGAGTTCTCGGTCGTCGGATTCGACGATCTGCCACAGGCCGCCCAGAGCTTTCCCGGGCTTACCACGGTGCGCCAACCTCTGCACGACATGGGTCAGACGGGCGCGCGGGCACTGCTGTCTCTGATCGACGGCCAGCAACTGTTGATGGATCGCCTCATACTGCCCACCGAACTCGTCGTACGAAACTCCACCGCCGCGCCGGCGGCCGACAGCCGACGCAGCCAGCGACGGTAGCGATGGGGACGGTCGCTATGGGATCGCATTCCGTCGTCGACATCGCAGATTGATGACCGCTCCTCTCGCCATCCCTCGGCGACCAGTCCGTTTACTCTCTTGTTTCGGGCTGACATTAACGTTAAGTTTTGACCGTTGGCGAGAGCGTTGGGAGGACCGATGGCATGACGGCCGGCATTGCTACCGGAACCCCATCCGGGCACGGCGCGCACCCGGCCGAAGAACGGTCTGCCTCGCGTGCGGCGAGCGGCGGAGCCCAGCGGCTGACCCGTACCTTGCCTGCATTGCGCCGCCGTCGACTTGCCGAGGCGCTCCTCAGCACGGGGGCAGTCACCGTGCGCGAGGCTGTCATAGCAACTGCGGTGTCGTCCGCGACTGCCCGGCGTGACCTGGACGATCTCGCACGCCAAGGCATCGCGATCAGAGTGCACGGGGGCGCTGTGGCACACCACGTGCTTCACGAGACCTTTCTTCCGCGCATGCCCTCCCGCTGAGACTGCGGGTGTCGATTCGCAACCAGGGAGTGTGACGATGCAGTTGAGCGAGGATGATCTTGCCCCGTCGGCGCAGCAACGGCTCGCGGCCTTCGCCGACATGCGTTTCGGCATGTTCAATCACTTCGGCGTCGGTACGTTCACCGACGAAGAGTGGGCTCTTCCCCATCAGAGCCCGAGCCTTTTTGCGCCGACGGTCGTCGATTGTGAGCAATGGGCGGCAGCGGCAGTCGCTGCTGGCATGACTTACGGCATTCTCACAACCAAGCACCACGACGGATTCTGTCTCTGGCCGACGAGGCTGACGACGAACAGTGTCGTCCAGAGTGGCTACCCGCACGACATCGTCCGGCAATACGTCGATGCGTTTCGGGGTGCTGGTCTGCGCGTTGGCCTATACTTCTCGATCTGGGACCGGACTCATGGCCTTGAGGCCTATGACACGCGGCATGTAGCGACGGTCGATGGAGAGTCCGAACTGATGGTCGGACCCAACGAGGCCATCGGAAGCACGGACACAACCTATGTCCTTGGCCAGCTGAGAGAACTGCTAACGAACTACGGGCGCATCGACGTCCTCGTGACAGACGGCTGGGCCTGGCAGATGGGGCAGCAGGCCATCCCCTACGACCAAGTGCGCGCCCTCGTGATGTCTCTGCAACCGCACATCGTGATGCTTGACCATGGCGCGTTGTCGCACCCATTCCTAGGCGACGCGATCATGTTCGAGGAACCGATGGGTATAACGGCGCCGGCCGGAAACGCCTACGCGGCCTGTCAGGGACAGACGATAAGCGCGGGGTGGTTCTGGAATCAGACAACGCCGACAGATGAGTTGATGTCAGCGGATGCGATCATGGGGCACCTGAAAGATTTGGAGCCGAAATACACGTCTTTCCTCCTCAACTGTCCGCCAAACCGTGATGGCAGGTTAGACGTCCGCGTCGTGCAGCGCCTGACCGAGGTCGGCGCGGCTTGGAGCCCGAGTTGGGATCGCCCGGTTCTGCCGAGTCAGCCGGTTCGGTGCGAGTACCCAGTGACTCCCGTGAACGCGTACGGCAGCGTCGAGAGCGGCGATCACGTCGCCGCGAATGCGATCGCCGGGTTCAGTGACAAGAACTTCGAGACTTGTTGGTCCACCGCAGGATCGGCTCTGCCCCAGGAGCTCACGATTGATCTGGGTGGAACCTACCGTGGCGTCTGCGCGATGGAGTACCTGCCGGTGCAGTGGAATCGGTCGGACGCCGGCAATGGCGATGTCACGGAATGTGTCGTACTCGTGGGCGTCGATGGGATCACGTTCTCGCCCGTCGCTCGTGCGGAGTGGACTGAAGATGCGGGCCTGAAGTTCGTGGAGTGGCCCGAGCAGCCGACCGGCTTCGTTCGGCTGCGGGTCGTCGGCGCCACCGGCGGCTCGGCATCGATCGCGCACCTGCGAGTAGGTGGACGGCTCAATCCACCCCACAGGATTGGCGGACGCTTCGCTGAGAATGAGCTCTACCGGGTCACGTCGGCCGCGAGCAATGACGTTCTGGGAGTTGACGCGGCAGGCTATGTCAGGCCGAGAGACAGTTCGCCCGTCGTGCTGGCTGACAAGGACAGCTTTCACGAGCAGCGTTGGTCGTTGTCCCAGACCGCGGATGGCTACTTCATAATCCGCCATGCGTCGAGTGGCCTACTGCTGCGAGCGGCTGGAACATCGCGTGCAAACGGTGCCGCAGTCGCGGCCGCCGCCGACGACGACACGAATGCACAGTCGGAATGGGCATTGACGGTTGTCGACCCCGGTTGCCACGCGATCGTCAATCGATTCAACGGCCTAGCTCTTGAGGTCGTGGTTTTCGACGGCGTCCCCCAGGTGCAACAACACAGATGGACCGGCGGTAAGCAGCAGCGTTGGTCGATAGAGCTAGCTGCGAACGAGCGAAGTTGATCGCCTCGAGACCTTCCGCGCCTTGGCACAACGTCGTCCTGACACTTCTTCCCACGTGATGCGGCCCCGTTTGCTGCCTCGCGTTTACGAGGGCCGTGCGGGGGCCAGCCGAAGAGTAACTGCCTGCAGCTCGCGCGGGATGCACACCTCGACGGTGGATCCATCGTCCGTCAGCGCGGCACCCGCGTCCGTCGCCGACGGATACAGCAGCTCGACCTCACCGACTGCCCACGGCGCAGGCAGCCGTACGGTGTCGTCGGGTGACCGGCGGCGCCAGAGGGTGACCACGGCCTGGGTCTCGTCCCGCAGCCCGTGGCTGACCCACCCGTCCTCCCAGCCCGGAAGACCGAGCGGCCAGAAGGGCAGAGCGCCGGAGATGAATGGCCGGAGCTGTTGGAAGACCCGCACACCCTCACGAACCAGCGCGGCTTGTGCGGGCGACAGCCGGTCCAGGTGACCGGACAGATAGAGCCGCCCGAGCAACCCGGTCGACATGGTGTACGCGATCGCATCGTCGGAGAAGTCCGGCTGTGGGTAGGACCACGACGCGGCTTGCTCCGGGGCGATCGCCATGGCCGCCGCGGCTGCAATGGGCGGGTAGTAGCGGTAGTCCTGCTGGTCGCTGGTCGACTGCAGCTGCGTACGCGACAGCATCGCGTAGTCGACGCGCATGCCACCCGATGCGCAGTTCTCGAGCGTTAGCTGAGGATGCCGAGCGGCGATGCCGTCGAGCCAGTCGAGCAGCGCGTAGTTGTGCCCCAGCAACCCGAGCCCGAGCGATGGACCGGTGGCGTCGGTTCCTGGGCCGGGATTGATGTTGTAGTCCAGCTTGAAGTACTCGATGCCCAACGTCGCGACGAGTCTGTCGACGACCTCGTCGAGATGTGCACGGGCAGCTGGATGGCGCAGGTCGAGGTGGAAGCGGCCGCTCTCGACGACGCGTTGACCACGGCGGACGAAGAACGCTCCGTCGGGCAGCTGCTCCGCGACCGGGCTGGTCACCCAGACGACCTCGGGCTCCAGCCACAGGCCCGGCGCCATGCCTCGGTCCCGGATGTGGTCGATCACGGCGAGCAGGCCGCCAGGGAAGCGCCAAGTGGACGGCTCCCAGACTCCGACGCCGTCCCCCCAATTCGTACCCTCGGCGTACCAGCCCGCATCGATGCAGAACACCTCAGCGCCGACGCTGGCGGCGCTGTCGATGAGGGGAAGCAGCTTCTCGCTGGTGGGATCGCCCATCAGCGTATTCATGTAGTCGTTGTAGATCACCGGCAGCGATTGCTGGTCGGAGTGCCGTCGGCGGAAGCGCCTGCGGGACAAGGTAAGCGCAGCCGCGACCCCCTCGAGGCCGCGGTCGCTGAAGGCGACGGTCACCGGGACGGTCCGGGTGGACTCGCCCGGTGCGAGGGTGTGCTGCCAGTCGTGCTCTGCGTCCGTCGGGCCGAGCACACTGACGTACGCGGCGCCGCGACGCTCGCCGACCTGCCAGTGCCACGACCCGTTGTGCTCGACCTGCCACGCGACGGCCGCGTCGTGGTCGTCGGCTACGAGCACGCCCATCGGCAGCGAACCGTCGGTCGACCAGCCCCCACGGGCGGTCCGCTCGAAGCAACCACGGGGGTCATGCTCGTGACGCGATACATCTGGCAGCAGCTGCCGAAGGGTGCCTGACCGCCAACGGTTCTCGGCGAGCCCGTCGTTCTCGGCGTACCACAACCGAAGCCGGTCGAGGCGATCGTCGGGCGCGTCGACGCCAAACGTGGCGGAGCTCACTGCGGTCAGCTGCACTGCGGCGGCGCCGGTGTTGCGCACCTCGGACGTGACCCGGAGCGAGTCCACGTCCTCGCCCTTGGTCAGCGTGGTGCGAATGTCGAGGCCGGTGACCTCGTCAATGCTGCGGAGCAGCAGGGCGGAACCGCCCTCGACGTCGTGCACGCTGTGTCCGACGTACCGCGCTCGAGTGCCGACCACGGAGTCGACATAGCGCCGTGGCGGCCAGCCGTGTCCCTCGGTGACCACGCCGATCTGGACCAGTGCGCAGGGAGAGCTCGACGACAGCACCGGCGCGTGGTGCAGTCGTACCTCGGCGAGCCCGACAGACCCGGTCGGCAGCAGTGCGCACCGCACCGTCAGCGCGCCAACAACCCAGGTGATGTTCGGCTCGGACACCGATCACTCCCGACGAGGACTCGACTGATGACTCACGAAAGGGCTGAGTCCGACCGTGTACCGAGCTGGAGAACGACGTCTACCACGCGTTTGACTGTAACGTTAAGGCAACTCCGCGCCAAGACTTCACTCCGACCTTATTCCTGGCTCTGCTGGGAGATGCGCGGCTTAGCCGCCTACCCAAGACCGCCGGCGGCGACTCACCGTAACCGCCTCGAAACTGCCTATTGATGTGGCAGAAACTTTAGCGCTATGTTTCCTGTTACCTGCCCGAAACCTGGCTTAGCAGTCGCGCAGGGGACAACACCGGCACGCAACGGGGGATCCATCCGGTTCGCGCTCGCCGTGGCCCCTTGCCGGTGAGCCAGTAGGCAGAGAGGCACACATGTCTAGATTGCGATCGGCACTAGCGAAAGTCGGCGCGATGGCGCTGGCGCTGACGACCCTCACGGTGGTCGCGCCGGCAGCCAACGCTGCGTGTAGCACCTATTACGTGTCCTCGAGCTCGGGCAGTGACAGCAACACCGGCTGTTCCACCACGACGGCATGGAAGAGCCTTGCCAAGCTGAACGCGACGACCTTCACGGCCGGCAACCAGATCCTGTTCCAGGACGGCGGAAGCTGGTCCGGGGAGCTGACCCCCCAAGGTTCCGGGTCGTCCGGCAATCCCGTCGTCATCTCCTCGTACGGGTCCGGTTCGGCGCCGATCATCGCCGGCGCCGGCGCCGCCGCCTCGATCCTGCTGACCAACCAGCAGTACTGGACGATCCAGAACCTCGAGATCACCAACACGACCTCGTCTGCGGCCCTGCGCAGCGGCATCCAGCTGCAGAACAACACCAGCGGCATCCTCAACGGCATCCACATCATCAACAACAACATCCATAACGTGCTCGGGTTCTGGAATTCGAACGCCAGCGTGCAGCCCTCGACGTCCTCCGGTATCGCCTTCAACCTCAGCGACAGCTTCAGCACGAACGGCTGGAACGACGTGCTGATCCAGGGCAACACCCTCAACCACGTCGACGCCGGCGCCGTGTACATCGGTTCGCTCAACGGCAGCGGTCACTCCACCAACACCTCCAACGTGGTCATCCAGAACAACACGATCAACGACGCCGGTGGCAACGACATCGTCTGCGTCTACTGCTCCTCGCCGCTCGTGCAGAACAACGTGGCGACCGCCAGCGGCCTCCGCTACTCCGGCGCCGGGCTGTGGATGGCGGTCAACAACGGCGGTAACTGGCAGTACAACGAGGTCTCTGGGCAGTGGCGCGAGATGTGGGACGGGCAAGCGTTCGACATCGACTGGGCAAACAGCAACGTCACGCTGCAGTACAACTACACGCACGACAACACGTTCGGTTCCATGGAGTTCTGCTGCAGCAACTCCGCTGGAGCGACGAACTCGACCGTGCGCTACAACATCAGCCAAAACGACGGCTCGAACAACGCAGTCTTCGGCCAGTTGTATGGAGCGACAACGACGGGGACGACCCGGCTCTACAACAACACGGTCTATAACTCGAACAACGCCTGGATCACCAACAGCACCCCGAACGGCACGAACGTAATCTTCAACAACAACATCATCTACAAGACGGGCACCGGAGGCTACGGCGGCGGCGCCACGGTGTGGTCGCACAACCTGTTCTACGGCAACCACCCATCCTCCGAACCAACAGACTCCTCGAAGATCACCAGCGACCCCAAGCTGGTATCCCCCGGCGGGGCAGGCGCCGGACGATCCACTGCATCCGCCTACCAGCTGCAGACCGGGTCACCGGCGATCGGCACCGGGACGCTGATCTCGGGTAACGGCGGACTGGACTTCTTCGGCAACGCCGTCTCGGCCAGCGCCGCACCCAACTACGGCGCCTACAACGGCTCCGGTACCGGTGGCGGCACCAGTAGCAGGATCGTCAGCCGGAACGCCAGCAGCTTGTGCCTGGACGACTTCAACTGGGCCACGGCGGACGGATCGCCGGTCGACCTGTGGACCTGTGGGACTAACTCGGTGCAGCAGTGGACCTTCACCCCCGTGAGCGGCTACTACGAGCTGGTCAACGGCAACTCGCACACCTGCCTGGATTCGTTCGGAAGCCGCACGCCAGGAACCCAGACAGTCCTGTGGACCTGCTGGGGCGGTAACAACCAACTGTGGTCTATCGTCAACGTAGGTTCTTATTTCGAGTTGGTGAACCGCGACTCGGGCTTCTGCCTCGACGACTACAACTTCGGCACCAGCCCAGGGACGCCTGCCAACATTTACACCTGCACGGGTTCAAACGCGCAACAGTGGTCGAAGTCGTAAATCTGCCCGTGAGTTTGGTCCGCGGCCTTCGACACGCTATCGGCGAGTCGTCAGGAGTGGTCGGCCAAGCTTGAGGGTCGACGTGGGAGGGCTCGGCGACTCTCGTCGCCGAGTCCTCCCACCGGTTAACAGCGTCCGACAAGGTGACCGGTTCTGTAAGTTCCCTGCCCACGTCGGGCCCCTGGTCCGTCCCTACGACCAGGCCCGACCGGAAGGACACCCGATGGCGTCTCAGACGACGGCCACGCGCAAACGCCACTCCCACCTGGCAGCAGGTTCTCGGCCTACGAAAGCCCGATTCCCACTGTCGCGCCGACCCGTCCTCATCGTCGCTGCCGCCGCCGGCATTTCCATAGTGGTTGCCGTCACTGTGGTGCTCGGCAACCTACGGACCTCACCTCGGCACGACGGCGCCACGTCGCTGCCCGGGACGTCCATGGCCACAGCCCTGACCGTCGATGGGCAGGCGATCCCTCTTCGCGAACTGATGCTTCAGGTCGACGCCGACCGCGCCGCGATGTTCGCGTACTTCCAGCAGAACTACCACGCCGGCGACACGGCCGGGTTCTGGCACATCCGCTTCGGGACGACGACCCCAGCCGACTACCTAACCGAGCACGCAATCACCGACACGGTGTCGATCGCCGTAGAGCGACACCTTGCCCAACAGCGTGGCCTGCTCGCCGACGCCGGCTATCCCGCGTTCCTCCAGTCCTGGACAGCAGAGAACGCCCGCCGGGCCGCCGCGCTGGCCAACCACCAGGTGATCTACGGACCCACCCAGTACTCCGAGGCGGGCTACTTCACCTACCTGATGGGCAATGTCGTCCCACGGCTGGAACAGGCGCTGGCCAAGGACGGCACGATCTCGGTGACCGACGCGGACGTTCAGGCGTATTACGCCGCCCACCCCGAGAAGTTCCTGCCCGCGGCTGCTAAGGGCTCGAAGCCACTGCAAGCCGGACCCAGAACGACCGCGCCGTTCCAGACCGTCGAAGCGCAGGCCCGGCAGCTCTACCTCGATGACGCCTTCCACGCGTACCTCGCCTCGGCGGCCGCGCGCGCCAATGTCGTGAAGGCCAACGACATTTTGGCCCGCATCCCCCTGGGCTGATGCGGGGCATCGACGATGACCGCATTCTGGTCATGGCACAGGGCCGCGTCGTCGACGAGGCGCGCCGCCTCGGCCACCCGTCGTCGCGCGTCAACCTGGTCGCGACGACCACGGAGCCACAAACGCGCAGAGCGGGTCCTTAGGGCGGCCGTACGGCCGGTAGAATGGGGCTCAATACGGACTACAGCGGTCAAGATCAGAGACAGATACACGCAGGTCAACGGCTGCTTTCACGCTCAGAGCGAACGTGTCTCGCTAGCCTTTCAAGCTGGTCACCACGTTCGATCCCCGCGACCGAGATCAGGCCATTGGTTGATCTTCGGCCAGTCCGCACCAAGTCCGCAAGACGTCCGCAATCCGCCCTGAATGGCCAACGACGACACACCATGGTCATTGCTCAAGTTCTCAGCACCACCAACGGTTTCTCATGACTTCAGCGCAGCCAACAGGACCCTCCCGCCCGAGGCTTTCGCGCTCCGGAGGCGGTGGCGCAGGTTCGAATCCTGCCGGGGGCACTGACTGCCGGGGGGCACAACGCGGAGCCCAGGCACACTGGCGAACCGTTGAGCGTGCCGCCTCAGTCTGCCTCTGACCGTGACTCCGCGACGGCGGGTTGAGACGCAATGCGGCCTTTGAATGACAGGTGTCCTGCCTTTGCCAGCGACCGGTAGTGCTCCCAACCAGTGTTCTGAGCTAGCCGACGGTATTCCACATAGGGGCCGCCCAAGACGAACGCGTCTGCCAACGCCTTGTCCCAAAGGGCCAGCAGGTCCGCCCTGCGGATGTGCCCGGCCTTAACTTGAAGTCCGATGATGTCCCACAGCGAGAAGATTCGATTCACCTGGTGCCGCACGTCTTCGTCGACAAACTCCCACCAAGGCTGCTCCTCTTGGCGCGCAACCTTATGCAGCAGGGCTCTGGCCCGCTGGCTCTCGGAACTGATCAAGTCATAGTGGACCTTGAGCAGAAGATCGCGACGGTCACGTGCGCGACCGGACCAGAAGCTGACCACGCTCACAACAACGGCAGTTGCGCCGATCAATGCGCCAGGAAGCCAACTCGGCACGCCAGGGTCCATTCAGCCGACGACAGAAAGATCTGTCATGAGGTCGCGCACGACCCTACGGGATGGCGGCTCACGCCCAGCTCGAACCTTGACCAACACTCGGAGCAATCTGGAGCAGCCGCGACAGCCATGACGCCTCACTTCTGAGCTCGCCCTTGCGTCCTGCTCGTACGGACCGCCGCGATGCCGGCGTTGGCAGCTTCGACCGCGTGCGCGATCCGCTCAGCTACCCAGCCCGCAACCATTGGACGGCGACGACGACGGCCCACATCAATGCGGCGGCGATCGGTACGAATAGAACAGCCGCGAGCAGCACCACGGCAACCACGATGCCGAACGCCGACGTGCGCCGACCGAGGACTCCAGCGGTGCGTCCCTGGACGCTCAGACAGGCGATCGCCAGTGCCGCGGCCATCATCCCGCCGACGCTGACGAGAGCGAAGCCAAGGTCGTTGCTCAGGCGCAGCACCCCGGCGCCAGGAAGCGGGTACGTGCCAAAGAGTTCGCCGCCGGCAACCGCTGCCATCACGACGCCGCCTGCGGATATGCAGGCCGCTGCCGCGGCGGCGGCGACGATCGGCAGTGGGCTGAACGACCGGTCGGGAGCGGCTGCGCCGATGCGCCGCCAGAGCGCGGTCAGGAACGACGCAAGGCTCAGACCGGCGAAGACCATGAGCAGTCCGGTAGCGAGGTGCCGCGCATCGTTTGCGTGCCCCGTGTAGTTCGCGGTCCATGTCGCGTCCGACGCCGTGTCGGCAGGCGGATTGCTGACAACGATGCTGGCGAGAAACAAGACGGGGAAGGCGATACCTGTCCACGGTTCCCAGCGCGCTACTGGTCTGCTGATAGCGGTTGACGTGGGCTGCCGGACGCTCGTGCTCGTTGACATTTCGAACTCCTCTCGAATGGCGGACGCGCCGACGCTGGCAGGTCGGGGCCTACCAACGCGTCGTCCGGGCGACTGGATCTCGTAGCCGTCGCGACGATTCCTCGTCGTCCGGTGGTCGGACCTGACGTCGTTCGGAGGAACGATGCCCAACGTGCGCAGGCGGAGCTACGCTGCGCGCCATGACCTCCGCGCGCGGGTTGATCGCCTGGGGCCGGCAGGCCGCGCGACGCCGTGCTGGGCTGATCGACGTGATCGTTGCCGCGGCGTTGACTGCGGGGTCGCTCTCGGCCGTCGCGACGTTGAGCTCCGATCACTGGGTCCCCGTCACGGCGGCGTCTGCATTCGTGTGTACGAGTTCTGTCGCAGGTCGCCGTCGCGCGCCGGTGCTGGCGGCGTTGGTGGCATGGACAGCGGTGATCGCCTACCAGCGGGCCGGTCACGACACGCAAGGCTCGTTCGTTTCGGCCGCGCTCGTGCTGGTGTGCTATTCGCTGGGCCGTCGTGGAGCTGCGGGCGCGCAACGACGATGGCTGGCGGTTGTGCTCGGCTACGCGCTGGCGGCCTGCACCGTCATCGACATCGGGTCCGACTTCTCGGTTCCTGGCGTGCTGCTTACCTGGATTCCGATTGCTGTGCTTCCTGCGGGTGCAGGTCTGCTCGTCGAACACCGCGAGCGCATGATCCAGGATCTGCTGGTCGCCGAAGCCCGGCTGCGCGACGAGCAGAGCATCCGGACGGCGCGGCGGGTTGCCGAAGAACGCACCAGGGTCGCGCGCGAGCTGCACGATGTCGTCGCGCACTGCGTGAGCGTCATGGTCATCCAGGCGGGCGCGGCGAGGCTCGTCGCACGTACCGATGGACAGGCGGCCCGCGATGCGTTGCTTGCGGTGGCGTCGTCAGGCCGTGCCGCGCTTGCCGATCTACGTCGGGTGGTCGGTGTATTGCGGCGACGCGACGACGAGTTCGGCGGAACGGGACTGGGTCTTGCCAACGTCGATCGCCTGCTTGAAGGGTTGCGGGCCGGCGGTCTGCTCGTGCGATATGAGGTGGAGGGTGAACCTGTCGAACTTCCGGCGGACCTCGACCTGACCGCGTTCCGCGTCATCCAAGAGGCGTTGACCAACGTCGTCAAGCATGCGCCGCATGCGCAGGCTGAGCTCTCGATCGCCTTCGGCAAGGAATGCGTCCAGGTTCGGATCGAAGACAGCGGCCCGGCAGAGCCGGGGATTGCGACACCTGGTGGCGGTCACGGCCTGGTCGGCATGCGCGAACGGGTCGCACTGCACGGCGGCGACCTGCGAACAGGAACCACCGCGGCAGGCAGATTCCTGGTGCGGGCGCGACTGCCGCTGACGGCCACTGTCGTGCCCAAGGTGTCAGATGCCGTGGTGTCAGATGCCGGAAGTTCGCCGCCATCGGCCAACCCGCGGGCCCATGGGTGGCATCGGCTGTCAACCCAGCAGCTGGACGTCGTGTTCGCAGGCGGGTGGCTGGTGGCACTCGAGATCGAGGCGTTGACCAGTCCGCATCGCGCTGGACCGATCGCTGCGAACGTCGCCGCTGTCGCAGCGATGGCGCTCGTAGGTGCCATCCGACGCCATGCGCCGTTCGTGTTCCTCGCCGTCGTCGGAACGCTGACGATCGCACTGTCCGGCGGGCTAGCAGCGCCGATTCGGACCAGTGTGGTCGGCACGTACACGGTGTTCGTCGGTGGCTACACGATTGCGGCATACCAGGCGCGGCGCCGGGCACTCGCCGGGCTGGCAGTACTGCTGGTCGGTGTCGTAGCCGCGGTTGTCGTTCGGCATGCGCCCGCAGGGGCGGCCGTCGGCGGCGGCCTGATGGCCTGCCTGGTGTGGCTGCTGGGCCGCATGGTGCGCAGCCAGCGCGAACTGAGCGCAAGTCTGATGACCGCAACCACCCGACTCGCGGCCGAGCGTGAGGACCGCGTATTGCTCGCGCTCTACGACGAGCGGGCGCGGATTGCGCGCGATCTACACAGGCTGGTCGCTCGGCTGGTCACCTCGATGGTCGTCCAGTCACAGGGGGCTGGCGAACTCGAGGCCATCGACGGGGCACGCGCCGAAACCGCGATCCGCGCAATAGAGGAGACCGGAAGGCTCGCCCTCGCACAGATGCGGCAGATGCTCGGAGTGCTTCGCAACGAACATGATCCGGCCCCCGTACATCCCCTGCGGGCTGCGATCCCCGCCCCGACCGACGCCGTTCTTCTCGAGGCAGTGCTGTAATGACGACCGAGGCAGTGCCGCAATGACGACCGAGGCAGTGCCGCAATGACGACCGCGGCAGGGCCGCAAATGACGACCGCGGCAGGGCCGCAAGTGACGACCGTGGTGATCGCCGACGACCAGCATCTCGTTCGGGCCGGCTTCCGGCTGATCCTGGCGACGCAATCGGACATCGACGTCGTCGGCGAGGCGAGCACCGGCGACGAGGCAGTCGAGATCACAGCGACGACTCGACCCGACGTCGTCCTCATGGACATCCAGATGCCGGGTATCGACGGTATCGAGGCGACGCGTCGCATCCTTGCCGACGTCCGCACTCGCAACGTGCGGGTCCTCATCCTGACGACGTTCGATCTCGACGAGTACGTGTACGACGCGTTGCGGGCGGGTGCGAGCGGCTTCCTGCTCAAGGACGTGCCACCCGAACAACTCGTCGCGGCCGTGCGGATGGTTAACCAGGGCGATGCACTGCTGGCCCCTCGTATCACCCGGCGCTTGATCGAGCAGTTCGCGCTCGCACGTGCACCGTCCACCATCGCGCGCCTGGAGCTGCTCAGCGCGCGCGAGACGGAGGTATTCCACCTCGTGGCGCGAGGCCTCTCGAACCGCGAGATCGCGGAGCGCATCTACGTCGGCGAGACGACGGTCAAGACCCACGTCACACGGATACTCACCAAGCTCGACCTGCGTGACAGGGTGCAGGTGGTCGTCCTCGCCTACGAGGCTGGAGTGATCACCCCCGGCCAGGCTTAGGACGTCGGTCGCCTCCACGCGCAGCGGCCGAGCTGGGCCACCGCGGTGCGACGGGGCACTCCCACAGCTCGCCGTGGCAGTGCCCCGTCGCCTCGAACTACATGCCCCAGGCGGATACGCCGCCGTTCACCTGCCACCAGCCGTGCCAACCGTCGGAGAAATCCCACTCCCACGCCGCGGTGTAGGTGCCGTGATCGGTGCCGACCGCGAAGATGTCGAGGTGATCGGGGCTGCGCGTCACCGCGAAGACCGAGGTACCGGGCGCGGCCACCCCGCCTTGGATCTGCCACCAACCATGCCAACCATCGGAGAAGTCCGGCTCCCACGCTGCGCTGTAGATGCCGTGATCGGTACCGACGGCGAAGATGTCGAGCTTGTCGGCGCTGCGGCTTACGCCGAACACCGACGTTCCCGGTGCGGCCACGCCGCCGTTGATCTGCCACCAGCCATGCCAGCCATCGGAGAAGTCCGGCTCCCACGCCGCGGTGTAGATCC
>PLCK01000183.1:0-16884 GCA_003134755.1 Actinomycetota bacterium | reverse complement strand
TCGGTACCGACCGCGAAGATGTCGAGCTTGCCCGGCGCACGCGATACCCCGTACACGGACGTACCCGGTGCTGCGAGGCCACCATTGATCTGCGTCCACGCCGCCCAACCAGTAGCCGGGCTCCAGCCCGTCGTATAGATACCGGAGTCGGCACCGACCGCGAAGATGTCGAGCCGATCAGGGCTGTGCGAGACGGCGTGCACGTTGGTGCCCGGCGCCACGGTGAGGCCGCCGAGGCGCCACCAGCCGTGCCAACCGTCGGCGAAGTCGGGTTCCCACGCCGCGGTATAGACGCCCATGTCGGTACCGACAACGAACACGTCCAGCTTGTCGGTGCTGCGGCTCACCGCGAACACCGAGGTACCCGGCGCCGCAACGCCGCCGTTGATCTGCCACCAACCATGCCAACCGTCAGCGAAGTCGGGCTCCCATGCGGCGGTGTAGATGCCGCCGTCGGTACCGACCGTGAAGATGTCGAGATGGTCGGCGCTTCGTGCCACACCGGAAATCAGCTCCTGGCACTGCGGGATAACGCATGCGCCGGAGTTCTTCGCCCAATAACCCTCGACGAGTACGCCCTTGCACCGGCTACGCCTGGTGTTGCAGATGTCGCCGATCTCCTCGCCTGTCGAGTCGACGTACCAACCGTCTCCTTCCGGGTCGGTGATCGTCTCGACCAGCTCGTGCCCGAAGGCCCGCGTCATGGTGTCGAGATCGGAGTTCCCGATCCACGACACCCATGCGGTGTCCCAGTCAAACGGGAAGTCGTAGTCGTGCGGATAGCTGTGCGCGCCGAGAGCGCCGCCCGGGCCGTACGACGTCCCCGGTGGCATGAACACGCAGTAGTAGTTGCGGCCGCCCGCGTCGTCGGGCTCGGGGAAGAAGTTCGCGTCGATGCAGGCCCAGACGATGTCGCCGATGCTGCCGTCGTCGAAGCTCGCCGGGGGGTTCGGCGAGATGATCGTGATGGAGCCACGCACGCTGGGCGCGGCAAGGCCGTACTGCCCTACGGCTGAGGGGTACGGTCCGTCGATCAGGTTCATTGCGGCAGCGATCAACTGTTGCTGAAGCGCCGCGCCGGTCGTCGTCCAACTGTCGCCCCAGAAGATGAGTTGCACGGGGACGCCGGGGGCGACCGTTCCGCCGTGCGAGACCACGTTCGTGTCGGTTTCGCCACTGTTGGCCGGGAACGTGAATCCGTCGACCATTCGCGGGCCGGCCAGGTCGATGACCGCCCCTGCTTCGTCGATCGGCACGATGCCGACCCGTTTGGTACGCGCGTTCTTGGGCGGCGACTTCAGCGCCGCGCCGAGATCGACCACTCTGGACGGCGCTCGCTCCGGCATCGCGAGCTGGCTGGCTGCCGCTGGCCGCCCGGAGATCCGCAAGTCGCCTTGCTTGGGCACGGCTGCGGTCTTGTGTGTGGTGTCGGACATCGTGCACTCCCTACCGACGGGGCTCGTCGAATGGCTGGCGTGCCGCTCCCCGTCTGCGCCAGCCATGCCACCGCAAGATCGCCAACGAACGGAATGTTCGGGCGATACGGACGACACGAGGAGGATCCGCCGCATCGTCCGGCTGATACAGGATTCGCCCGATTTGCTGAACCGGCAGGAGCTGTGCCGACGCCTTCGGGCAGCGGCCAGCCGAGCAGCCCTGACCGGCCGGATGCGTGGGACCGTTGATCCGGTCAGCGGTGCCTCGCTACTCCGGCGAACGTTGCGTTCTGACCGGACTGCCCTTCGAGAATACCCACCGAACTGCCGACTCTTCATTAGAGGGCGCCCGCCCGTTCCTTACCGCTGGTGCGGCCCGCATCCCGAAGATTGGCGTCAGGTGGATCGAGCACAGCTCACCGACGTGCGGCAAGCGCCTGCGTCGGGCCGGAGCGCGGCTCAGCTGTGCGCCGGCGTCCGCGGCAGACTCCCGTTGCGTGCCGCCTATGCGTTGATGGGCGTCCTACTCGCGGCCTACCTCGGATCGTTGATCGCCCGCCCGCCGCAGCAGTCTTCGCAACTGATCGACGGTTGGCTGGTCGCCGGCTTCGAGATTGTCGCCAGTGCAATGTGCCTTGCCCGTGGGTTGCTTCGACGGTCGGGACGCGCAGTCGCGTTGACGCTCGGGTTCGGCCTGCTCATGTGGTCGGTCGGCGATGTCGTGTTGACACTGGAGTCGACCGGCGGCGGTTCACCCGCCACGCCGTCGCTGGCGGACGCGTTCTACCTCGGGTTCTACCCCTTCACGTACGTGGCCGTCGTGATCTTCATGCGAGGGGAGGTCAGAAAGCTCGCGACGCCGAGTTGGCTGGACGGCGCCGTTGCCGGCGTCGGTGCGGCATCAGCGTGCGCTGCCTTCTTCTTCGAGAAAGTCCTCCATCTGACCGGCGACAGCTCGGCGGCAACCGCGACCCACCTGGCGTACCCCGCCGGCGACCTGCTGCTGCTAAGCCTCGTGGTTGGCGGCTCAGCCTTGATGTCCGGACGGCGCAAAGCGCCGTGGCTCTTGCTGGCGGCGGGGATCGCCATCAACGCCGCTGGTGATACCGCGAACCTGCTCGGTTCTGCGTCGACGTCGCGGCTGGACGGCATCTGTGACGCGATCGCTTGGCCGACCTCCATCCTGCTGATGTCGATGGCGGTGTGGATGCGGCCGCGCCCGTCGAACCCGCTGGCCGTCCAGAAGCCGAGCACGTTCGTCATTCCCGGCCTCAGTGCCGCCTGTGCTGTCGTCGTGCTGGTCGTCGGAAACCTGCATCCGACGAGCCGGCTTGCGCTCGGGCTTGCGACTGCCACGCTCGTTCTTGTGGGCATCAGGCTGGTCACGTCTGTGCGTGGGATGAGGACGCTGAGCCAGCAGCGGCGGCACCTGTCGCTCACCGACGAGCTGACCGGACTCGGAAACCGACGCTGTCTGTCGACAGTGCTCGACGCGTTCTTCGCAGACTTCGATCCGACCGCGCCGACCCTGCGATCGCTCGCTTTCCTCTTCATCGACCTCGATCACTTCAAGGAGGTCAACGACACCTTCGGTCACTCCGCGGGGGATGCGCTTCTCAAGCTGCTAGGCCCGCGGTTGGCGGGCTGCCTTCGTAGCGGGGACCTCCTGATTCGGCTCGGCGGCGACGAGTTCGTGGTCGTACTCGTGGATGGAGACGCCGACTACGCGACGGCGGTAGCACAACGACTGACCGAAGGGCTGATCGAACCCTTCGTGCTTGACACCGCATCTGTCCGGATCGGCGCGAGCATCGGAATTGCGCTCGCACCTACAGATGCCAGCGACTCGGCGACCCTCCTGCGATGCGCGGACGTCGCCATGTACAGGGCGAAGTTGGGAGGCACGCCGTACGCGATCTATCAACCCGACCTCGACAAGATCGGCAACAGGCTCCTGCTGCTGACAGAACTACGCGCGGCGATCCAAGACGGTCAACTCCTCTGCCACTACCAGCCGCAACTCAACCTGTCGACCGGCCAGGTCGTCGCCGTCGAGGCATTGCTGCGTTGGGCCCATCCACGACTCGGACTCGTCGAGCCGCTGGAGTTCCTGCCACTTGCCGAAGAGGCCGGGCTGATGGGATCGATCACGACTCTTGTGCTCACCGGCGCACTCACCCAGGCCGCCGCCTGGAGGAGAGCCGGAACACCCCTGTCCGTGTCCGTCAACGTCTCTCCGACGAATCTTCTCGATCCGCGATTCGCGAGCCTGCTCCGCAACCTGCTCCAGACGTACCACGTCCCGGCCGGAGCGCTGGTGCTGGAGGTCACCAGCGACCGTGTCCTTCCCCACGTCGATCGCTTCCAGAGCGTCATCCAAGAGCTCTCAGACCAAGACGTCATCGTGTCCGTCGGCGACTTCGGTGCGGGTCTGACGTCATTGGGACACCTCGCCGGTCTGGCGGTGAAGGAACTCAAACTGGGTCGCGCGTGCGTCGCCCGCCTGACGAGCGACGCCGACCCGCGCGACGTCGACTACGTTCGGGCAGCCGTCGAGTTCTGCCATGCATTGGGTGTTCGCGTCGTCGCTGAAGGCGTCGAGGACGACCCCACGTTGCAGTTGCTCTCCAGCGTCGGCTGCGATCTCGGTCAGGGATATCTGATCAGCAAGCCGAAACCGGCCGACCGGCTCGAACTGACGCCGCGAACAACGAGCTGGAACGCGACCACAGACGTCGGATAACCGACGACAGACTCGGATAGCAGCGCCAGGATTAGACCAAGACCGAGCCCGGGCACCGGCCCAAGCGGCAACCACCAGCTTGGCCGAGAACTACATCGGCCTGCCGTACGGCTGACGGTTCACGGTGCGGCGAGTGCAGCCCGAACCTGGGCGACAGCCTCATCGAGGTCGCGATGGAACGACACCTTCGACGGATCGTGCATGCCCGGCTCGGTGGTGATGCGCTGCTGCTGGATACGGGTGATAGCACTCGTCACGACAATCGCGATCCGCCTCGCCCGCTTCGCTTCGACGAGCTTGATGAGGCGCTGAATAATCGCCTGTACCTGTTCGGTCTGCGCGGGCGCGCCCCGCGCGTCGACGACTGCGCCCCACGGCGACGGAGCCGAGGCCATTGCCCGATCGACCGCAGCTACGTATTGTTCCGCCTGCTCCACCGAGAACAGGCCGGCCCGCGTCTGCAGGAGCACCCCGCCCGGTAGCCACTCGATCTTGAACGTGCCTGATGACATCCGGCCTCCACCCTCGACAGTGTCAACATTTCGTACCCGATTCGGCGGCTCGGTACGCTTGATGCATCGGCGCCTGGGACGGTCGGCTGAAGCTGACACCGGCCAGCGACCGCCGTGTTGCGCAAAGCCTTAGATCGAACCGTAGCTGATCCGGTGCTTGCGCACCGACGCGATGAGCAGCGCGCCGGCCAGAATCAGACCAAGACCGATCCCGAGCACCGGCACAAGCGGCAGACCCGTGAAGGGCAGTGTCGCGACTGGCGGCGCGGCGACCGGCGGTGCAGCTGCCGGCGGGTTCGCGACAAAGGTCTCGCCGAGAACAGACGGCGTCACGGTCGGCGTGAATGTCGGCGTGACGGTCGGGGTCGGCGTGATGGTCGGCGTCGCGGAGCACGAGCCGGAGACCGGCACCGGGCCGATGATCAGCCCGTCACTGCTCTTCAGCACCGCACGATAGGTGCCAGCTCCGGCAACAGCCGCGGTGACGGTCGCACCCGGCGCGACGACGATGTCGCCTTCACCGGCGACGACGCTCCAGTTGGCGCCGTTGCTCGACTCGATGTCGAAATGGGCGACGGTACCCGGCGGCAGGACGACAGCAGCACCTTCCGACGTCACAGTCGATGGTGCGCTCGGGACCTGCGGATTCGTGAACGTGAACGTGACCGTGTTGCAGGTGGTCGATACCGAACCGGCCGGCTGCTGCACGCTGCACACCAGCTGGGCCGCCGCGTTCAGCGTCCACGACGCGGTAGCGCCCGTCGCGATGCCGTAACCGGGAGCCGCCACTGCCGTGATCGTGACCCCAGTTCCGTACGCGATCGGGTGCGCACCGCTCGCAAGCACGGTAGTGCCGTCCTTGTAGATGACACCGACGGTTGCCGGGATCGTGAACGATGCGGCCGACTCGACGCCGAGCGTGCAGACGCCCTGGCTGATGGTCGGCGCGACCGGCGTCACGTTGACTGTGCACGCACCTGCCGAAGCAACGACGACCGTGAACGAACTCGGTGCGTCGACGGAGTAGCCGGACGACGCGGCAACGGCGACAACCGAGTAACTTCCAGCGGGCTCGCTGGTGGTACCGGCCAACACCGGGCCGACTGCGCTACCGAGGTGATAGACGACGCCGGTGACCGCAGTCACCGTGATTGATCCGGCTCCCTGTGCGCCGGGGCCCGTGCACGACGCCGCGACAGCGACAGGTGCGATCGCCACGACATGTGTCGTGCAGTCGCCTGCGCTCTGCACGGTGTGGGTCCACATCGTCGTCCCGCTTAGAGAAAAACCTGCCTTGGCTACGGCGGTCACGGTGATTGCGGTGCCGGTGGGCGCATTGACAGTGCCGGCCGTGGCAAGTTGTGCTGCCGCCGCGCCGATCTTGACGTAGTAGTCGACGCCAGCCGAGGCGGGGATCGTGTAACTACCGCTGCCGACAGCACACGTCGGATCGGTGAAGGTAGCGGCCGCCGCGGTGACCGATTGGTTGCAACTGCCGACGAACGCGACAGTTCCGGACGCGTTCGCGGCGAACGTGTCGCTCTGGCCCTGGGTACCGGGCTTCGGCGTCCACGACACGTGAACGGTGACGCCCGCCTGCGTGGCGCTCGATGGGATACCGGTCTGACTGAAGGAGTAGTCAGCGTTGGGTGCGAGCGTGGTCGTGATCGGACCCGTCGGCACCGTGCTACCTGCCGGAGTTGCCGCCGTGACGGTAACCGACGCGATGTCGTTGACCGGGACATTGTCGGTGTGGCCGGTCCAGGCAACGCTCCAGGTCCCGGTGGCCGCGTCGCAGGTCGCGACCCCGCCAATAGCGCTCGTGTGCGCACTCGCATCGGTGACCAAGGCGAGCGACGCGGCTCCCCCGAGACCGACGCTCAGAACCATCGCGCTGATCGAACGCAGCGTACGCTTGGGCAATTGCATGGCAGACCCCTACCTCTAGTCGGTTCGACAAGGGGTCGGTCTCACCATTCGCTACCCGCGACCATCCGTAAGAGCTACGGCAGGTGACCGGTTACCGGTCGCGGATCACTGCGTCCCCACACTGTGCGTAACCAATGTGCACACGTGTGCCTACGTTCCGCAACCGAACTTGACGATCTGTAGGCTAATTCTGCCAAGGTTGCGCCAGCTGGCCCAGCGCGATTAGGCCATCTGCAGCAAGGAATTTGCGCCTGCCAAGCGGCCATCTGCGGCTACAGACGCCGGTTTCGACCAACCGCGAGCCCGATCACAGAAGGTCACCGAGCGCCCTCAGCTCGTCGATGTCGCCGAGCTGCTCGGCAGCGGCGACTTAGGCAGCTGCCCGAGGATCGGTTGGCAGACCTTCAATGCGGCTGCTGTCTTCGGATCGTTCCGGTCGAGGCCACGAGTCGCCTGCTGCGGATCGGTGGTCGAGATCGTCACTCCCTGGTCGCTCATGCAGCTCTTGAAGGCGGCAAAGGTGGCCGCGCTGATATTGCGGCCCCCACCGGGCCCGAAGCCGCCGAAGCCTCCGGCAGGCTGCAGGCTCGCGCACGCCGCGCGCGCAGCCGACACCGTCGGGTTGGCGCTCGCGTCGGGACCCCCGAACCCGCCGCCGCCTGCGCCGCGGCTGAAGCTGCCACTGGGTCGGCTGAAGCTGCCGCTCGGTCGCGGGCTCCCGGACGGCCGCTGGGGGACGGTAACGCCATGGGCGGTAAGGCAGTCGGCATATTTCGCGAACGCCGCCGCGGCGGACGGATCCGCGGATGCTCCGCCTGCGCCAGGCCCGTCGGCCGAACTCACTGCCGGCGCCAATGACGGAACTGTCGACGAGGCGGCAGACGACGAGGCGGCAGTCTTCGCAGCACCGCCGCACGCGGCCAACGTCAAGCCGACCGTCAATGCCCCGGCCACGGTGGCTGCCCGTTTCACGAAAGGCACGAACATCACCCGTTCCCAGCAGATGCGCTCGGCGCTGCGGTGGCCCGGCCGCGGCCGCCGCCACCGCCGAACCCGCCACCGCCGAACCCGCCGCCGGTGGGCGCGCCCTGGATCACGGACTGCGCGGCGTACACGCCGACCGACGACTGCACTCCTCTAACCACGACGGTCTCCCCTGGTGTGAGATCTTTCACAGCGCCGGTCACGGTCTTGGTGACAGTCGTCCCGGTGTTGGTCGTCACCTTGACGGTGTTGCCCGAGGTGTCGGTGACGTACAGAGTCGTTCCGTCGACCACGGCGACTGTGCCGACGATGTTCGCGTTGCTGCCCGTCCCCGTCGGCGCCGCCGCCGCACCCGAGGGGCCGGTCGCCGCCGCACCTGAGGGGCCGGCCGATGCCGTGGCTGCCGGCCCGCCGGTGAGGGCCGCGGCCCGCGCACCTGTCGTCGTAGCGGTGTTGCTCGCCGGCAGCTTGGTCTTCTCGACCTTCACGCCGACGAGGAATCCGACCGCGCCGAACGCCAAGAGCGCGAGTACGAGCGTCGCCATCGGCAGCCGCCGCCGCGCGAGTTTCGGCAACGGTGGTGGCGGCGGCTCGTCCATGTCAGGAGCAAAACTGTGGACGGGCGCACTCACACCATTGGGCGAGTCGTGTGAGACGACGTCGGCTTCTGGCTGGGTCATGGGATTCTCCGGTCGTTGGTCATGAATCACTCGTGGCGCAAAGCTTCGATGGGCAGCAGACGGGCCGCTCTGCTTGCCGGATACAGCCCGAAGAACAGGCCGGTGACGACGGCGACACCGAACGCCAGGACGACCGAGTAGTCCGCGACCACCGGTTGGATGCCGATGATGCGGAAGCGGCTGCCACCTAAGCCCGCGGCCACACCTGCGAGACCACCGAGTGCGGACAACAGCACCGCCTCGACGATGAACTGGCCCATGATGTCCGAGCGCTTCGCGCCGATCGCCTTACGAATTCCGATCTCGCGGGTTCTCTCGGTGACAGTCACCAGCATGATGTTCATGACGCCGATNNCCGCCCACCAGCAGGCTGATGGCGGCGACCGCACCAAGCAGGGTCGTGAACGTCTTCTTCGACGACTGCGAGGTCTGCAGCAGGCTCGCCTGGTTCAGGATGCGGAAGTCGTCGGTACCACCGACCGCAATCTTGTGCGTGGTCTCCAGAGTCGCCGTCACCTCTGCTTGCGCATCGGCCTGCTTGGCCGACGACACAGCCGAGATCGAAATGTTCGAGTACGAGGCGCTGTAGCCGGTCAAGGTGTCCTGCACCGCCGTCAGCGGCGCGATCACCACGTCGTCCTGGTCCTGTATGCCGTTGGTCCCCTTGACCTTGAGCAGGCCCACGATCTGAAAGCTCGCACCGTTGAACTGCACGTTGTTGCCGATCGGGTCGGCCGTGCCGAAGAGATTCGTGGCGACCGTCTGACCGATGACAGCGACCCTGTTGTGCTGCGCTTCATCGGCGGCCGTGAAGAAACTGCCCTCGACAGTCTCATAGCCCTTGATCTGCTGGTAGTTCGGAGTCGTGCCTACGGACGAGGCCGGTGTGTACGACGCCCCTTGATACACCGCCGTGACACTGCCCGTCGTCACCGGGGCGACCGCTGCGATGTCCGGGTTCTGGGTCTTGTCCTCGAGGGCCGNNTCAGGTTCGCCGCCCGCGATTGGGTGCCGACGACCGCGCGTCCGCCGCCTCCGAAACCGCCACCGCCACCGTTGCGGTTGACCTGCAGGAGGTTCGTGCCTAGCCCTTCGATGGTCTTCTGCACCGCCTGCGACGACCCCGTGCCGACAGCAACGAGCATGATGACGGAGGCGACGCCGATCAGCATCCCGAGCATTGTGAGCACCGACCGCATCAGATTGTGCATGATGCCCGATAGAGCAATGCGCATGCTCTCGAGACCGATCACCGGAGCGCGCCGGCGGGACTGTAGGTCAGGAGCGCGCGTGACGGCGGCGCGCCGTCGACGGGTGCCTGTCGCTGGTCATCGACGATCAGCCCATCCTTGACTCGGACGACGCGCTTCGCGTGTTGCGCGANNCGGTCGGCTCGTCGGCGAGGATCAGTGACGGGTTGACTGCAATCGCCCGGGCAACGGCCACCCGCTGGCGCTCACCACCGGACATCATGGTCGGCCGATGCCCGTAGCGCCGGCTGAGGCCGACGGCGTCGAGCGCTGCCTTCGCGCGCCTGCGCCGTTCGCCCGATCGCATACCCGCGTACGTCATCGGCAGCTCGACGTTCTGGATCGCGCTCAAGCCTGGCAGCAGGTTGAAACTCTGGAACACGAAGCCGATCTTCCTGTTGCGGATCTCTGCGAGTTCATTGTCGTTCAACAGCTCGACGTCGACACCGTCGAGCAGATAACGGCCCGACGTCTGGACGTCGAGGCAGCCGATGATGCTCATCAGCGTGCTCTTGCCGGAGCCGNNATCAGCGTGCTCTTGCCCGAACCTGATGCGCCCATGATCGCGACATAGTCGCCGCTCTGCACTGACAGGCTGACGCCGCGAAGCGCATGTACGGCCGCATCGCCTTCGCCGTAGGTCTTCGTCAGTTGCCACAGCCGGATGACCGGCTCGGATATCGCCGCCGCAGGCAGGCTCATCCACCGCCTCCGCGTCCGAACCCGCCACCGCCGGGGACTGCTCCACCACCGAAGACGGCTCCACCGCCGAGGCCGCCGGCTGGCGTATTGGCTGNNCCTGACGGGTTCGCGTTGCTGCGCGTCACCGAGGTAGCCGGCAACACGACGACGTCGCCCGCCTTCACCGCGCCGGACACCTCTGTCGTGGTGTTGCCCTTAAGGCCGACGACGACATTGACCTGCTTCTGCGTACCGTCTGGCTGCATTACCAATAGGTACGACGATCCACCCGCGGTACGCACCGCGGACGACGTCACATTGAGGACACCGTCGACCTTCGCCGTCGTCACGCTGACGCTCGCGGTCATTCCGGGCTTGATCGACGCGTTGCTGTTGTCGATCGCAAGAGTGGCCTGGTACTGAACAACGTTGTTCGACACCGTCGAACTGTTGGCGATCGCGATGACGTGAGCCGCGAACTCCTTGCCGGGCAACGCATTCAACGTCGTGGTAGCGGGCGCCCTGACGGCTACCTTCGACGCGTCGGCCTCGTTGATATTGGCGATTATCTGCAGGTTCGTGAGATCCGTGAGCGTAATGAAGGAGCTCGACGTTGAGCTCGCCGAGCTGGTTGAGCTGCCCGTGGCGCCCGAGCTGACCGTCTCGCCGACCGTGTCGTTGACCGCGCCGACAGTGCCGGCCGCCGGCGCTGTCAACGCGGTGGCGTCGAGCGTCTGCTGCGCCGTGTCGACCTGTGCCTGGGCCTGCTCGACGGATGCCTGGCTTGTCTGGACATCGGATGCCAGCGGCGGGGCCGTCTTCTGCGCGTTGCTGTTCTCCGTCGACTGCAAGGACAAACCGGCGTTGGTCAACTGCTGTTGCGCGTTCTTGATCGACTGGTTGTCCTTGGCGATGCCCTGTGCCTGCGCAGTCTGTGCTGACGCGATGGCGTCCGCGTCCTTCTGCAGGGTCTGCTGATCGCGCAGCTCGCCGGTACTCAACGAGTTCTGCGCGTTCGTGACCGAGTTGCCGTCAGAGGCGAGCTTCGCCTGGTCAGCGGCAATCTTGCTGTTGTCGTTCGCGATTTTGGTGGTGTCGGCCGTCACGGCGTTGTTGTCTGCCGTCCAGGTCGGGCTCGCACTCGTCTCCTTGGCGACCTTCGCCTGGTCTGCCGCAAGCTGAATCTGGTCCTGGTTCAACGTCGCGCCGTCAGCGTTGAGCTGGGCATTGTCGGACGCCGTCTGGCTCGCGGACTGGGTTTGTGCCTGACTGAGTGCGGTCGAGAGCGTGACTTCGTCCTGAGCCGCGCTGGCCTGATCCTGCGCGAGTTGCTCCTGCGCCTTCGCGATGGCGGCCGCCAGGTTCGTCTGGTCGAACGCGAGGTTCTGGTTCGCGTTGTCGACCGACGTCTGCGCCGATGCAACCTGCTGTTGTGCCTGCACCTGCGAGATCTGCAGGCTCTGCTTGACTAGCGCGGTGGCGCCACGCTCGAGTTCGGTGAGCTTGGCCTGTGCCGAGGCCAACTGGGCCTTGGCCGAGTCGAAGCTCGCCTTCGCAACCGTGGAGTCGACGCGGGCGAGGACCTGCCCCTGCTTGACCTTCTGCCCGGCGGTGACGTCGACCTCGGTGAGCTTGCCGCTCGTCGCGAAGTTCACTGTGATGTCGTTCGGCGCGGTCACGTTGCCGCTCGTGCTGACTGTCGTCATGACCGTGCCACTGGCTACCGTTGCCGTGCGAGTGGCGGCCTTCGGGGTGCTGGCCTTGGGTGCCCCGACCGATGCGTACGCAAATCCACCGCCACCTGCGACCGCTGCTGCGAGCAGCACGTTCGCGGCAGCCCACTTCGTCACCCGCATGTCACGTTTCCTCGTCGTCGAGTGCACAGCCAGGGGCTCTTCGCCCTTTTGGTCCGGTGTTTAGAGCACCAGCCGAAGCTGAATATCTCCTGTGACGAGGCCCCGGATTTGCTGGGAAACCGCTGGTTCAGCCGGCGTACGGCCTTACCGGTCGGCCGGCGACGCCCGGCCGGTAGTGAAAGACCGCCCCCGCGGCAGGCTGCGAACCCTCGGCCAGACCGGAGCGCGTTGTCGTGATGAACAGCTCGGACAGGTCGTCGCCGCCGAACGTGCACGCCGTCGGCTTGGTGACCGGCAGCTCGACCACGCCGTCTAGAGTCCCGTCGGGCCGGTAGCGATGGACGGCCGACCCGGCGTAGAGGGCAACCCACACATGGCCCTGCGAGTCGACAGTCAGACCGTCAGGCACCCCGGCCTCGGCGATCTCGACGAACGCTCGCCGCGAAGTGAGGCCCGTCTGGGCGGCATAGTCGAACACGTCGATGCGCCGGGTAGGGCTGTCGACGTAATAGGCGAGCGAGCCGTCCGGGCTCCAGTCCAGACCGTTCGAGATAGTGCAGCCGCCGAAGAGCAGGGACGTCGACCCGCCGGCGTCCAGGCGGTAGAGGCTGCCACGACCGTCACTCTCGCTGTACGCCATCGTGCCGCAGTAGAAGCGGCCGTCGGGGTCGCACCCGCCGTCGTTCATCCGCACGGTCGGATCGGCCCAGAGCTCCGGCAGCACCTGCAGCGTGCCGTCAGGCTCTTCGAGCGCGAACCCACGTTCGACCGCGATGACCGCGCCCCCGCTACGACGAGGCCGCAGCGCGGCCGCGACTGGACCGACATGCCGGCGTCCGATCGTGGCATCGGGATGCAGTGACAAGACGTCGCCGGCGAGCATGTCGACCCAGCGCAGGCCACCCCAGGACGCAGACCACACCGGGCCTTCGCCGTGGTACGCGACGGGGTCGGTCAGCTGCTCGACGTCGACCATCGGCGCAGCGTACTAGCAGTTTCAGGCGCTATTCGGGTTTTACGTCCGCCGGCGACTTGTCGGGTCGCAGTCCTCTCCACGACGGATGCCGGAGCCGTCGATCGTGGGTCCACTCGGAGAAAACGACCTCGCCGACAAGTTCGGGCCTGACCCAGACTGCGTTCCGGGACTGCAACTTCGGGACGTCGGCCACGGCCGGCGTCTTGACGACCAACGGCTTCAAGGCGCGCCGAAGGTCAGTCAGCGTGGCGTCGGAGAAGCCGGTGCCGACCTGGCCGGCGTAGCGCAACTCGCCCTCGAAGTTCACGGCGAGCAACAGCGCACCGACCTCGCCTTCCCGGCGTCCCTGCCCGGGTTCCCAGCCGATGACGACGACCTCCTGCATTCGCTGGTGCTTCACCTTCACCCAGGACGCCGATCGCCGGCCAGGGATGTACACCGAGTCGAGCCGCTTGCACACGACACCTTCGAGGCCTTGTTCGCCACTGGCGGCCAGCGCGTGCGCAGGGTCGCCGTCGAATGCCGGCGGAACCGCGAAGTGGTCGGCCGCGATGTCGAGCTCGGTCAGGAGAGCGCGCCGCCTCGCGTATGGCAACGCGATCGTGCTCTGACCGTCGATGCTGAGCACGTCGAAGAGCAGGTAGTTCACCGGCGTCCGCTCGGCAAGCTTCGCCGCCTTGCCACGATCGGCGATGTGCATCCGCGACTGAAGGAGTCCGAAGTCCGGGCGGCCAAGCGCATCGACCGCGACGATCTCACCGTCAAGAACAGCTTCGCGGACGCCGACAGCTGCCGGCAGCCCGTCGAGTTCGGGATAGGAAACGCTCACGTCGCGATCGTTACGGCTCACCAGGGCGAGTTCACCCGGCGCGATGTAGGCGACAGCTCGGACGCCGTCCCACTTCATCTCGGTCGCCCAATCACGGTCCTTCGCTGACCCGCTCGGTAGCGGCCCGGCAGTTGCGAGCATGGGGCGGATCAGGGGAGCGCGCACTTGTGCATGTTCGCAGCTACCGCTTCGCTACGGATTTGCTACGGACTAATTTGCTACCGACTAGAGAGTGCCGTTCCACTCCTCGGGATACACCTGCAGAAGTTGGCGGTCGCGGTCGATCGCGCTCTGCACGAACGCGGGCAACGCCCAGCCGCCACGGACGCCCGCCTGGAACATCGCGACCCGTGCCTCTATCACCTCGTTTGCCAGGCGCTCCACCTCGTCGGCCGGCGACCCATGACGTTCGGCGTATTCCAGCTCGGCAAGCGCGTTGCGCCAACGTTCGCCGACGAAGTCGGGGTCTCCCGATGCCTGGTGCACAGCTGCCACGCGCCACCTCCTGTACTCGGCAGTAAGTCTGCCTTCCGATCATTTGGGCGCGCATCAGCCGAATGTCCACCGACGGTTGGCTAATGGGTCAGGGATGAGCTGCTGGACAGATCGCCGTCCTGCGATGATGGAACAGCGGGCCGTCAGCAGCACGGGACTCAGCCGCACACGACAAAGGGAAACTCACCAATGGCACAAAGGGTCTCGGTCAACCTCATCGACGACATCGATGGCGGCAACGCCGTCGAGACGATTCGCTTCGGGCTCGACGGTGTCGAGTATGAGATCGACCTGGGCAAGCGCAACGCCGATCGATTGCGCGCCGCGATGGTTGCCTACATCGAGGGCGGACGCCGACTCGTGCGCACCACCGGCCGTGGCCGCGGGCGCACGGTCGTCCAGCGCCGTATCGAAGTCGCCGCCGACCCGCGCGCGGTTCGGGCCTGGGCCAAGGCGAACAAGGTCGCGGTGCCCGAGCGCGGCCGGATCCCGGCGACCGTGCTCGAGCAATACAAGGCGGCCGGCCACTAACCGCGAGGGTGACATCCGGTCGGGCCTGCTGCGGCGAACCTCTCGGCCGCCCAGCGAAACCTTGGGAGCGGCTGCCTGGAGCGCCGTCGACCGGTAACCTGAAGTCCCGACTGTGAGGTGCGATCGTGCCGTTCGACCTGAGCATGTGGAAGTTGCTCGTGCTCGGCATCATCGCGGTCGCCATCTTCGGCCCTGACAGGTTGCCGGAGATCGCCCGCGACGCCGGCCGGATGCTGCGGCAGCTGCGCGGCATGGCCCAGGCGGCCCGCACCGAGCTGAAAGCTGAGCTCGGAGACACCGTCGGCGACTTCGACCTCGCCGACCTCAACCCGCGTGCGTTCGTCCGCAAGCACCTGCTCGACGGCCTCGACAGCGATCTCACGTCCAGTGAAGCGTCGAAGCCGTCACTGACCAAACCCGCGGCCACCACCACCGCAGCCGCGGTGGCACAACCGGCGCCGTACGACGTCGACGCGACCTGACACCTCAACGACCGCCCAGAGCACGGACGCGGGCTTCGACCTGTGCGTTGGCCTCGCGGGCCGCAGCAGCCGAGACCTCCACGAACCGCAGCCCGGTGCCGGGTCTGGCTTGTCCGATCAGCGGCAGATCGACGGTCGCGACTACCGCGACGACCGGGTAGCCACCGGTCACGGCATGGTCGGCCAGCAGGACGACAGGCTCGCCGCCCGCTGGCAGCTGAACCGCTCCGGTGACCATGCCTTCGGTGTCGGCCTCACCATCGCCGAGCTGGCTCAGCACCGGGCCCGAGAGCCGCACACCGACCCGATCGGAGGCCGGACTCACGATGAATTCCGCACCGAAGAGCGCCTCGCGCGAGCCCGGCGACAACAAGTCGACCCGCGGCCCGGATATGAGCCGCACCGGCCGGCGTCCGGCACCCAGCACAAACGCCAGCAGGTCACCCGGCACGCTGCGGGCGAAGCCGGTGACGGCCGGCGTGCCGACCGGGAGCCGATCGCCGGTCATGACAACCGCCGGCCCGAGGCCTGACAGCGTGTCGGTCGACCTGCTGCCAAGCACCGGCGCGACGTCGAACCCGCCCGCGACCGCAACATAGGTACGCAATCCGAGCGCGGCGCTGCCGATGTCGAGAACCTGGCCCGGCCCTACTCGCACCGGGGCACCAAACGGCACCTCCTCGGCGCCGAGGCGAACAGTCGCCACAGCTCCCGAACACGCGACGACTGCCGCCTGCTCGAAACGAAGCCGGGGCCCGGTGAACGTCGTCTCGAGGACGGCGGCGTCGCCGGCATTGCCGACGAGTTCGTTTGCGAGTCGGCGACTCAACCCGTCGACCGCGCCAGATCGGGGGACGCCGAGATGGCCGAACCCCGGGCGACCGGCGTCCTGCACGGTGGTGCGGAGTCCGGCCCTTTCGACGACGATCATGGGCCGCGTGATGGCCGTCATTGCGCGACGAACCTGATGCGCCGCCCGGCCCGCAGTGGCGTCGGCGGGTCGGCAGCCGGGTCGAACAACACCACATCGGTATGCCCGAGCACCCGCCAGCCGCCTGGTGATGCGCGCGGGTAGACGCACGCCCTTCCCCCCGCGATCGCCACCGCGCCTGCCTCGACGCGGGTGCGTGGCGCAGCCAGCCGCGGTACGTGCAGCGCGGGATCCAGACCGTCGAGATAACCGAACCCCGGCGCGAAGCCGAGGTACGCGACGACGTAGCTACCAGCCTGGTGGCGCCTTACCACCTCGCACACATCGAGACCGGTCAGGCCGGCGACCTGGTCAAGATCGACGCCGTCGTAGCGGACCGGAATCGTGAACTCGTCCGCGTCGGCGCGGTGCAGGGGCCGCAACGACTCCAGGCAGTTCGCGATCAGTTCGTCGAGGCGACCGAGGTCGGTCGTCTGAGGGTCGAAGGTGAGCAGGACCGTGCGTTCGCCGCCGACGACGTCGACGACGCCATGCGACCGGGTCACCGCAAGCGCCTCGGCCGCGGCCAG
>PLCK01000007.1 GCA_003134755.1 Actinomycetota bacterium | reverse complement strand
CAGCTGGGAGTACAGGCCTGCCCGGCGCGCCGATCGGCGTGCAGGCTCTTTCGGGCGACGGGCAGGCAGTTGTCTCGTGGCAGCCGCCGGCCTCGGATGGCGGTTCGCCGATTACCGGCTACACCGCGACCGCACTACCGGGTGGCGCGACAGCTTCCACGTCGGGCCTAACCGTCGTGTCGATTCTGGGGCTGACCAACGGAACCGCCTACACCTTCACCGTCACGGCCACCACGGCAGCTGGCACCGGCCCGGCCTCGGCTGTGTCAGCATCCGTACAACCCGCGCCACCTGCTCCCGGCGACGCGCCGCACTACATGGCGGATTCGACGACCACCGCGCCGCCCGTCGTCAACCCCAATGTCACGGGCAACGTGGGAGCCGACCTCAACTATCAAGGCGGGCCTGTAGTCACAGCCTCGCCCACGATCTATTTCGATTTCTATGGCAGCCAGTGGGGCACGCCGGCAACAGACGCGCAGGGGTACATGTACTTCCCGACGGGGGACCCCGCCAATCAGGCGGCGATACTGCAAGGATTCTTCGACGGCCTTGGCACGAACTATGAGGGCTGGTCATCGATCCTAACGCAGTACTGCCAAGGGGTACCCACCAACTCACAGAGCTGCCCACCGGGGAGCGTCTCGCCGCCGTATTCAAAGGTGACCATCGGTGGCGTCTGGTGGGACAACGCCTCGCCTGCGACGAAGACGGTCGAAACTCAGTTTGAGTCAGAAAATGCGCGGAATCATTTCGGCATTGCACCGGATACGGCCAACGCGATCGTGATGGTTGTAACGCCGCAAGGCCAACTGCCGGACGACGTCAATCGTCAAGGGGCGTGCGCATTCCACGGATGGACGCACGGAAGCGTCCCGTACATTGTTCTGCCGTATATGACCGACCTCGGTGGATGTGGCGGGGGCGTGGTGGCGGGGATCACGTTGGTCGCCTCGCACGAGTACGCCGAGCTTATGACGGATCCGCATGCCGATTTGGGCTGGCGGAGAACTGCAGGGACGAACACTGAGATCGGCGA
Organism: Actinomycetota bacterium; assembly: GCA_003134755.1. GTDB lineage: Bacteria > Actinomycetota > Actinomycetes > Acidothermales > Acidothermaceae > PALSA-607. Next base: position 1,709 of record PLCK01000007.1, on the reverse strand, counting down.
TCTGTGCAACCTACAGCCCACCACGGTAGTGCTCGGCACCGGTACTTTCACGGTACAAAAGCTATGGTCTAACGACAACTACAGCGAGTACCCAGGCCAGGGGTGCGCAAATGCGAGAGCGCGGACTGGACCGGTCGTCGGGTTGGCCGGTCGGTGCATGGACGTCCAACACGGCTTCACGGCGCAGGGGACTCCGTTGTGGCTGTACGACTGCAACGGTGGCCCGTCGCAGACGTGGACCGCTGCGCCCGACGGCAGCCTGCAGGTCTTTGGCGGGAACTGCCTTGATTGGCTCGGCGCCGCGGTCGACGGAGCTGCGTTAATCAGTGTGCGCTGCAGCGGAAGTCCAACGCAACAATGGCGCGCGGGGCCGGGCGGAAGGATCGTCAACCAGCTGTCGCGCCTATGCGTCGACGTGACTGGCGGCAACCCCGCGATCAGGACACCGCTTCAGCTTTCGACTTGCAACGGAAGTCAAGAACAATCGTGGCGCCTGCCCGCAGCAATTCCAGACGCGCCGACGAACGTCGCCGCATTTCCCGGCAATGGGCAAGTGATCGTGACCTGGTCGGCCCCGGTTGGCCCGTTCGAGGCGATTACGATTACTGGATATACGGTGACGGCGTTCCCAGGTGGTCAGACGGTCTCGACAGACGCTTCCGCCAGCGCGATTACCGTGCCGCGGCTGGTGAACGGCACCTCGTACTTCTTCACTGTTACAGCGAACAACGCTGCGGTATCAGGTCCCGCGTCAGTGTCCTCTCTTGTGGTGGCGCCTCGAACCGGGTTCGTGGTCTCCCAGACGCCTTCGGGCCGATGCATAGTTCCTCAACATGGTTGGACCGATCCCTACACTCTCGTATGGCTGTACGACTGCGACGGGACGAGCGCGCAGTATTGGAACGCAGCGCCGGACGGATCGTTCCGAGTCTTTGGCGGGAGTTGTCTTGATGTACAGCACGGCTCGCTAGCGCCAAATGGAGGAATGAATGCGCCGGTGGACATCTACCCGTGCAATGGCACGCCCGCGCAACAATGGACACTTCAACCCGATGGCTCGTTGCTCAGTGCGCTTAATGGTCTGTNNTCCTGGTGGCGCGACCGCCATCCAGACGCTGCTGCGGATGTGGACCTGCAACGGGACCATCGCACAAAAGTGGCGCCTCAACTAGCGCCACCAGTAGGTCTTCAAACGTCGGAGCGGAGCCATTCGGCCGTGACGGTCGCAGTCGATGGCAAGCCTATGGCGGGGCGGTCGTGCCCAAACCCACCGCCGGGACGGCGACGCAGGGGAAAGCCCGTAGTGCCCGGGCGGGTCGGATCGCGGCGCGCGTAGCGGGATCGTTCGTCAAGGCGTACTTCCCGGCGGGCGCAGTTGGTTCTCGGTGGGATAGCCGCTTGGCCCCTCGGACGGTTGCTGAGTGAAGGTGGTCGACCGTGCAGGCACGGGTCATGGCGTGGGCGGCGGCGGCATGGGCGGCGGTGTGCTGGCGGGTGGGCTGCTCCCGGGCAGGGTGGACTGCGGGCTGGCGACGCTCGGCGGCAGAAGGTAGATGCCGTCCGGGCAAGTGATCAACACGTCGTTGTCCTGCATTCGCGCGGTGCACCCGGCTGTGATCGGCGTCGGATCCGGAAAGTTGCAGCAAACGAAAGTAGTGACGGCGAGCCGGGCCTTGCATCCGTTGGTGGCCGGCCCGGTGATGGTCAGC
>PLCK01000112.1 GCA_003134755.1 Actinomycetota bacterium | reverse complement strand
GACCTCCTCGACCAGATCCTCCAAAGTGACGATCCCCGCCGTTCCGCCGTACTCGTCGATGACCATCGCGAGGTGTTGGCGTTCCCTGCGCATCTCCGACAGCGCGGCGAGCACGTTCTTGCCGTCGGGCAGCATCTTCACCGGCCGCACCAGATCGCCGATACGAACCGATCGCGGATCCGCCTCCGCCCGCGCGCTGACGAGGTCGCGAATGTGCACGAATCCGACGACGTCGTCGTGCGAGCCGCGCACGACCGGGTACCGCGAATGCGGACCCGAGGCAACCGTCGCGAGAGCCTGCGCGACGGTGATCGACGCATCGAGAAACTCGACTTCCGTGCGCGGTACAAGCACTTCGCGCAGCTTCCGGTCACCGGCGACGAAGACCTCGTTGATGAGCCGGCGCTCGTCGCGGCCGAGCGATTGATGACTCGCGAGAAGGCCGCGCAACTCCTCCTCGCTGATCGCCTCCCGAGTCGCGTCGGGGTCGCCGCCGGCCAACCGCACGAGGACGTCGGTCGACATCGAGAGCAACCAGATGAACGGCCGCATCAGGCTGGCGAACCGGTCGAGGCTGGGCGCCGCGAGTTGCGCGACCTTCTCCGCTCGTTGCAACGCGAGGCGTTTGGGCACGAGTTCGCCCACGACGAGCGTGACGAAGGAGATCGTCAATGTCACCGCGAGGAATCCGATCACGTGGGAGGCGCGATCACTCAGACCGAGATCGGCCAATCCGCTCGCCGCGGAGTCCGAGAGCGTGACTGCACCGTACGCCGACGACAGCAGAGCGCAGAGTGTCACGCCGATCTGCACGCCTGCCAGGAACCGGTTCGGATTGCCCACCAGGTGGGCGACGGCCGCACCGCGACGTCCCCTGCTTGCCATGCCCTTGACTTGACTGTCGCGCAACGAGACCAGCGAGATCTCTACACCGACGAACAGTCCTTCGATCAGGACGAGCGCTAGTACGACAGCGACGTCGAGAGCGACCTTCACGGCACGGCTCCCGGCAACCGCCGAATCGTGTAGCGGTAGCCCTTCCACACCGGCTCGCCGGCGTCGTCCGGGCGGATCTCGAGAACCTCGGCACCGGCGCCCTCGACCAACGCAACCACCTGCCGGCGTGGAACGCCGTCCATGGTCATCGGCGCGGCCCATCCGACCCGGACCCTGCGCACCAGTAGCCGGACGCCGCCGGGCACGAGTCGCCGCACGGTGTTGCGCAGCGACGGCGACAGGTGCGAGAGCTCCTGGAATACGGCGACGCCGCCGGGCCGCAGTACGCGCACGAGCTCGCGGATGTAGCCCTCGGCTCCCGGCGGCGGAATGTGCTGGAGGACGAGATTGGAGTAGGCGAAATCGAAGGTCGCGTCGTCGAAGGGCAGCGTCGTGGCAGTGTTGACGACGAACGTGATGCGATCAGGCAGCGGATTTCGTGCCCGCGCGCCATCGATCATCGACTGCGCCACGTCGATTCCGGTCACCGATTCGAAGTGGACGGCGAGCGCCTGGCTGAGCCGCCCCAGGCCACAGCCGAAGTCGAGCGCCGACGCCTTCTGGGCGACGACACCATCGAGTTCGGCCAAGGTCGCATCGATCTCAGCGCGACCGGTGGCGAAGAAGCTCTCGTCGTCCCACTGACCCTGGCGGCCGGGCTCGGACAGGATCGCCCAGTGCGGGTCGCGGCGACCAAGCGCGTCCCACGCGGCCGCGGCGTCCCGAGTCATGGCCGAAAGACTAGCCAGCCGACGCCTTCAGGTTCGCATCAATCGCCGCGAGGAACTCCTCTGTAGTGAGCCACGACGTCTGTGGGCCGACGAGCACGGCGAGGTCCTTCGTCATCTTGCCGCTCTCGACGGTCTTGATGCACACCGTCTCGAGAGCCTGCGCGAAGGCGACCACGTCGGGGGTGTCATCGAGCTTGCCTCGGCGGGCCAGGCCCTGCGTCCACGCGAAGATCGAGGCGATCGGGTTCGTCGACGTCGGCTTCCCCTGCTCGTGCATGCGGTAGTGCCTGGTGACCGTTCCGTGTGCCGCCTCGGCCTCGACCGTACGGCCGTCAGGTGTCGTCAACACCGAGGTCATCAGGCCGAGTGACCCGAAGCCCTGCGCGACCGTGTCGGACTGAACATCGCCGTCGTAGTTCTTGCACGCCCAGAGGTAGCCGCCCCCCCACTTCATTGCGGCCGCCACCATGTCGTCGATGAGGCGGTGCTCGTAGGTGAGGCCGGCCGCCTTGAACTCCTGCTCGAACTCCTCGGCAAAGACCTCGGCGAAGATGTCCTTGAAGCGCCCGTCNNGTGTTCTTGGTCGACAGATAGACCGGGTAATTGCGGTCGAGCCCGTACCGCATCGAGGCGCGGGCGAAGTCGCGGATCGAATCGTCGAAGTTGTACATGCCCATCGCGATGCCACCGCCGGTGAACGTGGCGACGTTGAATCTCATCGGCTCGCCGCCGTCTGTCGGCGTGTAGGTCATCGTGACCGTGCCAGGGCCGGGGACGACGAAGTCGGTGGCCTCGTACTGGTCGCCGTGCGCGTGACGGCCGATGACGATCGGCTTCGTCCAGCTCGGCACGAGCCTCGGGATGTTGCTGATGATGATCGGCTCGCGGAAGATCACGCCACCGAGGATGTTGCGGATAGTGCCGTTCGGCGACTTCCACATCTGCTTCAGCCCGAACTCCTCGACACGCGCCTCGTCGGGAGTGATGGTCGCGCACTTCACGCCTACGCCGTGCTTCTTGATGGCATTGGCGGCGTCGACGGTGACCTGGTCGTCGGTGGCGTCGCGATGCTCGATGCCGAGGTCGTAGTACTCGAGTTCGACGTCAAGGTACGGCAGGATCAGCTGGTCCTTGATGAAGTGCCAGATGATGCGCGTCATCTCGTCGCCGTCCAACTCGACGACCGGACGGGCCACCTTGATCTTTGCCATCGTGCGAATCTCCCTGTGGGATAAAGGAATTTTAGAGGTCGGCGACGTCGGCTTGTTTGGCTCTGACGGCCTCCGCAGCGGCGTGCAGGGCGGCTAGCTCGTCGCCTGACAGCTGGGTCTCGACGACTCTCTTCACGCCGCCGGCACCGATCTCGGCCTCGACGCCGAGGTAGACGCCATTGATCCCGTACTCGCCGTCGACCCAGGCGCATACGGGCAGCACGGTGCCCGCATCTTCGGCAACCGCTCGCGCCATCCGGGCGGCCGCCGCCGACGGCGCGTAGTACGCCGAGCCTGTCTTCAACAACGCCACGATCTCGGCGCCGCCATTGCGGGTGCGGGTGACCAACTCCTCGATCTTGTCTGCCCCTAGGAGATCGGTGAGCGCCCGCTGCTGGCCGTCGACGGTCACCGTGCACTGCGAGGGAACCGGGACCATGGTGTCGCCGTGCGATCCGAGCGTGAGGGTGCGGACGGCGCCGATCGGCACGTGCAGCTCGGCAGCGACGAAGTTGCTGAAGCGCGCGGTGTCGAGCATGCCGGCCTGGCCGAGAACGCGTGCCTTCGGGAACCCCGTCGCGAGCTGGGTCAGAGCTGTCATCTCGTCGAGCGGATTCGAGACCACGATGACGACGGCGTTCGGCGCATGCTTTGCGACGTTCTCAGCGACGCCCCGAACAATCTTGGCGTTGGTCTCGATGAGATCCATCCGGCTCATGCCGGGCTTGCGGGGCAGTCCCGCGGTGATGACGACGATGTCGGAGCCGGCGGTCGCCTGGTAGCCCTCGCCGTCCGGCGTCGTGGTCTGGCCGACGACCGCGGTCTCGAAGCCCTCGATCGGGCGCGACTGGTTCATGTCGAGCGCGAGACCCTCGGACTTGCCGTCGACGATGTCGGTGAGAACGACGGTTTCGAAGATGTCGTACTCGGCCAAGCGCAGCGCCGTCGTGGACCCGTAGAAGCCGGCCCCCACGACACTGACCTTGCCCTTACGCGCACTTGTCATCTCGATCAGGCTCCCTAGCGCGGCGGCAGTACGCCCGTCATGCTATTGCGCCGGGCCGGCCGGATCACGTGCGGGTGACGAAGGCGAGCAGCAACAGCGCCCCACCGATCGCCGCCGTCGTGATGACGTCGGTGACCCGCCCGCGGACGACGAGGAGCCCAGCCTGGCGGGTCGGGAGCACGAGTCGCAGCAGCGCGGCGACCAGCAGCGAACCGCCGATGACGAGGTTGCCCCACCGGAAATGGTGCATCGCGATCACGACGAGGCCGGCGCCAGCACCGCCGATCACCAGCGTGAGGGGCAACTCGCTCACGAGGCCCGAGCGGCGCTCGTGGGCGACCACCGGAACCGCGGTCGCCTCGACCTCAGCAGCCTCGTCGGAGACGACGGACGCGACGGACTCGTCGGAAACGACGGACGCGACGGACGCGACGGACGCGACGGACTCGACGGACTCGACGGAAACGACGGAAACGACGGAAACGACGGAAACGACGGACGCGTCGGAAACGACGACCGCGAGGTCGGGTCGCGCCAGAGCTTCGACCGTCTCGGGTGACATCGGGGCCTCCTGGATGGGGGCGCGCCCGCCAGCGCGTTCGATCATTCTAGCCGCCCTGGAGCGTTCCAACCGTCACCTGGCCGGGTACTACGTCACCTTGCCGGCCGACAGCAATTCGTGGTCCGAGAAGGGGCAGCCGTGGACGCGCCGCACCTGCGTATCGAAGACACCGGCGAGGTCTTCACGCTCGACTCAGAGGTGACGACGGTCGGCAGGGGGGATGGGATCGACGTCGGGCTGACCGACCCGACGGTCTCCCGCCTGCACGCCGAACTGGTGCGCCGGGGGCCGTATCTGTACGTCAGCGACCTCGGCCTCTCGTCGAACGGCACCCGTGTCAACGGCCGTCCGGTCGGTCGCCGGCTGCTGTCGGAAGGCGACGTCATATCGTTCGGAGCCGCGCGTTGCCGGGTCGCTGGCCTCCTCTGTAATGACATCGACGACCAGCCGACCAAGGTTCGGCGCGGAAACGCACCCGACCTGACCCGCCGCGAGGTCGACGTGCTGACGGCACTGTGCCGCCCGGCTTTGTCCCAGGAGGCTTTCGTCGAAGCTGCCACGGCGCGAGAGATCGCGGCCGAGCTGGTCGTGACCGAGGCCGCGGTCAAGCAGCATCTGTTACGCCTCTACGCCAAGTTCGGCATTCACGAGGGCATTGGGCGCCGTTCGCGGCTCGCCAACGAGGTGATCAGCGCGGGCGTCGTCCGGCCGCTTCCGACGCCACCCGTCGCCAATGCCGACGGCGGAAACGGGCGATCAGCTGCCGTACTGCGGGCGGGCTAACGGGCCAAGGTGTGTTCGGCCGCCTCGACTACGTTCGTCAGCAGCATCGCCCTCGTCATGGGGCCCACGCCTCCCGGCATCGGGGCCAGCCAGCCGGCCACCTCTAGAACCGCAGCGTCGACATCGCCGGTGTATCTCGTCTTGCCGTCCTCGCCAACCACACGAGTGCTGCCGACATCAAGTACCGCAGCGCCGGGCCACACCATGTCGGCCGTGATCAGGCCTGGCACGCCTGCTGCGGCCACCACGATGTCGGCGCGCCGGACATGGCCGGCCAGGTCTTTGGTGCCGGTGTGGCACAGGGTGACAGTCGCGTTCTCGCTGCGCCGGGTAAGCAGCAGCCCGATCGGGCGGCCGACTGTCACGCCGCGTCCGACCACCACAACGTCCGCCCCGTTGATCGGGACGTCGTAGCGGCGCAGGAGTTCGACGCAGCCGCGCGGCGTGCACGGTTGCGGACNNGCGATGCCGACCTCCGCGCAGTCGCGATGCTTGCCCGCAACGTAGGCGCGGCTCGAGGGGTCGTCGCCGACCAGCACGGTTCCGAGCCCAGGGACCACCCCGCGTTGACGCAGGCTCGCCACTCTGATTGTCAGGTCGGCCTTGATGACCGCTGCGGTCGCTTTGCCGTCGAGAATGATCGCCGTCACGCGACCAGTCTTTCACGTGCCGAACGGCAGCTTGTAACCGTTGAGGAACCACAACGCCGCTGAGTACCAGATGACGACGACGACCGTGAATATCACGCCACCCGCGACCGGCAGCACCCAGCCGGGCAATCTGCGACTCCGGACGACAACCACCTTGGCGGCGAATGCTCCATAGAAGAGGCAGCCGGCCAGCGAGTGCACGAATACTCGGGTCGGCGACGTCTGAAAGCCGTAGGCCCAGATGCAATGGACGGCGACCGGCACTGTCGCCACGAACAGCACGAGTCCACTGGCCCGGTGCAGCTTGCCCACCGGACGCGGCGCGGCTCGCAGACCTGGCAGCCGTCCATAGATCCACAGCGCGCCAAGGAGTTGCAGTAACGCGAGACCGAACACGCCGTGACCTGCCCTACGAGTTGGTTA
>PLCK01000247.1 GCA_003134755.1 Actinomycetota bacterium | reverse complement strand
GTGCAGAATCTGGCGGCCTTGGAAGTCAGGATTGCGACTATTCGTCGCCGGGTGGAACGAAGGAACGCATGGACTGTGTGAACGACGAACCGGTCGCACGACGGGCTGAAGAACTCTCACGCAATCGGAAACTCCACCCCCGGATTGGCTGGTCAATGCTGGGATAACGCCGCCGCCGAGACGTTTTGGTCAACGTTGAACACCGAGCTTTACAACCGGTGGCGGTGGGCTGCCAAAGCCGACGTCGCACCACTAGCCGGCGCCTGGACGGAAGACCGCTACAACCGCAACCGTCGGCACTCCTCGATAGGCAGCGCACGCCCGTACTATTCGAAAGCTTCCACCTGCAGACGGCACACGCCGCCTGACCGCGTGTCCACCGTTGGGGTGAACCTCATCGTCCCTCGGAGCCTGCGACGTCGACGTGAGTCTCCCGAGACGGGTGATGACGTCAGCGGCGGGACGGTGGTGGGCGGGCCACGGCGTGCGCGCCACGCCTCGCATGAACGGCCGTCAGGGATTCGCGCGCCGCGAGCGACCGCGGCAGGGGTGTACGTGCTGGCGGCGGTCGTGGTTACCGCACGATTGTGGGTGCATCCGGCGCATCGCATGGTGGCTGGCAATCCGCACGACACCGACCTCTACACCTGGTGGCTGGCGTGGATCGCCCACCAGCTCAGCGGTGGCCACTTCTCGTTGATCACTCATGCGATGAATGCTCCGACTGGCGTAAATGCGATGTGGAATACGTCGTTGCTTCTGCCAGGAGTTGTGCTCAGCCCGATCACGTTGGTGGCGGGCGCACAGGCGAGTTACAACGTTCTTCTCGTGGTGGGATTCGCCGGTTCTGCATATACGGCTCACCGGCTGCTGCTGCGGCACGCCGGCGCGGGGTGGTGGCCGGCCGTCGCGGGTGGCGCGCTTTACGGATTCTCGCCCGGCATGATGCACGCCGCGATCGGGCATGTCTCGCTTGTCTTCGCGCCGCTGCTCCCGGTGATTGTCTCGGCCACGCTCGACGTGTGCACCGGCCGCGTCAGACCTGTTCTTGGCGGCCTGCGGCTCGGCGCGTTGGCGTCCGCGCAGCTACTGACAGGCGAAGAGCTTCTGTACGACGCTGTGCTCGTCACAGGCGTGCTGCTGACGGGGATCGTCCTCTTCCGTCCGGCGGCGGCGGCCCGAAGACTGCGATCTGTCGGCTTGGCGCTCTGCGCCGCGATCGCGTTCGCGGTCACCCTGGTTGGCTATCCGCTCTGGATTCAACTGCACGGCCCGCTGACGCAGCACGGCAGCCCGCTCGCCCCCGACTATGTCAAAGCTGACTTGGCCGAATTCGTCACGCCGTCGCAGCTGATGCTGCTGCACACGCAGTCTTCGGCCGCGAGCGCGCTCGCGACGAGACCGAATCCAGCAGAATACGTGGCCTACATCGGCTGGCCCCTGCTGGTGTTCCTCCCGGTGGCGCTTGTCTTGTTGTGGCGCGACCTGGCGGCCCGCCTCGCCGTGTTGACCGCGGCGATGACGATGACTTTCTCGCTCGGCGAGCACCTAAACATCCACGGACACCAGACCCGGGTGCCGCTGCCGTGGCTGCTGGTGCGGCACTTGCCGCTGGCCGCGAATGTGGCCGTCGGGCGGTTCGCGCTGTTCACGCCCTTAGCGGCCGCCGCGGTTCTGTCAATCGCGCTCACGCGGCTACGGGAACATCGGCTCGCAGCCGCTTCCGTCGCAGCGGCGATCATGCTGCCGCTGCTGCCGATCCCATTCCCGAGCGCGGATATCGCGACCACATCGAGCGCTGTTGTCGAAGCCGCACGACATGTACCGGCCGGCGAAACCGTGCTGGTGGCGCCGTTTCCCGACCGAAACTTCACCGATCCGATGCGGTGGCAAACCGACACCGGATTTCGGTTCGAGATGCCCGGCGGCTACTTCATCGGGCCGGCTCGGGACGGTCGCGGTGTCATCGACGGCGATGCGGCTCGCCAGACGACAACCCTGCTGCAGCACGTTGCCGACGGTACCCACGGCGCGGGAACCACGCCAACCGAGCGACAGGCCGTGGCGTCCGATCTCGCCCATTGGGACGTTGGCGCCGTGCTGCTCGGGCCCGGATCCGGCCACAATGCGTTGGCCACCGCGCTGATTGGACTGCTGGGACCACCGGACTGGAGCGGGGATTCCACGCTGTTGTGGCTTTGCGTCAGCAGAGGCTCACCCGACAAGCCATGCCACAGTGCAAGCTGACTGCCTCACCAACGGTACCGGCGCGACCGTTTCGCCCGACCGGAACGCGAAGCCGACCAGCCAAACACCATGCGACGGGTGGTCTCCGCCTTATCCTCCCCATCCCGCACCACGAACGTCGCCGCAACTCGCTGCTCGACCACACGGCGCGATAGACGCGTCCGCGCTCAACCCTTGCACTGGACGTGGTCGCCGGGTGCGAGGCAGGCGTCGGGTTAACCGTTAGCTGCGCCAAGCGGCGACGGAGAGTCTTGGCACATGCGGATCTCGACGGCGAACAGCGCCGCGGCTAATGTCGACCACATGGACATCGGCATCGACGCCGGCGGCTGGAATAGCTTCCCGGGTGATCCGCGACGGCACCTGCCGGAGAGGCGCCGAGTAGGCCGAGACTGCAGCCCCAAAATTGCTTCCGCCACCGTGCGTAGTCGTCTGAAAATGGCAGCCACGCTGGCAGCCACACCGCTGGAAGACTACGGACAGTGACGGACTCGCATGGAGACGAAACCGCTCTGACCTGCACGTATGTATTTCAGCGGACTTCAAAGTGATTACAGAGAGCTACTTTTAATCCGCGGGTTCCGGGTTCAACCCCCGGGCGGCCCACCCCCTGTGTGTGCGACCTCCCCCTGTGACCGGCGGCGTAGGAGCCAGCGCGCACGGAAGTCTCGGAACCATCGACACCAACCAAAATCGATCGGGTCACATCGAGTGCCGGGTTCGGCGTGACCGTGACGATCATTTGAATCCGGTCGAAGCTATCGAGCTCACGAAGAAGCGCTGCCCCGCGATGAAAAGCAGGAGCACGGGAATCTGGCTCATCAGGGTGCCCGCCATGAGGATCGGCCAGTTCGTGAAGTGCGCGCTCTGGAACGAAGCGAGCCCGACCTGCACGGTCATGTTGGCAGGCGACGACGTGACGATCAGGGGCCACAGGAAGTCGTTCCAGACGTTGAGGAAGGTCAGCACTGTCAACGTGATCAGCGGCGGCCCCATCAGTGGGAGAAGCACCTGCCACAGCACGCGCAGCCGGCCGGCGCCGTCGATGATGGCGGCCTCCTCGAGCTCAGCCGGCAGCGAAAGGAAGAACTGCCGGAGCAGGTACACGCCGAAGGGCGTGACCAGGTTCGGCGCTATGAGTGCAGGCAGACTGTCGACCAGATGAAGGTCCTTGATGATGATGAGTGTCGGGATCATCACGACCTGGAACGGCACCATGAGTGTCGCGAGCAAGGCGACGAAGACGATGCGGCTGCCGGCGAACCTGATGCGAGCGAACGCGTACCCCGCCAGACTGCACAAGACCACGTTGCCCACCACACACGCCACCGACACGATGGTGCTGTTCAGCAGCCATCTCCCGAACGGTGATTCGCGCCAGGCAGACAGATAGTTGTGCCATTGCAGGGTGTGCGGCAGCCCAGGCGGGAATCGCCGGGTCTCCTCCAAGGTCGAAAGGCTCGTCAACGCCATCCAGATAAGCGGCGAGATGAGCAGCAACGCGAGCGGTAGGAGAACGAGGTGCCAACCACTGGGGCGCCATCGGCGACGTTTCCGCCGCTGCGCAGGGGCACGATCGGCACTCGCAGCCGCTGGCATCCGCGCCTGCGTCCCGGCTGCCATCAGGGAGCCTGCTCGCTGTTGAGACGTCGGCTGAGCTGCAGCTCGACCAACGTGACGACGAGGATCGCCGCGAACAACACGTAGGCGATCGCCGCGGCGTAGCCGGCATGGAAATACTGGAATGCCTGCTGGTACAGGTAGTAGACGACGACAGTCGACGCGTGGAGCGGGCCACCCTTGGTCGTGACGTAGACCTCGTCGAACAGCTGGAGTGAGTTGATCGTCAGCCACACCAGGAGAAACGCGGTGACCGGCCGCAGCAGAGGTACCGAGATTGACCAGAACGCACGGGTCTTCGAGCACCCGTCGATCGAAGCCGCCTCGAGCAGCTCGCCCGGAATGCCCTGCAGGCCGGCGAGAAAGATGAGCGCACCGAAGCCGAGCCAACCCCACACGGTCATGGCGACGACGGAGTACAGGGCCTGCCCGGGTGAGCTGAAAAAGCCCTGCTGGTGAATTCCTACCTTGTGCAGCAGTGAATTCACGATCCCGAAGTTCGGGTCGAGCACCCAGCTGAAGATCACCCCGGTGGCGACGGTCGACGTCACCACCGGAATGAAGATGGCCAACCGGTAAAGAGTGATGCCGCGGATTCGGCGGTTGATGGCCGCCGCGACCAGCAAGGAGCCAACGAGCGTGATGGGGACGAACAGCACCGAGTAGAGCAGCGTCTGGCGTACCGATTGCCAGAACACCGGGTCGTGCGAGAGCGCTCGATAGTTCTGGACGCCGGCCGAGGTGGGGCTGGTCTGGAGGTCGGAGTGCTGGAACGACAGCACGAACGACCAGATCAGCGGCACCAATCCGAACAGTCCGATCAGGAACACGGTCGGGCCCACCATCGCCCAGCCGGATAGATGATCGGCCCGACGGCGCGCTACCCCACCAACCGGGAGGACTCGTCGCCGCGGCCGCCCGCCCGCGGCGGAGGCGATCATCCCGAGCCCGCCAAGATTCCCTCCACCTGGCTCTTCGCCGCATCGAGCGCGGCTTGCGGCGCAGACTTGCCGAGCAGCACGGCTTGGACGGCCTGGCCGAGCGCCGCCGAAATCTCCGGGTACGAGGCGATGTTCGGTCGGGCGTTCTTCACGTTGTCCAGGTTGTCGACAAACGTCTTGTCACCGGGATACGTGGTGAGGAACTTCTGGTAGTCGGGAAGTGTGGTCTCCGATTGCCGTAGCGGCAGGTCGCCGGTCGCGACGGCGAACTGCAGGTTGATCTGCGGCGAGGTGAACCAGTTCACGAACTGCCAGGCGGTGTTCGACGCGGCCTTCGAATGGTTGAACAACATGTACACGTCGGGCCCGGAGATCGTCTGGTGCGTGCCGGCGGGGGGGGCCGGCAGGTACGTGACGCCGTACTGGACGTCGCTGTTGATTGACGACAGGTCCCACGGGCCGGTCCACAACATCGCGATCTTGCCGCTGTTGAACAGGTTCAGGTAGTCGCCATTGCCGCTGTCAAGGTAGACCGAGTGGTCGACGACGGCCATGTCGTGCAGCTGCTGCATCGCGGCGAGGCCGGCTGGTGAGTCGAATGCCGCGGACTTGTTGTCCGAGCTGAGCAGCTGCCCGCCGCCCTGCCACAGCATCGCGAGGTAGCGCCACACGGTGTCTTCGGAACCGTCGTTCACGTAGGCCCAGCCGTACTGCTTTCCGTTGGACGACGTGAGCTTCTTTGCGGCGTCGCGGAAGTCTTGCCAGCTCCAATCGTTGGTGGGCGGCGCGATACCTGCCTGAGCGAACAGCTTCTTGTTGTAGACGAGCGCCAGATTGTCTTGCAGCGCCGGCACTCCAACCACCTTGTCGCCGACCGTCGCTGCGAGCCGCTCGCCGGGGAAGAAGTCGGTCCAGTTGAAGCCTTGCGTGCCGTTTACCAGGGAGGTGAGGTCGAGCAGCTTCGGCTGTTTGGCCAGATTGTTCGTCGACGAGCCGTACTCGTAGGCAACGTCGGGGTAGTTGCCGGCGACGAACGCGGCGGTGGTCTTTTGGAGTGCGCCGTCGTTGCCGCCGTCGAAGACCAGCTTCACCTTGCCGCTGGGGTGCGCGGTGTTCCACGTGTCGACCAGAGTGCCCAGGGCTTTCGCCTCAACGTCGGTGTACCCGTGCCACATCGTGATGGACGCCGTCAGCGGCTCTGCAGCTGGAGCAGCCGACGACGACGTCGGCGGCTGAACGCTCGGCGTGGCTGGCGACTGGATGCTCGGCGCGGCTGACGCTTGGACGCTCGACGCGGTTGGCGACTGGACACCCGGCGCGGTTGGCGATGCTGGTTTCTTGGAGCTGCTGCCACATGCGGCTAGTACGACGAGCACCACTCCTGCGGCCACAACCTGCGCCAAGCGGGACCTCGGCATTGTTGAGCTCCTTGCTGTTGTGGGTGACGGATGCGGCCCCGGCGCTCCCACGGGGTCTACTGCGGGTGTCACGTTGATCCAATCGTGCACGTTCATCCATCCGAAGTGTGCACTCTTGCACGTTTGCTTGGCTTCGGACAAGCGTTTGCGCAGAAATGGGCGCTGAGCCGTCACCCCCGCGTCTTTCCGGGGTTTGCGCACACGACTCTGCGCAGTTGTGTGCACGTTGCGCCGAACTACCGGTAGCGCATCCATATGCTGTGCGCATGCGCCAGGAGGACAGGTTCGGACTCATCCTCGAGCGGCTCGGTCAGCACGGCTCGGTGGGCGTGCCCGAACTGGCGGCCGAAATCGGCGTCTCGCAGGCCTCGATCCGGCGCGATCTGCACGGTCTCGAGCAGCAACAACTGCTCAAGCGAACACATGGCGGTGCAGTCGCGTCCGGAGTGCTGTACGAGCTGCCGATGCGCTACCGCGGCGGCCGACAGCAGGAGGCCAAACGGCTCATCGCCCAACGAGCGGCCACCTTGATCGGCGACGGCGTCCACTCGGTCGGACTGAGCGGCGGGACGACGACGACCGAGGTCGCGCGCGCGCTCGCCACCCGCGACGGCCTGAAGATCGTCACGAACGCGCTGAACATTGCCTCCGAGCTCGCCGTCCGGGCCAATATCAACCTGGTCGTGTCGGGCGGCAATGCACGCAGCGAGTCCTACGAGCTGGTCGGTCCTATCGCCGAGCGCACGCTGAACGGGCTGAATCTCGACGTCGCCGTGCTCGGCGTCGACGGCATCAGCGTCAGCGGCGGGTTGACGACGCATCACGACGTCGAGGCGCAGACCAACAAGGTGATGCTCACCCGGGGCGCGCGGGTGATCGTGGTCGCCGACGGATCGAAGGTCGGACGCCGAGCCTTCGCGCGAATCGGTGAGGTCAGCGAGATCTCCGACTTCGTGACCGATTCATCGGCCGATCCCGAGGAGCTGGAACAGATCGCGAAGGCCGGCGTGACCGTCCACCAGGCGTGAGTGGGCTCGGTGCGGCGTGCGGGGTGCGGCCGGGCGTGACGTCTCGCCGGCGTCCTCAGCGCTGAAGAGTTTGGCGCAGCGCTGGCGCGAGTAGGTCGCCGTGCGCCGCCACCATGTCGTTGCACAGTTGCCAGATCTGGTCGACGGAAAGCGTCGCCGCCGTTGCCGGATCTACCATCGCTGCCTGCCGGATGTGTTCGGGCCGCTGCTCGACGGCCGCGCGCACGGTCAGGTCGACCACATTCAGGAAGTTGCGATTGAGTGCGGCGCACTGCGGCGGGAGCTCGCCCACGTATGCCGGTCGCGCGCCGGTTCCGTCGATCACGCCGGGCACTTCAACCGGAGTGCCTGAGGGCAGATTCGTGATGAGGCCGGTGTTCGGCACGTTGAGCTGGATGACGCGGGGCGCACCGGTCACCATGCTGTGGATCACCTGCGGGGCGTACTCGACGGCCTCTTCGGGGGGTTCGTCGTAGCGGCCGGCCGCCATCTCGGCCCGGAGCCGCTCGTACTCGGCAACGTTGGCCGCACTGATGCCGACGTAGTCACGGATCGGGATCCGCAGCCTCGCCACCTCGGCCTCGTTGTGCAGATACCACGGTACGTATTCCGACGAGTGCTCGCTGGTCTCGGTCGGGTAGTAGCCGAGGCTCCGGTACATGTCGACGCGGACCCGCCGCAAGAGTTCGGGGTCGGCGACGATCGCAGCGTCAAGCAGCGGGTAGAGGTTCTCGCCCGCACGCTCGAACCGCAGCACCCAGGCTTGGTGGTTCACACCGGCGCTGGTGTACGCGACATCCACGAACGGGACGCCGACCAGCGCCGCGAGGCCGTGCACGGTCCAGTGCACGGAGTGGCACAGCCCGAGCACTTTCAGCCTTGGGGCAATCATCGACAGGTACCCGATGTTCATGGCCATCGGGTTCGTGTAGTTGAGCAGCCAGGCGTCGGGGCAGGCCGCAGCCATGTCGTCGGCGAGATCGGCCAAGAACGGGAAGGTGCGGAGCGCTCGGAAGATGCCGCCGATCCCGAGGGTGTCGCCGATCGTTTGCTTCAGGCCGAACCGATCCGGGACGTCGAAGTCGGCGACCGTCGCTCGATGGCCTCCGATCGCCACCATGTTGACAGCGAAGTCCGCCCCGTCGAGAGCCTTGCGGCGGTCGGTGGTGGCCGAGATCTTGAGGCGCGAACCGTGGTTTTGAGCGGCGCGTGCCGCCAGCGCCTCGGCGAGCGCAAGGCGGTCGGGGTCGATGTCGTGCAGCACGAGCTGCAACTCTCCGAGTTCGGGGAAACTGAGCAGATCTCGCAGCAGTTGGCGGGTGAACTCGACGGAGCCCGCACCCAGGAAGGTGACCGTGACCATGCATACATCGTGTCAGCGTGCGGCGAATCGCGCAAGAACGTGCAGACCCGGCGCGCGGTTGTGTACATATGCCGAACGACCGCTCTAGGCTCGGCGCGTGCACCCCGACCGGCCGCGCTACGACCTCGTCGTCGTCGGCGACGCCAACCCCGACCTGATCCTTCGTGGCGACGTCGTCCCGCGGTTCGGGCAATCGGAGCAACTGCTGTCCTCGGCCGACCTCGTACTCGGCGCATCCGCCGCAATCACCGCGCACGCGGCCGCTCGGCTCGGTCTGCGCACTGCCCTGGTGTCAGTGGTCGGGGCCGACGAGTTCGGCGACTTCGTCATCCAGCAACTGGAGCGCGCGCAGGTCGACGTTTCGTACGTCGCCAGGACCGCCAACCCGACGGGCATCTCCGTAGTGCTGTCCACTCCGGAGACCCGCACCACGCTTACCTACCTCGGCGCGATTCCGATGCTCGGCGGGGCCGACCTCGACGTCAGCGTGATCGGCCACACGCGGCACGTGCACGCGAGCTCGTTCTTCCTCCAACCTGAACTCGCGGCCGCGCTGCCGGAACTCTTCGCGCGCGCGCACCAGGCGGGAGCAACGACATCGCTCGACACCAATGCCGACCCGGCCGGCCTGTGGTCGGGCGTCGCCGAAGTCTTGCCGTACGTCGACGTGTTGCTGCCGAACCACGCCGAGGCGATCGCGTTGGCTGCACAGGTGACGTCTGCCACGCCGGCCAACCTTGAGGCGGCGGCCCGCGCGCTCGCGTCGTACGGCCCAATCGTCGTGGTGAAGGACGGCGCGGATGGCGCGCTCGGCGTCCGGGCTGGGGAATGCGTCAGGGTGCCGGCGCCGACGGTCGAGGTGGTCGACACGACCGGTGCCGGTGACACCTTCAACGCCGCGTTCATTCAGGCGTGGATCAGCCAGCTGCCGCTGGAAGAGTGCCTGCGAATAGCTGCTGCCGCCGGCGCCCAAAGCACCACCTGGGCTGGCGGGCCTGGCCCGCTAGGCGACGATCGCAGCTAAGGGACACGCAGCCCGCAATAGCCGCGCACATTGGACGCCGATTGGACAATCACACGGCAAGTACTTGGCAACCCTGGCTGCGAATCTCGTCCAGGGCGTCCGGTGCGGCGCGCGCGTCGGTGATGAGCACGTCGACCTCCGACATGGGGCAGACCTGGGCCAGCGCCACCCGGCCGATCTTGGTAGCGTCGGCCAGCACGATTGTTGTTCTCGCCCGATCGTGCAAGACCGAGTTCACGCGCGCGCCCATCGGGTCATACGTGGTGCACCCGGTGGCGTTCACGCCGTCGACGCCGATGAACGCGACGTCGATGTTGTAGCCGGCCAGGAATGTCTCGGCGCTGTGGCCAACAGTCTCCTGGCTACTGCTGCGCACCTCCCCGCCGGCTGCGAATACCCGCAGCTGCGGGTTGGCCACCAGGTGGGTCGCGACGTTGAGCGCGTTCGTCACGATCGTGAGCCCGTCGAACCCCAGTAGGAGGTGCGCGAATTCGGTCACTGTGGTGCCACCGGTCATGCCGATCACCATCGCGCCGTCGAGGAATGTCAGCGCCTGCTGAGCGATCCGGCGCTTTTCCCCGGCGTCCTGCGCGGTCTTGTAGCTCAGCGGTAGGTCGTTGAAGGACGCGTGGGTGCTCGCGCCGCCGCGCGTTCGGCTCACGAGGCGCTGCCGTTCGAGAAGGTCGAGGTCGCGGCGGATCGTCGCGTGTGACACGGCGAATTGCTCGGCGAGGGTCGGGACGTCGACGGCGCGCGCTTCGACGACCGCGGAGACGATCTGGCTGAGGCGTTGCTTGCGCTGCACAAGCCGAGAAGTTACCAGAAAGATGCGCACTCGACCAGCTAACTGCGCAATGAGAACGTCGAGTCTTGCGCATTCGCGCAACAATATGTCTGTTTAGTAACGATCAGTTGCGCAGTTGCGCGATATCCATTGACTGAATGCGCAGCTGCTGCAAGGCTCTGCGCACGCCAGGGCGACAACGCGCAATATGCGCACCGCTGCCGGCGACGGCACGCCGGCGCGGCCCGCTCCTACGGGCGCTGCGTACCAACTGCCATCGAGGAGGGCTCGGGACACATGACATCGATCCGACGACACCCCACGACCGCGGTATTGGCCGTCGGGCTTGCCTGCACGGGCATGATCGCGACCGCCTGTTCTGGAGGTGGCAGCAGCTCCGGATCGTCGAAGACCTCCGGTGTCACCATCACGGTGGCGCTGGCGACGACGCCCCCACCCAAAGCGTCCCTCGACGCCTTCACGGCGAGCACCGGCATCAAGGTGACCTGGACCAACACCGACTGGGACAGCCTGCAGACGAAGATCGCGGCGGCAGCGACGGCGAAGACCTACTTCGCCGATGCGACGGACGTCGACTGGTCGCGCGTTGGCGAGCTGGGCAAGTTGAACTGGTTCTACCCGATGGAGAAGTACATCGACACCAAGTCGTTGACGGCGGACATGCCGCAGATCACGTCCTTCACCGACGCCGGCCATGTCGTCGGGATCCCCTACGACGCGTCGTTCCTCGTGACCACCGTGAACAAGGCACTCTTCGCGAAGGCCGGCATTACGACGATGCCGACGACGATTGCCGACTACACCACGGATCTGCAGCAGATCAAGGCCAAGAGCGTCGTGCAGTACCCGTTGAACATTCCGTTCGCTGCGGCTGAGGGACTGTCGACCTACTGGTACCAGACCACTGCCGCGTTCGGCGGGACGATTCTCGACGGCGCCGGAAAACCGCAGTTCGCGACGGCGGATTCGGCCGGCTACAAGGCCGCGCAGTGGATGGTCGATGCACTGAAGAACGGCCTCGTGCCGCCGGGCAACATCAACGTCGCCGACAGCCAGGGCCAGCAGACCCTGATGGCAAAGGGCACAGTGGCCTCGACCTTCGGCGACTACTCGGGCAACGTCGGCAGCCTCTACGACCTGCCGGATTCTTCGAGCGTCGTCAACCAGATCGTCTATCTGCCGACTCCGGGCGTCAGCGGGACCGCCCCGAACATGAGCAACCCTGATGGAATCGGCATTCCGAAGCAGGCAAAGTACCCGGCCGCAGCTGCCAAGTTCATCGAGTGGTTCACTCAGGCGCAGAACCAGGCCGACTTCGCCGGTGTCAGCGGCCCGGACAAGGTCATGACGGGGTACTTCCTGCCGTCGAGGCTCAGCGGCGTGAGCTTGCTGACGCAGAAGGGCACCCTGATCGCCGGTGCTCAGCTCGCGGACATGCTCAAGAACAGCGCCAAGCCGGTCTTTCCCGAAGGTGCGCCGTCCTGGTACCCGGAGTTCTCCCGCGCGGTGTACACCAACCTGCATGCAGCCGCGACCGGATCGATGAGCGTGGCCGATGCCATCAAGGCGATGTCCGACACGGCGAACAAGCTGTCGAGCGGCTCATGATGCGGCGCAGTTCACGAAGCCGGGTGGTGCTCGCGCGACGATGAGGGCGTCGACCCGCGTCGCACGGTCGCCGAACACCGCGAACGAGCACGGATCTGGTCCGGCGGCGCAAAAGCGCCGCCGGCGCCGGATCGACGTGCTTCCCTATGCCTTGGTCAGTCCGCTCGCGTTGTTCATCGTGGCGCTGGCCCTGGTGCCGGCGGGTTACACGATCGTCGCGTCGTTCTACAAGGTGCAGGCACTCGACCCGCCGACCAGATTCAGCGGCCTCGACAACTTCCGGCGCTTGTTCCGCGACACTGCGGTGCGCGAGAGCATCGGCAACACCCTCATCTATGTCGTCATAGGGGTGACGCTCTCGACGGTGCTCGGCATCGCGATGGCAGTCACCTTGCAGCATCGCTTCCGCGGGCGCTCCGTGCTGATCGCCGTGCTCATCCTCCCGTGGGCGCTGCCGGGCGTCGTTGAAGGGATCGTGTGGACCGGGATCTGGGACAGCAACACCGGGCTGCTCAACAGCGCGCTGAACTCCCTGCACATCATCAACCACTATCAGGTCTTCTTAGGACAGCATCGACTGCTGACGATCTTCGCCATCGAACTGGTGCAGGTCTGGCAGATCACGCCGCTGTCGGCTCTGCTGGTTCTTGCGGCGCTCCAGAACATTCCGGGCGACCTGTACGAATCGGGAAACCTGGACGGAGCCTCGGCGTGGGCGGCCTTTCGCCGTATCACCCTGCCGCTAGCGCGACCGGGAATCGCGATCGCGATGGTGCAGGCGGTCATCGCGACCTTGAATGTGTTCGACCAGCCCTACATCTTGAATGGGGCGGCGCCCACAGGCGCGTCCTTGACCATGCAGACCTACTTCATCAGTTTCCAGAATCTCGACTTCGGCGAGGGTTATGCGCTCTCGCTGATCATCACGATCGCGACGCTGGTTGTCTCGCTCGGCGTGGTCAAACTCGTGTACCGGCCGGTGGAGTTCTGATGGCGCGAAACCACTGGCTGCGCCGGTTCGGGATCCTGCTCATTTTGGTCTGGTCGCTCACGCCCGTGTACTGGGCGGTGAACACCAGTCTGCAGACGGATGTCCAGGTGGCGTCGAAGCCGGCACACTACCTGCCTCCGACACCGACCTTGCGCAACTACCGGGCTGTGGTGAGCGGCGGCGGAGACATTCCCAACGCCATCCGTCGTTCGACGGTCAACATCTTTATCGAGTGCGGCGTGGCGACGATCATCACCGTGGCGCTGGCCACGCTGGCGGCTTACGCATTCGCGCGCCTGAGGTTCCGCGGAAGCAAGATTCTCTTCTTTGCAGTTCTCGCCACGATGGCGTTTCCGGCTTACACCACACTGATTCCGCTGTACAAAATCATGAGCACCTTCGGGTTGGTCAATACCTACACCGGAATCATCCTCGTCTATGTGTCGGGATTCCTGCCGCTGGCAACCTGGATCCTGCACAGTTACATGTCGAGCTTGCCGCTGGCAATCGAGGAGGCCGGGCGGGTCGACGGCGCCTCTCGCATGCAGGTCCTGTGGCACGTGGTGCTGCCGTTGGCCGTGCCCGGGATCATCTCCACCGCCATCATCACCTTCCTTTTTGCGTGGGCCCAGTTCCTCTTTCCCCTCGTACTTTCAAGCGATCTCTCGACCCAACCGCTCACGGTGGCCATCGCCGCACTACAGGGCCGCCACTTGGTGCCCTTCACCCTCCTCAGCGCAGCTGGCGTCTACGCGATAGCCGTTCCCGCCCTGATCGTCGTCACCCTCAACCGATACATCGTCAGCGGACTGCTCAGCGGCAGCGTCAAGTGAGGAAGCACGCGCGTGAACAAGGCGCTGAAACGGTTCGCTGCATGACGAGTAACCCGCCGTACGACCTCTGAAGAGAAAGCCGAGACCGAGATATGGCAAGCCCAGTCAGCTTCGGACGCATTACCTCCGAGGAGATCGCCAGTCAGCCCGATTGCTGGGCTCGTGCCTACGCCCACGCGGCGTCCGGGCCCGCCGGGTTTCCGGCCCCAGGTGAACGCGTTCTGGTGATCGGATGCGGGACGTCGTACTACGTTGCCGCCGCGTACGCATGGCTGCGCGAGGAGGCGGGCCACGGTATGACCGATGCCGTCATCGCATCAGAGCTGCCGCCCTTGCTGCGAAGCTATGACCGCGTCATCGCCATCAGCCGGTCGGGAACCACTACCGAGGTTCAGCAGGCGCTCGCCAGATTGGATCCAGTCGTTCCCGTTACCGCGGTGCTTGGAGAGCTCGGCACGCCGATCGGCGATGTGGCGACAGACATTGTTGATTTGTCGTATGCCGACGAGAGCAGCGTCGTCCAGACCCGTTTTCCGACCACCCTGCTCACGTTGCTGCGCACCAGCCTCGGTGCAAGCCAGGCCGCAATCGCGGAGCTGATCGATCAGGCTCGCGCGGTAATCGAGGCACCGGCTTTCGAGGAGGCGCCACGGCAGCTCGTCGTGCTCGGTACCGGCTGGGCGGCCGCACTCGCTCAGGAGGCTGCACTGAAGTGCCGCGAATCGGCGGGTATGTGGGCCGAGGCCTACCCCAGTGGGGAGTACCGACACGGGCCGATAAGCGTCGCCGCGCCAGGCACGTTGGTGTGGGCATTGACCCTGATGACGGCGCTGCAGATCGAGTCGATCGAGGCCACCGGAGCAACGGTGCATCAGGGTCTAGCCGACCCGCAAGTGGAACTGGTGTCGATACAGAAGCACGCGGTGGCCTGGGCAATAGCAGCGGGGCGGGACGCCGACGAGCCGCCGCATCTTTCGCGCTCGGTCGTCACGCTGTGATTGCCGAGAACGCCTCATCATGTCGGTGACCTCAACCGCAGCGCTGGTCAGCAGTGCGCGCAGCGTTGGTCGCGCAGTCGGCGCGTTCAATGTGATCACCCTGGAGCACGTCGAGGCGGTGATCCAGGGAGCGGAACGGGCCGGGCTGCCGGTGATCATTTCGATCAGCGAGAACGCCATCAAGTTTCACGGCGGTCAAGTCACACCGCTCGCTAGGGCTGCGCGCGCGGCTGCCGAACTCGCCACGGTCGATGTCGCCCTGCATCTGGACCACGTGACCGACCTCGAGCTGCTGTACCGCGCAGCGGACGCCGAGTTTTCGTCCGCCATGTTCGATGCCGGCGCCGCTGCGTATGCCGAAAACGTCGCGCGCACATGTGCCGCAGTCGAGTGGGCCCACGCCAACGGCCTGTGGCTTGAGGCCGAACTGGGCTATGTCGGTGGCAAGCCTGACGCACCCGCCAGCGCGCACACCAAAGGGGTGCGCACAGACCCGGGCGAAGCGCAGACCTTCGTGGCGCAGACCGGCGTTGATGCGCTGGCGGTGGCCGTCGGCAGTTCGCATGCCATGACGAGTCAGACGGCCTCCCTCGATCGCGAACTCATCAGCCGGCTCGCGGAGTCGGTATCGGTTCCCCTCGTGCTGCACGGTTCATCGGGGGTGGCCTTCGACGACCTGTCATACGCGGCATCCGCCGGCATGTCGAAGATCAACGTCGGGACGGCGCTCAATGTCGCGTACACCGGATCCGTTCGACAGGCCCTCGACGCCGACCGTGTGTTGGTCGATCCACGCAAATACCTGACTCCGGCCAGAGCCGCAACCGCGGATGTCGTGGCCGCGATCCTGGCCGTCATGAGCTGACGCGGCGCTCTTCGCCGAGCTGGCCGTGGGATCGCCAAGACGGGCCAGATCGGTCCCTTTGCTGACGCGTTACCGCGCCGTTACGGATCTCTGGTCTAATCCGCGTCATGCAACGTCGGACCCCGACCGTCTGGTGGCGGGCAGTTGGCTCGTTGGCCGTGGTGACCACCCTGGTCGCCGGGTGCAGCGGCCACCACTCGGCGTCCCAGCCGATTGTTGGGAGTACAAGCACTGCGACCAGTGCCATCGCGAGTGCCAGCGCGCCGGTGATTTCGACTGCGACGGTACCTGCCGGCCCGCTCAACGCGGCCGGCAAGACCTACGGCTACGGCGCCAACGCGACGGGTGCCGACTATCAGCCGGACGTCGTTGTCGTCGGCGGCGGTGCGTCGTCGATTCGTTCAGCAAGCGCGAACAGCCTGGTCTGGACGATCGCCAAGTCGGCGCCAGGAGCCGACAAGCTGAAGGTCGGGTCGGTCATGTTGCTGACCAGCGTCGCTGCCGGTCGGGTCAACGCGATCCACGACGATGGTGACTCCCGCATCGTGACGCTCGCGCCGATCAACCTCACC
Organism: Actinomycetota bacterium; assembly: GCA_003134755.1. Taxonomy (GTDB): domain Bacteria; phylum Actinomycetota; class Actinomycetes; order Acidothermales; family Acidothermaceae; genus PALSA-607. The sequence goes on along the minus strand of PLCK01000247.1, from coordinate 11,179 downwards.
GACGTGATCAAGAACGGTTCGATCGACGTCGACCAGCCGGTGCCGGCATCGGCGGTGAGCTACCAGGTGATTCCCGACCTGCCCTGGGCGCAGTCGACTCCGAAGGCAAACGACCTGCCGTCGGTCAACATCTCGCCGTCCGGCTATCGGGGCACGCGCGCGTTCATTGCGGAGCCGGCCGCACTGGCGTTGCAAGGCCCCGCAAGACAAGAGCCCAACGTGCCGGACGCCGGGCCTGCGGGTGGCACGCTGCCACTCGCGTCCGACTCGAGTGTTGAAGTCAAGGTCGGCGAGTGGACGCTGTCGCCCTCAGTCGAAGCCAACAAGCTCAGTCTTGGCGTGGAGCGAGACGGCGCCCTCAAGGTCGGCATCAACGTCGCGTTCGACACCGACAACCTGCGCTTTCACGGCATCGACAGCATCAAGAACGGTCAGACGACGCACAGCGGGTTCGAGATCACCGGCATCACCGGTCTGACGGTCAGCTTGCAGGCCGGCGCGGCCGGCGGCTCGGCGGACAACGAGAAGATCAAGATCGAGATACCGGTCGAGGCGAACATTGAGATTCCGCCGTCGCCCGCGACCGCAGGTCTGCCCATGAACTTCAAAGTCTCATTCAAGTTCAGTGTCGAGACTGCGATCACCGGCAACAATTCGACCCTGGTCGCAACCGGCATCTGGGGGCTCGCCGGGCCCATCGGCTTCGATGGCGACAAGCTCATGACTCCGACGTTCACCGTCAAGCAGAGCATTCTCGACAGCATCACGGGCATCACACTCGGCCCGAGCGGCATCGTGTTCGCGCTCGAGATGAAGTTCATGCTCGGGGTGGGTGTCGCGTCGCTCAGCGCCGGCCCGTTCACTGGCGTGATCATCGACCTTGGCGTGACGAATGGATCGTCGCTCGGCGCAAATCTTGCCCGATGTAAAGGCGCAACGCTCGACCTCAAGGGCAGCGCTGGCGTCGGCCTGGAGTTATCGGCCGAGGCGATACCGATCCTCAAGGATTTGTTGCCTGGGGCCAAGTACGAGTACTCCCTCGAGACGAGTACGAACCTGCTGCACCGCTCACAGGTCGTGCCCGATGTCCCGCTGTGCTCTGGATAACGACAAGACAAGGACGCGCATGACGAACCGGGTCATCCCCACGGTGGCCACCATCGCAGTGGCTGTATTCGCTCTCGCTGCATGCTCGAAGTCGACCAATGCAACACCTGCGGCGACGGTCACAGTGACCACGACCGTCACCGCGTCACCAGCACCGGTCGCGGCGAGTGTTGTTGCTGCTGCGAGTTCGGGGGGGAGCGCACCGGCGTCACTCGCGGCCGCACCGGACCCATGCGCACTGCTCACCAAGAGCGAAGCCGACACGCTGGCCGGCACGAAGCTACAAGCCGCGACCGATGCAGGGTCTGGCGGCGTCAAGACCTTGTGCCAGTACACCGGCGACCCGTCAGGCCCGACCGCGCAGGTCGAAGTGATCGTCGGCGACGGTGCCAAGAAGGCACTCGATATCGATCGCGACACCCTCGGCCACCCGTTCAAGACGGTCAGCGGCATCGGCGACGAATGCGATCAGGAAGACGGCAACATCTTCGTGCGCAAGGGCAACGTCTGGGTCGACATCAACTTGGTGCTGCTGAACGACCCCGCGCAGGACCTCCAGCCGATGCAAGCCGCGGCTAGAGCGGTCGCCGCCCGGCTGCCCTAGACGTCCCGCGACGGCCAGCCAGATATCCTGCCCGGCGTAAGCCTGACCGAGTCGGAATAGGCGGGTGTCGCGTGGGCGGATCGAGTCGGTCCTTCAATCCGCGCGCTGGTCAGTATTTCGGTCCCGATCTGCCGGATACCGCACCACAGGAGTTCGAGCAAACCCTTGATGCCGCGGCCGCTGCGGCCAGTGAGTGGCGGTCGACTACCCGTCGCGATCGGGCTGACGTCTTACGGGCTATCGGTACTGCCTTGGACGCCGACCGCGGGCGCCTTGCGCAGCTTGCCGACGACGAGACCGCTCTCGGCGTCGACTCCCTTGCCGGCGAGGTCGGGCGCACGACGTTTCAACTGCGCCAGATCGCCGATCAGGTCGATGACGGCAGCTACCTCGGCGTCCGGATCGATCTGGCTTCGACCGAACCGCTGCCGACGGGGCATCCCGATCTACGCCGCACGCGGGTACCGGTCGGGCCGGTTGCCGTCTACGCCGCCAGCAACTTTCCGTTCGCCTTCGGCGTGGCCGGCGGCGACACAGCGGCCGCTCTCGGCGCGGGCTGCGTCGTCGTCGTGAAGGCGCACCCCGCTCATCCGCAGTTGTCAGAGGAAATCGGTCGCCACATCTCGGGCGTACTACGCGAGCACGGCCTGCCGATTGGAATCTTCGGCCTGGTAAGGGGTTTCGAAGCGGGCCGCGACCTCGTTGTCGACCATCGGATCGCGGCTGCCGCGTTCACCGGGTCGTTTGCGGCTGGTCGAGCATTGAGCCAACTGGCGGCGAACCGCGCCAATCCGATTCCGTTCTATGGCGAACTTGGCAGCGTGAATCCGGTATTCGTGTCGCCCAAGGCCGCCGGTCGAGGTGGTGCGCTGGCATCCGAATACGTGGCCTCGCTGCTGTTGCGCAACGGGCAGTTCTGCACGAACCCGAGCATCTTGGTGGTGCCGTCGGGTTCGGGGCTGCGCGAGACAGTGTCGGAGCTGATCGCGTCGTCACCGCCCGCGCCCTTGCTTGCGCCAGGGGTTCACGATCTCTTCGAGAAACGGCGCGCGCTCCTTGCGGGTATCCCTGGCGCCCGGGTTGTATCAGGCCCCCAGCCGGATGCAGTGCAGTCGTGGTTCGTGAGCCCCGGGCTGGTCTCGCTGTCGGTATCTGAGGCACTCGCCCACGTCGACGCCATCGAGACCGAATGCTTCGGGCCTGTTGGGCTGCTCGTCGAATACGACGCTGCCGACGAAGCCCTCGCGTTGGCCGACCGGTTGCACGGCTGCCTGGTCGCCTGCGTGCATGGCGACGAAGACGACGAGGTGGCCGCAGCTCTCGTCGAGAGGCTGACGCGAATAGCCGGCCGCGTGGTGTGGAACGGGTGGCCGACCGGTGTCGCGGTGACACCCGCGCAACACCACGGCGGGCCCTTTCCCGCAACAACCGATGTGCAGCACACATCGGTTGGCGCCGAAGCAATCACTCGCTTCCTCAGGCCGGTCGCCTACCAGGCCATGCCGACGTCGTTGCTGCCACTGGAGTTGCGATGACGGGCGTCTCCTCGGCGCGCATCGAGCGGCGACGCGACGTGCAGGGTGCCGTGCGGTGGCTGTTGTACTCGCGGGACATCGTCGAGCCCGCGGTTATGGCGGACGGCGTGGGGCTGGCCGACATTCTGCGCGCCGCCGAGCTGTCCGCTCTGATCGACACCACCGCCGCGGGCTCGGTCTGGGCCAGGGCTGAACTGCTCGCCCCCATCGACCGTGACACCGAGGTTTGGGCGGCGGGTGTGACGTACGAGCAATCGCGGCAGGCCCGGATGGACGAGAGTGTCAACCCGGACATCTATCAGCGGGTTTACGACGCGGATCGACCCGAGCTCTTCTTCAAGTCCGTGGGCTGGCGAGTGCGCGGCCCTGGACAGTCGATCTCGGTGCGTGCCGACTCGGCGTGGAACGTGCCGGAGCCAGAACTCGGCGTTGCCTTGCGTCCGGACGGCGAGGTGTTCGGGTGGACGATCTGCAACGACGTGAGTTCGCGCACGATCGAGGGCGACAACCCGTTGTACCTCCCGCAGGCGAAGGTCTACCTCGGCGCGTGTGCGGTCGGTCCTTCGATAATCCTCGCCTCCGAGGTGGTCGATCCGTACGACCTCGACATTGAACTCGACATCTGGCGCGGTGGAGAGCTCGCCTGGTCGGGTAGATCGTCGACCACGTTGTTGCGCAGACGCGTCGACGTGCTGTCCGAGTACCTGTTCCGTGCCGACGTGTTTCCCGATGGACTGGTTCTCTCTACCGGCACGCCGCTTGTTCCCGACCATGACTTCACCCTCTCGGCCGGCGACGTGGTGTCTATCCGGATCGGCGATCTCGGCGAGCTGACGAACCCAACCGTCGAGGGATTGCCGCCGGCCGACGGCGCGTGGTGACGCCGACGCGAAAGGCGTTATGACTTCGCCGGGTTCGCACGACATGCTGTCAAACGTGGATCAGACTGTTCGCCGTCCGCCGATCATTGCGGCGTACGCAGCGTTCGTCCTCGTCGGCATCAGCGCGGGCGTCGGCGGGGTTCTGTTGCCGGCCCAGATCGTCGACTATGGCGTCAACAAAGCAACGGTCGGCATCACGTTCTTCACGTTCTCTGCGGGCTTCATGCTCGCTGGAGCGACGGCTGGGCCGTTGCTGCACCGCATCGGCACCCGACGCACCCTCGCCTTCGGTGCCAGCCTTTTCGCACTTGCCGGCATCTACACGGGCGTGCGTCCGCCGTTCGTCGTCTACGTGATCGTCGTGCAGACCGTCATGGGCTACGGCATCGGTCTGCTCGAGTCGGTTCTCAATGCTTTTCTCAGTACGCAGTCCGACGCGACGACCCTGCTCAACCGGCTGCACGCCTTCTTCGGCGTCGGCGCGTTGCTTGGTCCCGTGCTCGCCGCGTCGATGCTGACGTCGGTGGCTTGGACGACGGTGTTGCTGGCGTTGGGCCTGGCCTGTGTTCCGCTGGCCGCGATCTTCGGCACGATGTACCCGACGCACCCCGTCGCGATGCATGCAGTCGACGCTACATACGGTGAGGCGCCGCCACTCCCGAGCCGCGGGCTACTGAGTACGGCTCTGCACGATCCGGGCGTGATGCTCGGCGCAGTGTTCTTGGCCGTCTACGTAGGACTCGAGATCGGTGTCGGTACCTGGGGATTCAGCTTGATGGTCGGGCACTACGGGCAGAAAGCGGTACTCGCCGGCTACACGATCAGCGGCTATTGGCTGGGGCTGACAGTCGGTCGCTTCGTGATCAGCGCGGTCGTACGGCGGTTCGGGATGACGGCAGCGAACATGACGACGGCCTGCCTGCTGGGCATCGCGGCCAGCGCGGCTCTCGCGTGGGTCGCGCCCGATGCCACGCTGGCCGGCGTCGGGCTCGCGCTGTTGGGCTTCTGCCTCGGCCCGATCTTCCCGACCACGATGTCGTTGGTGCCGCGGCTGACGTCGTCCCGGCTGGTTCCCACGGCAATAGGCGTCATCAACGGGTTCTCGGTTATTGGCGGCGCCGTGTGCTCGTGGCTGGCGGGCGCGATCGCTCAGGGAGTAGGAGTGTGGACCCTGTTGCCGTTCGCGCTGGCGCTCGCCTTGGTGTTGCTCGCGATCTGGTGGCGGCTTGCCCGGCGTATCACCACCGCCTAGGCGTTACAAGGACGCCGGATGCTGGGGCCCGCGGCTTCGCGGACCCCAGCTCCGGGCGTTGAGCTTGCTAGGAATGTGCTCCCGATCCGGTCCGATGCTGCGCACCGTGCGCAGCAAGCTGGAGGTCCTGCTGCAGGTCGGTGTACGCGGGCTTCGGGTTCAGGTTGACGTCGTAGATGTCGGCGTAGCCTTCACCCACGAAGAAGCCTGGCACCCATGAGTCCGCGTCGTCGAAGCCCCACACCGTGAAAGAGATGCAGCTTCGGACGGCGAGGCAGGCCTTGAGCATCTGCGAGTACTCGTAAGGCTGCGCGAACGTCGAGAGTTGATCGGTCGGCGTCTGGTTGGCGTCTGTCGTCTCGATGAAGGTGCGGACGTCGACTTCCGTGAGCGCCACCTTGAAGCCGTTGTCGGCGTAGCGCTGGAGGTCTTGGGTCATTGCGGTCCCGGAAAAGCCGAACTGGGTGTCGAGGTGACCCTGATCGCCAATTCCGTCGATAGGCACACCAGCGTGCTTCAGCTTCACAGCAAAAGCGAGCACTGCGTCGGCCTTGGCGTTCGTCCCGTCTTCGCCGGCGATGTTGAAGTCGTTGTAGAAGAGCAACGCGTGCGGGTCTGCGGCGTGCGCCCATCTGAAGGCGTCGGCGACGATCCCCTCGCCCAGATGCTGAACCCAGAAGTCATCGCCGTTGATGCCGTCCGCCAGCGGGTGGGGGTCCCAAGCGTTCGCGAAGAACTCGTTGGCGACGTCCCACTGCCAGATCTTGCCCTTGAAGTGCGTCACCTCATCCGTGATGTGCTTCTTCAAGATTGCCTTCAGCTGGGTGTTGTCGATCGTTCCTCCGCCGACTCCCGCTGTCAGCCAGCCCGGGAGCTGGTTGTGCCACAGCAGGGTGTGCCCTCGCACCAGCTGATCGTGCTGCTTCGCGAAGGTAACCAGCTGATCGGCTGGCCCGAAGTTGAGCGTGCCCTGCGTCGGCTCGATCGCGTCCCACTTCATCACGTTCTCGGGCGTCACCGTACTGAACTGATCGGCCACGATCTCGGTGTACTTGGCATCGGAGTTCAGTTTGTTCGCGTTGACCGCAGTTCCGATCCGCAGGCCGATTTTGGCGCCAAGCGAACGGAGCGAGTCATTTGATCCGTGGCTCGTGCTGGCGGCAGCCGCGCCGGCCGACATCACGAGCACGCCGGCGGCGCCGACGACGGCAAGACGAAGTTTCATGGCAATCCTCCTCGTCAGAGCGGGGAGCCGAGGCGGGGCGCCTGAAGCTCTGTCCGAAAGTTTCGGAACTCTTCCCGGGAACGATTGCACCGTAAACACGCTACGCATGTGACGTCAATACACCAGGGAGGACGATATCGGTGGCCTTACGAGTATGACCCAAGTGACCACCTCCCGGAAAGTTTCGGTGATCGGGCTTCCCGGGGACGGCAAACCCCACCTGGTGCCGTTTAACGACCCCGCGCAAGACGTCCAGCCGATGTGAGGCATCTCATCTAGCGGTTCTTCCGCTGGTTCGAGAGATTGTTCGATGGGGATTGGAATCGCATGCATGATGTTGACGCTGCTCTCGACCGGGCTGGGCTGAAGAACGCCAGTGTCCGAGATTTTGTGCGGTACTGGGCGGGGCTGACCGGCGCAGAGCGTGTCGAGGTGGTTGACGCATCCGACGACGACCGGCTCATCCAGGAATCGCTCGATGCCGGCGAGATCCTGCCAGCCGGTGATGGTCTCTACTACTCCCGTAGCTACCTGAAAGACACAGCCCGCTCCGAAGAGCGCACCATCGTCGCCACCAACAATCCCGCCGACAAGGGCGTCTACAACAACTGGCGGGACGCCGCGGAGATGCGCGCGCTTCTCGAGGAGCGGATGCGCGGCGGCTCGGCCGGGAAGACGATGTATGTGGTGCCGTATTTGATGGCGCCGCCCGGATCACCGCTTGAGGCATATGCCGCCGGCGTGGAGCTGACCGACTGTCGCACCGTCGTGCTGCACATGATCCGCATGGCCCGCGTTGGTGTCGACTACATCAACGGCCTCGCTGCCCCCGACATGTTCGTGCGCGGCGTCCAGGTGACGGGTGACCTCGAGAATCTCGGCCAGGGTACGGCCGACGACCAGCGCTACTTCGTGACTATCGCGGACGAGCGCACGATCTTGCATTACGGCTCGNNTACGGCGGCAACGCGCTGCTCGGCAAGATCGCACACGGCCTGCGGCAGGCTGCCTACGACGGGTGGAGGTCGGGCGAGTTTCTCGCCGAGCAGTTCATGCTGCTCAGCATCACCGACAAGCAGACTGGCCGTAAGTACCACATCTGCGGTGGATTCCCCAGCGCATCCGGCAAGACCAACCTCGCCATGACACTCGCCCCTGACGCCCTCGGTGACCGCTACTTCGTCGAGTTCTACGGCGACGACATTGCGTGGCTGTGGGTGAACGCGGAAGACGGTCGGATCTACGCGATGAATCCCGAGTTCGGTGTGTTCGGGGTCGCGAAGGACACGAACGAGGCCACGAATCCGACCGCGCTGGTGGCTGTCGCGCCAGGCACAAAGGCGTTGTTCACCAACGTTGCGTACAACGAGAAGACTCACGACGTGTGGTGGGAAGGCAAGACCCCACAACCGCCTGTTGACCTCGACGGTTGGCTCGACTGGACCGGAAGCCCCATCGCCGACCGTTCTGCGGCCGAGAGCCTTGAGGCGTGGGCGCATCCGAACAGCCGGTTCACCACCACGCTGGCCAACGTGCCCAACGTGGCCGCCGACTTCGACAATCCGAACGGCGTGCCGATCGACGCCATCATCTTCGGCGGCCGAACCCGTGACCGCGAGCCGTTGATCCGTGCGGTCCGCGACCTCGCCGAGGGCGTTTACGACGGACTGACGCTCGGCGCAGAGGCCACGTTCGCCGCGGAGGGCGTCGACGGCCAACTGCGCTACGACCCGATGTCTATGCGTCCGTTCATGTCCTACCCGGAGGGGCAGTACGCCGCGCACTGGCTCAAGATCATCGGCGCGGCTCGCGAGAAGCCGATTTTCGCTCACGTCAACTGGTTCCAGCGCGACCCGGCGGACGGGCACTTCCTGTGGCCGGGGTACCGCGACAACCTGCGGGCACTGCTTTGGTTGATGAGGCTCAAGGACGGCGAGGTCCAAGGCGTCACGACCCCCGCGGGCATCTTGCCGACAAGGCCGGAACTCGACCTCGACGGCTTGAGGATCGAAGCCGCCGACCTCGACAAACTACTCACCATCGATGTCGACCGCTGGCGGGAAGAGGCGGGCTTCCGGGAAGCGCACTTGGCCCGGTTCAGTGGGCTGCCCGAGCAAATCTGGGACGCACACCGCCGGCTCGTCGCCGCTCTCGACGCCGAGCCCACCCGGCGCTAGGAGCGGGCCCCGACCCCGTCCGATGCGGTGCCTGGCAAACACGTGCGGCCCAGCCAGATGGCTGGGCCGCAGGTGGGTTCCGAGAAAGCGCAGGTGTCGCGCGGTCAGTTCGTAGTGGGCGCGCGCGACGCCATCTGGGTCCGTACGAGCGGAGTCGTGCCGGTCAACGGCCACGTCGGCATGACGACCCTGCCCCATGTGCCGTTGGTGACGCCTGCGAACGACGCGTACCAAGCGAGCGCTGCCGTGAGAAGTCCGACCCACCCACCGAAGTGCGTCCAGTCCTTGGCGGCGGTCCCGGTAGCGAACTTGCCGATGGCAAGCAGGACAAACGCGACCGTCAGCGCGACGAAGACTGCGAGCACCGCGCCGCTGGTCCGCATGGCAGCGACCGTCATGTAGAGGGTGAAGATTGCCCACGCGAGCAGGAACACGCCGACGGCCTTGTGCGCGTCAGGGCCGGCCAGCTTCGCCGCGTCATACGTGACCAGCCAGTAGAACGACAGCCAGAACGCGCCGAACGAGACGAACGCGGTAGCACCGAACGTGTTGCCCTTACGGAACTCCCACATGCCCGCGAGCAGCTGCGCCAGCCCGCCGTAGAAGAGCGCGAGCGGCAAGACGGCGGGCTCCAGGCTGGAGTTGAGCAGGTTCGTGTTGAACACACTCAACACAAATGTGGTCATCGCAAACGCGGCGAGCCCTAACGGCGCAGGGTCGGCGATTGATACAGGCGGAGCAGTGAGGGCAACGTCTGTACGGGCTGCGGCCTCCGTATCCGGCAGGCGGATTTGGTTGGACACTTTTTCCTCCTGAGTGAGAGCTGCGAATGGAGCAATCCAAGAGCCGACCCAGCCGAGCTAGTCCTCCTGCGCGACCATCGTTTTCGCCCGCTCCGCGATGTCGTGGACGACGTCGGCGTTGGCGAGTGAGGTGACGTCGCCGAGCTGGCGCTGTTCGGAAACGTCGCGCAACAGCCGGCGCATGATCTTGCCGCTGCGCGTCTTCGGCAACTCGTCGGTGAAGACGATCGACGCCGGCCGCGCGAGCTTGCCGATCTTCTTCGCGACGTGGTCACGCAATTCCTGAATCAATGCCTCGTCGGCGACGACGCCGCCCTTCGGCGAGACGAAGGCAGCGATCGCCTGCCCGGTGCGTGCGTCGTTGCGACCGACGACGGCTGCTTCGGCAACCGACGGATGGTCGACGAGTGCAGACTCGACCTCGAGTGTCGAGATCCGGTGACCCGACACGTTCATGACGTCGTCGACCCGGCCGAGCAGCCAGTAGTAGCCCTCGGCGTCGCGCTTGCAGCCGTCGGCAGGGAAGTAGATCCAGCGCCCGTCCTCCGGTTTGCTGAACCGACTCCAGTACGTGTCGACGTAGCGGTCGGGATCGTTGAACAACGTGCGCAACATCCCGGGCCAGGGTTGGTTGATGACCAGGTAACCCGCAGAACCGAGCGGAAGCGGGCGGCCTTCGTTGTCTACGACGTCCGCGACGATGCCGGGCAGCGGACGGCAGGCCGAGCCAGGCTTCGTCGCCGTCAGGCCCGGCAGCGGCGCGAGCAGGATTTGCCCCGTCTCGGTCTGCCACCAAGTGTCGACGATCGGGCACTTCTCGTGACCGATCACGCGGTGGTACCACATCCACGCTTCTGGATTGATCGGCTCGCCGACACTTCCGAGCAGGCGCAGGGACGACAGGTCATGGCGATTCGGGTACTCATCGCCCCAGCGCACCATCGTGCGAATCGCAGTGGGTGCCGTATACAGCGTCGTCACCTTGTACTTTTCGACGATGGCCCAGAAGCGGTCCTTGTCGGGGTACTGCGGCACCCCTTCGAACATGACGCTCGTCGTGCCGTTCGCGAGCGGGCCGTACACGATGTAGCTGTGGCCNNTGGCCGGTGACCCAGCCGATATCAGCAGTGCACCAGAAGATGTCCGTCTCCGGACGCAGGTCGAACACTATGCGATGCGTGCTCGCCGTCCCGACCAGGTAGCCGCCGGTCGTGTGCACGATNNGAGCATGTAGAGCACGTCCTCGGCGTCCCGCTCGACTGCATCGAACGTCGCCGGCTGTCCCGGCACGATGTCGTGGTACCAGACGTCGCGGCCGGGCCTCATCTCGACGTCGCTCTTCGTGCGCTGGACGACGAGTACCTTCTCGATGGACGGCGCCTGCGCGACAGCCTCGTCGGCCCACGTCTTCAGCGGCACAACCGCGCCGGCGCGCCAGGCACCGTCGCAGGTGATCAGAACCTTCGCCTGCGCATCGTTGATGCGGTCGCGCAAGGCTTCAGCGGAGAAGCCGCCAAAGATGACCGAGTGCGGTGCGCCGACGCGCGCGCACGCCAGCAGCGCAGCAGGCAACTCGGGGACCATGCCCATGTAGA
>PLCK01000059.1 GCA_003134755.1 Actinomycetota bacterium | reverse complement strand
CGCATCACCCCACCGGCCGACCTGCCCACCGACAGGCGCGATGCATTCCTCGCGGTCGCCAGCCACTGCACCGTTCACAACACCCTCGACGAGCCGCCGCCGGTCGAGATTTCGTGCGACCCGTAAAGCGGGTGCCGGCGATGGCCTGGATCGTTCGATCCGTGGGGTGGTCGGGATCCGATCGGTGCCTACAGTGTCAGCTGTGACGATCACCCCAGCGCCCGCCGAGACCGCGCTTCTTCGCCAAATCCGTGACTGTGTCATCGGTGAGGATCAGGTGACGCCTGGCCCGTATGGGCCGCGACGAGTGACCTACGCCGACTACACGGCGTCCGGTCGAGCGTTGAGCTTCTTGGAGGATTTCATCCGCGACGAAGTGCTGCCGCGCTACGCCAACACCCATACCGAGTCCAGCGGAACGGGCCTTCAGACGACCAGGCTCCGTGAGGATGCCCGCGCGATCATCCGTGCGGCCGTCGGTGGCGACGCCGAGACGGTCGTCATCTTCGCGGGCTCCGGCTGTACGGGTGCGATCGACAAGCTGATCGGGATCTTGGGCCTGCGGATTCCGGCCGGCCTGGACGACCGGTACCACCTCACCGAGACCATCCCGCCAGCCGAGCGGCCCGTCGTGTTCATCGGCCCGTACGAGCATCACTCCAACGAATTGCCCTGGCGCGAGTCGATCGCTGACATCGTGGTGATTCCCCAGGACGACGACGGCCACATCGACACGGCCGCGCTGAACAAGGCGCTCATCCACTACGGAGAACGCCCCTTGAAGATCGGCTCGTTCTCCGCGGCCAGCAACGTCACAGGAATCGTCACGGACACCGAGCTGATTGCGGCGCAGTTGCACGCCCATGGGGCCCTCTCGTTCTGGGACTTCGCCGCCGCCGGACCCTACGTCGACATCGACATGTACGGCGACCGGACGGCGAATCCGTTGGCGTACAAGGACGCCGTATTCCTCAGCCCGCACAAGTTCATCGGCGGACCAAGTACGCCAGGCGTCCTGGTGGTCCGTCGTGAGCTCTTGACCAACCGCGTGCCGGATGTGCCCGGAGGGGGCACGGTCGCCTACGTCAATCCCACCGAACATCGATATCTCGCGGACCCGGTGCAGCGGGAGGAGGGAGGTACTCCGGCAATTGTCGAGTCGATCCGTGCGGGCCTGGTGTTCCAGCTCAAGCAGGCGGTCGGTGTCGAGGTCATCCGGGCGCACGAGATCCACTACCTGCGCCGCGTGATCGCGGCCTGGCAAGACGAGCCGCGAATCGAGATCCTCGGCAACCTGGACGCCGAGCGGCTGTCGATCGTGTCGTTCGTCGTTCGCGCGCCGAGCGGCCGCTACCTACACCACAACTTCGTGGTCTCTCTTCTCAATGACCTGTTCGGCATTCAGTGCCGCGGTGGCTGTTCCTGTGCAGGCCCGTACGGACACCGGCTGCTCGGTATCGACCTAGACCGCTCCCACGAATTCGAACAGGAGATCGCCCACGGCTGCGAGGGCATCAAACCCGGCTGGGTGCGCGTCAACTTCAATTACTTCCTCTCCGAGGCTGTCTTCCGCTACCTCGTCGAGGCCGTGCGGCTCGTCGCTCGCGACGGCTGGCGGCTGCTTGAGGACTACCGCTTCGAACCGACGACGGGCCTGTGGCGGCACCAGGCCGGACCCGCGGAACCACCCCTTCGACTACATCAGATCGACTACGACGACAACGGTGTCATGCAATATCCGCACCACGACCACCGCGCACCCGAGTCGGAACTCGCTCGCTACCTGGAGGAGGGTGCGCGGATACTGGACGCGCAGCCGGGCTCCAGCGCAGCGCTGTCGGCGATGCCGCTGGCAGGCCTTACCGCCGGCTTCGAGCACTTGCGGTGGTTTGACCTACCGCCGGTGTGCCTGGATCAACCGGACACCCGGTCGGCGGCTAACGCGTCATCGTGAACCCGCTCACGCAATGGCGCTGGGCTTGACCGCGACGACGCGATGCACGGTTCCCGCCCAACCAGCGCGATCTGTTCCCACGACTTCGAACCCGGCGGCGCGCGCTATCAAGAGCGGGTCGCGCAGCAAGTTGTCCGCCTGGAACCGTACGGACAGCGGGTTGATGAGGTGCTGGCCCGCGCGGATGAGCGCGCGAATCGACGGGCCATGTTCGACCAAGATGAGCCGGCCGCCGGGTCGCAGCACCCGCAAAGCTTCGCCGAGGGCGGCGTCCGGGTCGGGGATCGAGCAGATTGCGTAGGTGGACAGCACTGTGTCGATGGTCGCGTCGCCGACCTCGAGCTGCTGGACGTCGCCGAGCCGAACTTCAACCCGATCGCCAAGACCGTTGGTCGAGATCCGTGCTCGTGCGAGTTGCAGCATCTGATTGGACAACTCGATGCCGAGCACGTGGTGGACGGCCGGCGAATACGAAGGCAAGTTCAAGCCGGTGCCGACGGCCAGCTCGAGCACTTGGCCGCTCGCCTGCGCTGTCGCCCATTGTCGATGATTGCCAAGCACGTGCCGTTCGAAGAAGCCCATCTGCTCGTCGTAACCGGCAGCATGCTTGTCGAAATACTTCTGCACCTGAACGTTGGTCAGCTGCGTTCCCATGGCTCCTCATTCGACTCGAATGAGGTCACGAACGCCTCTTGCTCGGCAGTTTCGATTGCGTGCGCGCAGTAGCTGCGACGGACCCATGTGACGGCCTCACGGGGATCTTCGCCCGCAAGTATGGCGAGGCAGCCGAGCGCGGTACCGGTTCGTCCGTGTCCCCCGAGGCAACCGATCTCGACGCGCTGGCCGTCGCGGGCATGATCGAGCAGTCGGCGCAGCGCAGCTGCGAGCGCGGAAACGTCGGCGGGCACGCCGAAGTCGGCCCAATCGAACAGCTCGTAGTCCCAGGGTGGTTGCCACTGATCGTCCAGGTACAAGCCGAAGTCAGGGATCTGCTCCCGCGTGTACGGGTGGCTCTCGTCGAAGGAGGCTGCAAACATCGACGTGCCGTCAGGAAGTGTCACAAGCGACCGATGCACATGAGCCTCGAAGCGCTGGTGTGGATCGTCTGGCACGTCCGTACTGTACGTCGCCGTTAACCGGCTCGCCGCGGCCACTGAGCCACGCGCCGCGCCGTCGACGCCAATCTGCCAGGCCTCGTCCTAGCCTCTCAACCAGCTGGTCGCAGCCACGAGCACGGCCGCTGCCACTCCCGTGCACTGCAGCACGAGGCGCACAGTTCGGCGGCGGCTTGCTGCCGGGACCGCTGGTCCCACTGCGTCCAGCATGGTCATCGGTTCGGCTCGACCGACCGCCCTGAACTGCACGGAATCCGCGTGAGTGGCTAGCCGCGGACGGATGCCGGCGGTGGCGGCGGCAGCGGCCCATCCGACCGTCGCGGTAACCAGCGGAAGTAGCACCAGATAGAAGATGACGTTGCTGCCGAGTCGGTCGCCGATGATGTAGGCGCTGGTGAAGCCCGAGTCGTCCGGTGGTCCGCCGGCGCCGACTACGGCGACCGCGAGGGTGCCGTACAAGTAGACGCCCAAGCCGGCGCTGATCCCGGCGAGCCGGGCCGTTCGCCGGCCGGCTGCCGCGCTATCGCCCCAAAGCGTGCCGACCACACCGACTACGGCGGGCACCACGATCCACAACAGCGGGGTGGCCCATATCGAGTACACCCGCGTGAGGAAATCCATGAAAGCGAACCCGGACATCGCCAGCCAGGCCAAGGCGACGAACAGACCACCGATCAAGCCAGGGACGGCGACACCGGGCCGGCGCAGCAGCACGATTGTCGCGAGGACGAAGCTCAGCAGGATGATCAGGACGATCGCCACTACAACCCAGTTACCGGCGTCGAATCCGTACCGGATCCTGACGGAGGCGTACAGCCCGACGCTGCCGATCACCACCGCAAGCATCGGACACTGCGGCGCCGGCCCGCCCCCAGGGCGGCAGCAGCAACGCGGCGCCGACACAGCCAATGGTGAAGCGCCACCGCCGGCCTCGGCCCTCGATGTGGTCCAACTCGCCGAGCATCGCTTGACCCCACTCATCTCGCTGCGCCGACAGCAAACCGGCGGCCCACCGCAGCAACCGCTGGGGCGCGTCCGCCGTCGGGCCCTCCACGACGGCGATCGAAGAACGCCGGAACAATGCCACCCCGATGCACATCAGCAGTGCAGGAATGATCATCACGGCGCTACGCCTCAGTCAGACGGTTGAGCGGGTGTGAAAGGGTCTTGTCGACGCGAGCGGGGATCAATGCCGCCACGTATTCCCGGCCGGTCGAGGTCAGCCGGTACAGATGGCGGGGTGGCCGGCTCCCCTGGCCCGGCACCCACGAGGTCTCCAACAAGTCGCGGTCGGCGAGCCGGACCAGGATCGGGTAAAGCGAGCCAGACTTCAGACGCACCTCGGTCGCCAGGTCATAGCCGTAGCGCCACTGGGCCGGATCGACCGCCAACGCCCGCAGGACATTGATCGTCTGCGCGGACGGCGTGCGGTTGCGTTGCATGGCGTTAAGTCTACTCATGTAGCCTTAGTCGTCGACCGCCTTCTCGGCTCTTTCGGGATTGTTCGTGGCTTCAACCGAGGCCAATGGTCGGCCACGGCCCGATCATCGAGGGCGGACAAGTCGCGCTGGAACTGCTCGAGACTGGCTTGCCGTTCGACGAGGTCGTCGTCCCGGTCCATGGTGCCTCCCAAGCTAGCCCAGAAGTGGACGACTGAGGACCAACGGGTCGCCTCAGTTGCCAGGTGGGCGGGGCGCCCAATCCTCGAATGGCAGCTCAAGGTTCCTTTCGCGTCCGATTTTGGCCGTTTGCCACCTAAACCTCGCTCGGGCAACATGCGACCCAGGGCCGGCGGGTAGAGGGACCAAACCGGGCTAGTTCTCAGCTTGCGAATGCCCCAGATGCACGGGACGGGACGTCGTGATAGATCTCGCGCAGAACAGCCAAGCGATCCGAGACAGCGAACGTGCGCTCGATGATCTACGCAAGGCCACGGCCAACGGAGCGCCGAGTTCATTGCTGGCAGAGCTCGCCGCGATAGAAGTCGCCGCAGAGAAACGCGTCAGAGCACTCCGGCAAAGAGCGGGTCAATAATCTGCGGGCGCGGTCGGGTTCGGCGCCAACCCCTCTGCCCTGATCGAGTAGCCGGCGTCGGCTCGCTATAGTCGAACGTATGTTCGATAACCATAGCTGGGATGACGGTC
The DNA here is from genome assembly GCA_003134755.1 of Actinomycetota bacterium. GTDB lineage: Bacteria > Actinomycetota > Actinomycetes > Acidothermales > Acidothermaceae > PALSA-607. Next base: position 13,707 of record PLCK01000059.1, on the reverse strand, counting down.
TCGACGAGGCGCAGCTGGCAGCCGCCACCCACGGCGACTCACCCCTGGTGATCTTGGCCGGCGCCGGAACGGGCAAGACCCGTACGTTGGTGTCCCGGGTCGCCCATTTGGTCGACCGCGGAGTCGACCCCTCCCGGATCCTGCTCCTGACGTTCACGCGCCGCGCCGCCGACGACATGGTGGCCAGAGCTGCTGCCATCTGCAGCGATCCGCACGCCGGTCGCACGCTGTGGGGCGGCACGTTCCACGCCGTCGCTCACAAGCTGGTGTGCTCGCACGCCGAGAGTCTCGGACTGCCTCCCGGATTTTCGGTGCTCGACCCTGCCGACGCGCGCGATCTGATGGAGGTCCTGCGGTCAGACGATGGCGCGGCCGACACATCGCGATGGCCACGTGGCGACACTCTTGTCGACATCTACTCGCGCTCCGTCAATACCGCACGGGCCGCGCGCGAGGTCATCGCTGCGAGCTTCCCTTGGTGCGAACCGCAACTGGAAGCCATCCTCGACATCTTCCGCGCCTACGTATCGCGTAAGCGCGAGCACGGACTGCTCGACTTCGACGACCTGCTGCTCGCCTGGCGCACGATGCTCACCGACTCGACGCTCGGCCCGTTGATCGCCGGACGCTGGGACCACGTGCTCGTCGACGAGTACCAGGACGTGAACCAGATCCAGGTCGACGTCGTCACGATGTTGCGGCCCGACGGTCGTGGGCTCACCGTGGTCGGTGACGACGCTCAGGCGGTGTACGGCTTCCGCGGAGCTGACGCACGACACATAGTCGACCTCGCGACCACGCTTCCCGATGCGCGGGTCGTTCGGCTCGAACGCAATTTCCGGTCGCGGCAACGACTTCTCGACCTAGCCAACGCCGTCCGACCGGAAAGTGGAGGCGTCAGCATCGTGTTGCGGTCCGACCGAGTCGGCGGTCCGCGGGCCCGGTTGATGCGGTGCCACGACGCCCCGGAAGAGGCTCGTCTCGTCGTTGACGCAGTACTCGAGGCGGCGGAGCAGGGCCGCCGGTTGCGCGACCAGGCCGTGTTGATGCGGACGGCACATCACAGCGATCTCCTCGAGGTCGAGCTGACCGCACGAGGGGTGCCGTTTGTGAAGTACGGCGGTCTGAAGTTTCTTGAACGCGCGCACATCAAGGACTTCGTGGCGGGCTTGCGCCTGCTCGACAACCGGCTCGACGAGATTGCCTGGTTTCGGCTGCTGCGGTTGCACGATGGCGTCGGCCCGGCCCGGGCTCGGGCGTTGCTTCGGGCGCTTCAGCCTGCTGATTCCGGCGCACAATCCCGGCACGCGGACGTCGTGGCGCTGGCGCCGCCGACCGCGCGTACGCGACTCGCCGACACGCTCGACGGCGTCGTCAACGCCCGCAAGCAGCCGGTGGCATCCGACCGGGCAGCAGCGATAGTTACTGTCTTGACGCCGTTGCTGGTGAATCGGTACGCCGATCACGCGGCGAGATTGGCTGACCTGGATCGCCTCGTCGGTGCCGCCGCAACTGCGCCGAGCCTTGCCGAATTCCTCGCCGAACTCACCCTCGATCCGCCGGCATCGACCGGCGATCTCGCCGGCCCGCCCCGCCTCGACGACGACTACCTGGTGCTGTCGACGGTGCACTCGGCGAAGGGGCTGGAGTGGGACTCCGTGCACGTGATCCACGCGGTTGATGGCGCCTTCCCGTCCGACATGGCCCTGTCGACCGACGCTGGGCTTGTTGAAGAGCAGCGGCTGTTCTACGTCGCAGTCACTCGCGCCCGTGACCAACTCGCGATCTACACACCCTTGCGGATGCCGCACCACCGAGGTGCTCACGACGACAAGCACAGCTACGCGCCGGCCAGCCGGTTCCTCGACGCCAAGGCGATGGCAACTCTCGACGTGCAAGAAGTTTCGATCCGGCGGGCGGTCCTCGTAACGCAGTCAAACACCGCGCGCGTCGCGATGCCATCGCTCGATGAGCTGTGGACCTGAATCGCAGCGACGCTGAGCTAGACCGGCTCGGTCGGCGGGTCTTCGTCGACGACCAGCGCCCGTTGGGTCCATGCAACGTCGTGCCACGCGCCGTGCTTCCACCCGATGCGTCGGTAGATCCCGACCGGCTCGAAGCCCATCGCTGCGTGCAATCCGACGCTCGCGTCGTTGGGCAGCGCCATGCCTGCAACGACGGTCCGGAACCCGCGCTCGACGAGGCGGCGGAACAGCGCGTCGTAGAGCAGGCGGCCCGCGCCGGTGCGTCGGCGTCCGATCTCGAGGTAGACGCTCACCTCGCACGACCAGCGGTAGGCGGCGCGGGACTTGAACGGCCCCGCGTACGCGTAACCGACGACGCGCCCGTCTTCTTCGAGAACGAGCCAGGCGTGGCCCCGCAGGGCTGTGGCGATTCGCTCGGCCATCTCCGCCGGCCCCGGCGGCACGGTCTCGAATGTGACTGCGGTGTCGCTCACGTACGGCGCATAGATTGCCGCGCAAGCCGACGCATCAGCGGTAGTCGCGCTGCGCACATGCAGGGACGGTGGTGCTCCCTCCATCGTTACTCGGTACGCCCGCTGACGGCGAGGGTCGCCCCGATCCCGATCATCGCGAGTCCGCCCGCGCCGCTAACCGATGCCATCCGGCGCGGCGACTTCGCAAACCACGCCCGTGCGCTGCCGGCCACCGTCGCCCAAACGCTGTCGGAGATCAACGCAATGCTGCAGAAGGCGGCGCCCAACACCAGGAGTTGCCCGGTAAATTGACCCGCGTTGCGATCGATGAACTGCGGGGCGATGGCAGCGAAGAACACGATGGTTTTCGGGTTGGCGACCCCAACCAGGAAACCGTCGGCGATGAGCCGCCGGGTCGGTGCCGGCATTCCACGCGCGGACGCCGCAACGCTCAGCGCATGTCGGTGCCGGATCGCCTGGACCCCGAGATAGACCACGTACGCGGCGCCGACAAACCTCAGCACTGTGTAGGCGAGGATCGAGCGCTCGACGAGTGCCCCGACGCCGAACGCCACCGCGACCACTTGCACGTACACGCCCGCAGTGTTGCCTACGACGGTCAACAATGCGCCCCTGCGGCCGACTGTCATCGCCCTGCTGATGGTGAACATCACGCTCGGCCCGGGCACAGCGATCACCACGAACGACGTTGCCAAGAACGCCAAGAAGCGGTCGGTGGACAGCATCCCCAAAACCTAACGGTCGATCCGCGCGCTGTCATTCCCAATTTGTCGCGGGTCTCGCAGGCGTGCCGAGCCACCGGTAATGTCTGCCGAAGGTGATCGGCTCGGTCGTCGAGCGAGACATGCTCGAGTCGCTGTTCCGGGGTCACGCATCACGTTCCGGTGCGTTGTCGAAGCATGTCGCCTGTGTTGCCGATGATCGGCGACATCAGCTCGCCGTCACCGTCGCGATCGTTGTCGTCGTCGTCGTCGCCGGTGAAGTTGGCGGTCTGAGCGATCATCGCGTCCTTCCACCGGCACCCGATCTGGTCCGCCCGACGCTAAGTCAGGTCCGTTGGATTTCCGTTGGCCGTCATTGGGGTCGGGACAGCACCCGATGCAGTTCGGCGGCGAATGGACCGGACTGCACGTCGAAGCCACCGTGGTCGCCCGGCATGATGGCAAGCTGCGTTCCCATCTCGCGGGCGACGGCGGCCGCAGCCTCGTACATCGGAGTACTCCCAGACGCGGCACCGGCGGCCGCGACGATGCGGACGGATGATGCCCTGAGCGTGGCAAAATCGGGGACGTACCTCGCTACCGGCGGTACTTCGTAACCGACGAAGATCTCCAGGTTCTGCTCCATCGCCTTGGCAACCTCGGCAAGATGGGCCGCCTCCTCCGGGTCAAGCTTCGCGGCCGGTGGTGGTTCGTCGCCGCCACCCTCGGCATCGGACTCCCACTCTTCGGGCCCGCCGCCGAACCCGGCGCCAAAGACCTGCATGGCCGGCCCGGCGCCGTCCCTCTCGAAGGTGTCTTCGACGTTCTTGATGACCTCGCGCCAATGATCGCGTTCAGGAAGCAGCTCGAAGATGGGTGGCTCGTGGACAACCACTGTGCGCACCTGATCGGGGTGCTGGACCGCCAGCTGCATGCCGATCATGGCTCCGGAGCTGTTGCCGAATATGTGCGCCGGCTCGTCGCCGCCAACAGTCGTCAGCAAGCGATGCGCGTCGTCGGCCTGCACGTCGAAGTCCAGCGGCGTCGGCGGCCCGTCGAGTGGGCTTCGGGAGTTGCCGCGACGGTCGTACGTCAGCACCGTGTAGCGATCGGCGAGTTGTCCGGCGAGACCGGCGTATGCGCGAGCGTCGTAGATGCCACCGCAGATCAGCATCAGCAGCGGCCCGGCGCCCTGAACCTCGTAGTACAAGGTTGCGCCGGGAACCGTCACGGTGTCGGCCTTGGTCGAGTGCATCGTTGCAGCTCCAGGTCTGTGTGGTCGGTGTATTTCGAGCCGGGCCGCCCGGCTCTCGAGGTAGCGGCGTTCGGGCAGGCTGGTCGTGCGCCGCGCCGCGTCACGGTAGGCGGCGGCCGCTGGCTCGCCTGCCATCTCCAACAGATGAGCCCGGACGGCGGGGAGCCGGTGATTGCGGGCCAGGTGCTCGTCGTCCTCGAGGGCGGCGAGAAGGTCGAGGCCCGCTCGCGGTCCGTCGACCATCGCTACCGCGGCCGCGTGATTCAGGGCGACCATCGGGTTCGGTGCTACCCGTTCCAGCTGTCGGTAGAGAGCAACGATCTGTCGCCAATCGGTGTCCTCGGCGCGACGAGCTTCGGCGTGCACGGCCGCGATGGCCGCCTGAAGCTGGTACGGCCCAGCCGGTGAGTTGGTGAGGGCGGCGGTGACGAGCGTGATGCCCTCGTCGATCGCAGCACCATTCCAGCGGGTGCGGTCCTGGTCTGCGAGCGCGATGAGGGCGCCGTCCGGGGTGACACGCGATGCGCGGTGTGCGTCGGTGAGCAACATGAGCGCGAGCAGGCCGGCGACTTCGCCGTCGTCGGGCAGGCTCGCGCGCAACGCACGAGCGAGGCGGATCGCTTCGGTGGTGAGCTCTGCGCGGATCAGATTGTGGCCTCCAGAGGCGGTGTAGCCCTCGTTGAAGATCAGGTAGAGCACCTGCAGAACCGCCTGCACTCTCTCGGCGCGCTCAGCAGCCGGCGGCGAGGCAAAACGCGCACCGCTCTCCTTGATACGTTGCTTGCTGCGGGTGATCCGCCGGGCCATCGTGTCCTCGGGCAACAGGAAAGCCCGCGCGATCTGCGCGGTGGTAAGGCCACCGACAGCGCGAAGGGTGAGCGCGATCTGGGCCGACGGCGTCAGCGCCGGATGACAGCACAGAAACAGCAAGTTCAACGTGTCATCGCCGTCGCCCTCTGCGGGCCATTCGTCCCGCAGCTCAGGCCCAAGAGTTACGAGAAGCGGCTCCTGAGTCAGCGCGAGGCGTTCGCGGTTGCGCCGCGCGCTGTCCCTGCGCCACTCATCGGTGAGACGCCGGGTCGCTACGGTCAGCAGCCAACCGACGGCATTGACCGGCACACCTTCCCGCGGCCATTGCATCGCCGCGGCCAGTAGTGCCTCCTGCACAGCGTCTTCGCACGCATCGAACTGGCCGTGCCGCGCGACCATGCGGCCGAGAACCTGCGGCGCCAGACGCCGCAGCATGCCCTCGACGTCCGCACCGGCAGCCGTCACATCTCGGCTCCGGATTCGTCCATGATCGCCCGAACCTCTAACGCACCACCCATGCGCACGTCCGGCCATCGCGACGCGATGTCGACAGCGCGTTGCAGGCTTTCGCAGTCGACCATCAGGTAGCCGCAGAACTGCTCCTTGCTCTCGATGAACGGGCCATCGGTGACCGCCGGCTGACCAGCCCGCGACCGCACGGTCCTCGCCGTCGACTGGTCGGCCAGCCCCTGACCTCCGACAAACTCGCCGGACTCGGCCAACTCGGCCATGATCACGTCGACCTCGCCGAACAAATCCTTTCGCTCAGAATCCGAGAGCGACTCGCTGAATCCCGGACGGTTGTAGATCAACAGCATGTACTTCACGACATCGCCCTTTCGTCATTTCCACCACTCGCACCCGCAGGACACCCATCAGTCGGAGCCGAGGACGCCATCCGGACATCGTGCTACCAACAAGCGCAGAGACGTCCTGGGCCTGCAAGTGCCTAGGCGGCAGGTGTCCGGATCGCCCCGCCGGCCGCGACCTCTCGATACCGCGAAGATACCGACGCAACAGGAGACGCAATGCCGCGACTGCGAGTGCACGGCTTCAGCCTTTCACTGGACGGGTACACAGCTGGGCCCGATCAAAGCCTGACCGATCCGATCGGCGTCGGCGCGGGACCGCTGCACGAATGGCTGCGTGCGACGAAGACGTTCCGAGCGAGGTTCGGGAAGGACGGCGGCGAGCAGGGCACGGACGACGCGATCGCTGCGGCCAGTGATGCGGGCGTCGGGGCGACCATCATGGGCCGAAACATGTTCGGCCCGATGCGCGGACCGTGGGCAGACGACAGCTGGACCGGCTGGTGGGGCGGCGACCCGCCGTTTCACCACCCGGTGTTCGTGCTCACCAACCACCCGCGCGCGCCGATCGCGCTGCGCGGGGGCACCACATTCCATTTTGTGCGCGACGGCATCGAGTCTGCTCTCGCGCAGGCGTTCGCCGCCGCCGATGGACTCGACGTCCGGATCGGCGGTGGCGCGTCGACCATCCGTCAGTACCTCACGGCCGGGCTCGTCGACGAGCTGCATCTGGTGATCGCGCCGGTGCTGCTGGGTAGCGGCGAGCGACTCTTCGCCGACACCAGCGGCGTCCAGAACGGTTACGAATGCGTCGAACTCGTGACGTCACGGGCTGTGGCGCACGTCCAGCTCGCCCGACGCCGGGAGTGAGCCGGCTGTGCTCCACCGACCGTGCACCGGATTGCCGCAAAACGCCTTGCCTTCGCAGCCCCCAATGCACCTGAATTGGCCTACAGAGGTACACCCAGGGCTGCGAAGGTGCTGCTCAAGCGTTGCCCGGGAGGTGCGTCTAAACTGTGCGCTGCCTGAGAGAGATGGAACGCCGCATGCGGCGAGCTTCGTTTTCGTGATCGGATACGCGCGGCCGACTCGCGCAGACCAGGGGAGAGTTTCGTGAAGGCGCTTGCCAACTTTGCCGTCAACCGTCGCTGGTGGGTCATCGGCGCCTGGATAGCGTTCATCGTGGTGGCACAGGGCATCGCCGGTGCGCTCGGAGGGCCGTCCTACAAGGACACGTTCAGCCTGCCGCACACTGAGACGGCGTCGGTCGCGAACGTTCTCAAGGGCGCCGGCCTGGCCGACCAGAACGGCGCGACCGGCACTGTCGTCCTCAAGGCGAAGACCGGCACCCTCGCGTCGTCCCCTACGGCGCTGCTGCCGGCTCTGCTCAAGTTGTGTACGTCGGGAGACCAGGTTGCCGCGATCCGCACGCCATGGCAGTCGATCGATTGCGCGAAGGGCGGCGCGCTCGGCGCAGGCGACCCGAAACTGCTCAACACTGCCGAAGGTGCAACGACTGGGCTTGTCAACATCACCTGGACGTCGAATCACTACGATCTCAAGTTCTTCACCGGCGTGTTCAACCAGCTCAAGACGCTACGCAGCGGTGACCTGCAGGTGGAGTTCACCGGCAATGCGTTTCAGGGCCAGGGCCAGAGCCAGGGCGTGCCGCCGTTTCTCTTCGGCTTTATTGCCGCGCTGATCATCCTCATCTTCGTTTTCCGCACGGCCGGGGCCACGGCCCTCCCGCTCGCCAGCGCAGTGGCAGCGTTGGGTGGGGGGCTCGGGCTCATCGCCATCCTCACGCACGCAATGAACGTCTCGAACATCACGCCCGAGTTGACCGAACTGATGGTGCTCGGTGTCGGCGTCGACTACGCGCTGTTCATCGTGACCCGGCATCGGCGCAACCTGCGCCGCGGCGTCCCCTTGAAGGAATCGATCGTCACGTCGATGAACACTTCCGGTCGCGCGGTGCTATTCGCCGCGACGACGGTCTGCATCGCGATCCTCGGGCTACTCGCTTTGGGCGTCAGCTTCTTCGACGGTATGGCGATCGGCGCTGCCGTCGCCGTCAGCCTCACAGCAGCCGCATCATTGACGCTGCTGCCGGCGCTGCTGTCGCTGATCGGGTTGAAGGTACTGCCGCGCAAGCAGCGCCGAGCGGTGCGCAACGGCGAGTACATCGACGTCCACGCGGTTGGCTTCTGGGCTAGCTGGTCGACGATCGTCGCGCGCCACAAGATCGCACTCAGCCTCGTCGCGGGAGCGGTTATTGTGGTGCTCGCGGCGCCGTTCTTTTCGATGCGACTCGGTGCGGGCGACCAGGGCAACGACCCGAAGACGACAACGACTCGTGCGGGCTACGACCTGATCGCGCAGGGATTCGGTGTGGGCTACAACTCCACGTTGGAGGCCGTGGTCTCCGGTCCAGGAGCAACCGACACGGCGTATCTACAGAAGGTCAGCAGCACCCTGCAGGCGACACGCGGGGTCGAACCGACGAGTGTGCATGCGATTCCGCTGAACGACACCGTCGCGTTCCTGTCCTTCAAGTCCACGGCTTCACCGCAGGACGCCAAGACGTACACGCTGGTCAAACACCTGCGTTCGCAGACGCTGCCGCCGCTGTATTCGACCACCTCGAACCACATCTACGTGTACGGCGACACCGCGATCCAGGTCGACTTCGCGAAGGTACTCGCAGCCAAGATGCCGCTGTTCATCGCGGCCGTTGTCGGGTTGTCGTTCCTGCTGCTGCTGATTGCGTTCCGGAGTCTCGTCATACCGGTGACCGCGGCTGGCATGAACTTGCTCGCGGCCGGCGCGTCGTTCGGTGTGGTCGTCGCGATCTTCCAGTTCGGCTGGGGTTCTGAACTGCTCGGTATCGGCAAGGGCGGGCCGATCGACGCGTGGGCACCCGTGATGTTCTTCGCGATCCTGTTCGGGTTGTCGATGGACTACCAGGTGTTCTTGGTCAGTCGGATGCATGAGGAATGGATGCACAGTAAGGACAACGGGCGCTCGATCACCATCGGTCAGGCAGAGACGGGCAGCATCATCACGGCCGCAGCGCTCATTATGATCGCGGTCTTCGGCGGCTTTGTCCTCGGCGACCAGCGGGCCATCAAGCTGTTCGGTATCGGCCTCGCGAGCGCCGTGTTCCTCGACGCATTCTTGCTGCGCACAGTCCTGGTGCCCGCCCTGATGCACCTGATCGGCGACAGGAACTGGTACCTGCCGGCCTGGCTCGACAGGATCACGCCGCAGGTGTCGTTCGAGCCGGCCGACGAAGTCGAGTCCGACAGCGATCGAGTACTCGTCGGCAACGGGTAGCGCCGGTCGGCAGGCGAGGGCCTCCTTCGCCTCGCCGCGTGACGCTAACGGGAACCGGACGACGCCTCGCCGTTCGGCACGAGGCTGAACGCGCCCTCTTCCTCCTGCGCGTTGTGCAGTCGGAGTATCGCGTAGAGCCCGTAGAGGATCCGTCTGAGTTCCACGATGTCCCCGGGTTGGGCGGTGTCGTTGTCGAGGTCGGTGAGCAGCCGGTGGACGCGAACGATCTGGTGTTCAATCTCAGCGTGTGTGCGGCTCATCGCCGCCGTCGACTCGTGGCCCGCGAGCGCTCGGGCGACAAGCGGCATCAGGATGGCCTCGTCTGCGCGCTCGTGCGGGAGCAGTTCATTCTCGAGGCGCCCGAGCAGAACCTGCGCAGGGCCGAGATCGGGATCGTGTGTCGACAGCGCGTCGGCAACTGTTCGGATCTGGTCGATGACGGGCAAGACCGCGTCGTGCTCGATGCGCAGTTCACGGGCGAGAGCGACGTCAGCCGCGGGCATCGCGATCGTATGGATCCGGCCGGGCAGCACAGCCCGCAGCGCGATCGCGATGGCCAGCACATCGATGATCTCCTGCAGGATCGCGCCAGCTGCCGGCGGGAGCAGCCCGACTGCGGCGATCACCATCGCGCCCAGTGACAACCCCATCCCCACGACGACGGCCTGCAGCGCGATCCCCTTGCAGCGGCGCGCGATGAGCAACGCATCGGCGAGGGCATCGATGCGGTCGACGGTCAGCACAACATCGGCGGCCTGCGACGATGCGGTGGCTCCGCGCGCAGCGAGCGCCACACCGGCCCCAGCCGCCGCCAGGGCAGGAGCGTCGTTCACCCCGTCCCCGACCATGATCGTCGCAGCGTTGGCGGACTCGCGCTCGATCGCCGCGAGCTTGGCCGCCGGATCGCAGTTGGCCAGCACGGCATCCACACCGACCACCCGGCCGACCATGTCAGCGATGTCGGCACGGTCACCGGTCAGGAGCACGATGCGAGTGATTCCGGCAGTTCGCAACGCACGCACCATGCGGGGCGCGTCCGGACGGATCGGGTCGACGAGCAAGAGCGCCCCGACCGGTACGTCATCGATCGCCACGAACACGGTCAGCGAGCCGTCCAACTCCGCGCGCCGGCGCACCTGCCGGGCCCATTGCGGCGGGTCATCACCCACGATCCACGTTGCCTTGCCCAGCCGAACCCGATGCCCGCCGACTAGACCCTCGAGACCGTAGCCGTGTACCTCGCGGACCTCGGTCGGCATTTGCAGCGCCAGCCCGCGACGCGTGCCCGCGGTGACGATGGCTCCGGCCAGGACGTGCGGTGAGAGTTGATCCAGTGACGCTGCGACCCGCAGCACTTCCTCAGCGCTTACAGCCGCCCCTGCTGCGGTCACATCGGCGACCTCAGGCTTGCCCGCCGTCAGAGTGCCGGTCTTGTCGAACAGCATCACTTGCCCAGCGGCCAGCCGCTCCAGCGCAGCACCACCCTTGACCACGACGCCCACCCGGGCGGCGCGCGACAGTCCCGACATGATCGCGATCGGCGCGGCCAGCAGCAATGGACATGGCGTCGCGACGACCAGGACTGCAACCGCCCGCACCGGATCGGCACTCACCATCCACGCGAGCCCGGCGACAGCCAGCGTGAGCGGAACGAAGAAGACGGCAGCTCGATCTGCTGCCCGCACGAAAGGCGCGGACGACGCCTGAGCCTGCTCGACCAAACGCACGACACCGGCATACGTCGACTCGGCCGCCGACGCGAGGGCAACCAACTCGAAGGGCTCACCCGCGTTCGCCACACCGCTGCGCACGTCATCACCGCGGGCCCGCTCGACCGGCATCGACTCACCCGTCAACGCCGACTCGTCCAGCACCGCGGCTGACAGCAAACGGCCGTCGACTGGGACGACTTCTCCGGCACCGACCACGAGACGGTCGCCGGTACAGACCACGTCGACTTCGACCTCGACGACACTATCCCCGAGCCGGCGGCGGGCCGTTCGTGGCGCCCGTTGCACGAGCAGGCTCAGATCGCGCCGCGCGCGCGCTTCGGCCCGCGTCTCAAGCAGTAGGCCACTCGACAGCATGACCGCGATCATCGCTCCGGCGAACACCTCATCGACCGCGATCGCACCGGCCAGCGCGAGCAGCGCGATCACGTCGACAGTCGGCTGGCGACGCCGGACCGCATCAACAATCGACACCGCGGAGAAGCTCAGGCCCAGTACGGTCGCCGCAGCCCACAGCGGAACCGCCACCGAGTCCCCGCCCGCCAGCCACGCCACGGCGCCGCCGAGCAAGAGCACCGTCGATGACACAAAGAGGACCAGAACCCGATTTCGAACCAGCCAGGTCACAACGCCATCTTCGCTGGGCCGTCCGGTCCGGCCGCAGAGTCGAAAGACCTAGCCGGCAAGGTCCCAAGCAGGGCTGACCGCGCCGACGACGGGACCTAGGGCCTGACCTCGGCGGGACGACGGGTCCTAACGCGCGCGCGGCCGCCGCCGGAGGCTGAGCATGTCATCGGTCGAAGCCACTGGGAGGACCCGATGTCGACTGCGGCGTATCCGGTCAGCGTCCGGGCCAGGTTGGACTCTCGACCAGTACCCGCCCTTCCGGTTGGATCTCGGTGGCGACGATCCCAACGATGACGCCGCCACCGTCTGACCGCGACGGCAATGGCCGTACGGCAGTCAGCGCACTCCTCGACGCGCCACCAGGACTGACCTCACGTGAGGTTGAGTCACGGCGTGCCGCCGGCCTAGCCAACGTCGGCGTAGCCGCACCGAGCCGGACGCTCGCGCAGATCGTGCGCGCTAACGTCTTTACCCGGTTCAACGCACTTCTCGGCGCGATGTTCGTCGTCATCGTCATAGTCGGCCCACTCCAAGACGCAATGTTCGGCGGTGTCCTGGTGTTCAACACCGCGATCGGCATCGCACAGGAATGGCGCGCCAAGCGCACGCTCGACCGCCTCATCGTCGTTACTGCACCACATGTTCGCGCACAACGAGACGGCAAGTCGGTCTCCGTCGACTCCAGTGATGTCGTGGTCGACGACGTGCTGGAATTGCAGGTCGGTGATCAAGTCGTGGTCGACGGCGTCGTGCTGACCTCGCAAGGGCTCGAGATAGACGAATCGTTGCTGACAGGCGAATCCGAGCCAGCCGCCAGGACGGCCGGTGATCGCGTCATGTCAGGCAGCTTCGTCGTCGCCGGCGCCGGCAGCATGCAAGCAACCGACGTCGGCCCGAAAGCGTACGGCGCTGCGCTCACGGCCGAGGCACGTCGCTTCACGCTCGTCAGGTCGGAGCTGCGCGACGGCATCAACGGGATACTTCGAGGCGTGACGTGGGTCATCCTGCCCGTTGCCGCGCTGCTGGCTTGGAGCCAATTCACCCACAACAACAGCGTGCACGACGCCATCAGAGGCTCCGTCGCCGGTACCGTGACTATGGTGCCCGAAGGCCTCGTGCTGCTGGCCAGCATCGCTTTTGCGATCGGCGTCACACGACTCGCGCGTCATCGCGTCGTCGTCCGCGAACTCGCCGCGCTGGAAGGGCTCGCTCGCGTTGATGTGCTCTGCATCGACAAGACCGGCACGTTGACAACCGGTCGGATCACGCTCGGGTCAGTGCACTCACTCACCGACTCCGCGCACGACGCTGACGCTGCGTTGGCCGCACTTGCCTCGTGTGATCCTGCGCCGAACGCCACGCTGGCCGCGATACGTGGCGGCATCGCTGCGAACGCCGACGATTGGTACGCCGAGACGACGGTGGCGTTCTCTTCGGCCCGCAAGTACTCCGCTGCGGACTTCGGCGAAAAGGGAATCTGGGTGCTCGGTGCCCCCGAGATTCTGTTGAGCTACGCCAGCCAACCGTTGGCCGACATCGCTTGGTCACACGTCACCCAAGCGGTCGAAGGCGGCAACCGCGCCCTGCTCCTGGGCCGCGCTCAACGGTTGCCAGATGTCGAAAGCCTCGCAACCGTCGGACAGATCGAGCCCACCGCGATCGTCGTCCTGCAAGACGAACTTCGTCCGGACGCCGCCCAAACGCTGGCCTATCTAACCGCGGAGGGGGTTACGGTCAAGGTGATCTCAGGTGACCATCCTGAGACAGTGGGCACCATCGCGGCTGCGCTCGGCCTGCCGCACCGCGGCGCGCCCGTCGATGCACGTGAGCTTCCTTCGGTCGATGGGCAGGAGCTTCGGCAGGCGTTGGAGGATAACGACATCTTCGGGCGCGTGACGCCGCGTCAGAAGCAGGCCATGGTGCGGGCCCTGCGGGCCAGCGACCACACCGTGGCCATGACCGGCGACGGCGTCAATGATGC
>PLCK01000270.1 GCA_003134755.1 Actinomycetota bacterium | reverse complement strand
TTCCGCGACGACGTCGACTTCGGTTGGCGGGCGAACCTCGCCGGTCACCGCGTCGTCGTCTGCACCCGCGCTGTCGTCCTTCATGCTCAGGCAACAGCGGGCGGTGCCCGCCGCATCGCATCTGGGACGCCGCAGCGTCGGCGCCTCGATCGGCAGGGCGCGTTGTGGACGATGCTGGCGAACTCGTCGAGTCTGTGGCTGCCGTGGGTCGCGTTGCGGCTCATGGTCGCCTGCGTCGTGCGCGCTGCGCTTTTCCTCATGACGAAGCGCCCGTTCGACGCATGGGACGAACTGCGCGCGGCGGTCACGGTCTTCGGGCAGCCGCTGGCGCTGCGGCGCGCGCGTAAGGCGCGCCGGACGACGCGCAGCGTTTCTCCGCAGGACCTTCGGGGCTTGTTCGCGCCGAGGGGCACTCGGCTGCGGCACTACGCAGATTCTGCGGCGGAGCGGCTCGCCGCAGTCGGTCGGCACGACGACGATCAGATCGTCGACGGCCGTGGGTTGTTCCGCCGGCTGATCACCGCGCCGGGCGTGCTGCTCTTCGTCGGCCTGCTCATCGTTTCGCTCATCGCACAGCGGCACGTCCTGCTCGGGACGCCGCGCGGCGGCACGCTGCTGCCCGCGCCGACCGGCGCGCGCGACCTGTGGCACGAGTACACCGCGAGCTGGCACGACACCGGATTCGGCAGCACCGTCGATGCCCCTCCCTACTTGGCGATTCTCGCCGCGGTGGCGACCGTGTTGTTCGGGAGCGCGCGCCTCGCGGTCAAGGTCCTGCTCCTCGGCAGCGTTCCGTTGGCGGGTCTCACCGCGTACGTCGCCGCCGGACCGCTCGCCGCTACGAAGCGACTGCGGGTCTGGCTGGCGGCCACCTATGCGCTGCTGCCGGTGGCGATCGGCGCGGTCGCGACCGGGCGCCTCGGCACCGCTGTCGCGTTCGCGTTGCTGCCACTCGTCTTGCGGTCGGCCGGCCAGGCCCTGCTGCCGCCGCTGTATCCGGGCGCACGTGCAGACCGGCAAGCCGCACGCCGAGCCGGACGCCGAGTGGCCGGCGTCCGCCCGGCATGGCTTGCTGCTCTTGCCCTGGCGATCGCGGCTGCTTTCGATCCGCTGACGTATCTGCTGTTGTTCCCGTTGCTTGCCGCCGCATTAGTCGCGGCGATCGTGCGACTGTCGTGGGTCGGCGTCCGGCGGGCGCTCGTCGTGGTCGCGGTGCCGCCGGCCCTCCTAGTGCCGTGGTCGGCCCGATTGCTGCATCACCCTGCGCTGGCAGTGCTCGGTATCGGCCAGTCACGGCCTGGCCTGCAGGCATCGCGGCTGCACCCGATCGACGTGCTGTTGCTGCATCCCGGCGGGCCGGGCATGCCGCCGACCTGGCTCGACGTCGTCGTAGTCATCGCCGCGTTTGCTGGGCTGCTTCAGCTGACCCGCCCTGGCCCGGCCTGGCTGGGCTGGCTCCTCGCGCTCGACGGTCTGATCATCGGCGTGCTCGTCGCCCGCGCGAACCTCCGGGTTCCTGGCGTGAACGGCAGCCTGCCGGGTTGGCCGGGCATGGCGACGGCAGTGATCGGTGCCGGGATGCTGATGTCGGTCGCGGTCGCCGGAGCACGGCTGCGAGCCAGGCTCGCCCAGACGGATTTCGGTTGGCGCCAGCCCGTCGCGGTCGTGCTGGCAGCGGCAGCGGCCCTTACTCCGCTCGCGGCGGCGACACTGTGGGTAGCCCACGGCACCGGTCGGCTGCTGCGCTCCAACTCGACACCATTGCTGCCGCCCTTCGTCGCCGCTGAATCCGGCGCGCACGACCAGGCCCGCACGGTCGCGCTGCAACCGGTCGCCGGTGGCGCCGTCAGCTACACGATGCTGCGCGATCGCGAGGCCCAACTTGGTGACGCAGACCTGCCGCCTGATCCACGGCAGGTGCACGTCGTCGACGCCGCGGTGGCCGACTTGGCGGCCGGCATCGGGCAGACAGCCGCGACCGAACTCGCGCACGCGGGTATCCGCTACGTCCTGGTCCCGAAGTCGGCGGACGCCGATCTCGGCGCCCGCATCGCGGCGGGCGGTGGGGTCCTGCCGCAGAACCCGACCGGCATCTGGCGGGTGTGGGAAGTCCAGGCAACCGCCGGTCGACTCGCAATCGCCACCACCGGCGACGACGATTGGCAACTGCCGCTCGATCCGGTCGGCGTCGGCAGACACGCAGCACCTGTGAAGGTGCCGTTCGCACCTGGGGTTCGGCAGCTCGTGCTGGCCGAGGCGCCGTCACCCGCCTGGCAGGCGGTCGCGGGCGCGGGCCAGGGCGGCACCCCGCTGGCGGCAACCACCATCGACGGGATGCAGGCGTTCTCGTTGCCGACGACGGCTGTCGACGTCGTGGTCTCGCGGGCGCCCGACCGGCGGGCCGACTGGCTGACGCTCGAGTTCGTCGCGCTCGCGGTCGTCCTGCTCGGCGCCATCCCCGGCGGCCGGCGGGCGGCCGAACAGCAGCGAACCGGCCGCCTCGGTGAACCGGACGCCGTCGAGCCGCCGCCGACCGACGACGGTTCAGCCACCGCCGCGCCCCGGAGGGTGCGCGCATGAGGGCGCCCCGGAGGGTGCGCGCATGAGGGCGCTCCAGGGTGCGCGCACGAGGCGCGACCCGCGGCTGCTCGCCGTCCCCGTTGTGGTTGCGATTGTCGCGGTTACCTGGATCGCGTCGGCTGCGACGCCGAAGCAAACCCGCACGATCGTGGCCCAGTCGTCGGTTCTCCCGATTCGGCAGACCGAGCTGGTCTGCCCTCAAGTCGGCGGCGCGATCGCGGGCGGCGCAGGCCGGATCGCGTACGCCGATGCGGCGACCAGCGATGACAACAACTCGATCCTCAGCGCGGAGTCGCTCGGACCCGACAGCACACCGCAGGTGATCCCGGTCCAGCCCGGCCATGGCTGGACCGTTGACGGGCCGATCAGCCCCGGCCCGTTCCAGATCTCGGTCGGCGGCTCGCTGACTGATTCGCTCGGCGCAATGCAGTTCAATCGCAGTGCGGTCGGCTCGGCGCTCCAGGCGTCGGCCGTGCAATGCGACGGCCCGACCACTGATGCATGGTTCGCCGGATTCTCGAGCGAGGTCGGCGCGCACGCCACGATGCTGTTGAGCAACGTCGACACCGTGCCGGCCACTGTCGACGTCTCGATCTGGGGTGGCGGGAACGGCGAGCCGAACGCGAAGCGCGGGATCCAGGTCGACGCGCAGACACAGGTCGTGGTGTCGCTCGACCAGATCGAGCCAGGCCTCACCGTCGGCGCTGCACACGTCGTCGCGACTGCCGGCCGCGTCGTCCCGGCCGTGCGGTACGACGCGCAGAACGGTTCGCTTCCGCTCGGTGTCGACTGGCTGCCTCGCACTGCCGCGGCCGCCACCACGCAGACGGTGCCGGGCATCCTCGGCGGTCTCGGCTCGCGGCGCCTGATCATCGCGAACCCAGGCAACATCACCGCCACCCTCTCGCTGACGGTGGTCACCGAGGACGGCTCTTTCGAGCCGACGGACTTCGCCGCCCTCACGGTCGACGCCGGCGCGGTGACGGCCGTCGACCTTGACCCGGTGCTTCAGGGCAGCGCGGCCGCGGTCGTCGTCTCGTCGTCCGACCCTGTCGTAGCAGCCGGCGAGTCGGCGCTGCCGCTCGACTCGCGGGGGGCGTCGGACTTCGCGTTCACCGGTGCGGTGTCAGCCCTTAGTGGTCCGACGGTGATTGCCGGCGGCGAGGTCGGGCCTACTCGGCACACCCAGCTGATGCTGACGGCGAGCGGCCAGGACGACGCGAATGTGATTGTCGAGGCGCTGCCGGGCGTATCTGCGTCGTCACCGCTGCGCAGCCCGCTGACGATCCCAGCCGGGACGACGATGGTGTTCGACCTCGGGTCGATGACTGCCGACCCGGCGCCGGGTGTCGTCGTCACGCCCGAGCCAGGCGGGCCGGTCTACGCGGCCTGGTCGCTGCAGGAGACTGGCAAGGACACCGCCGATGTCACCGAGCTGGTCATGCAGACTCCGCAGCGGGTCCGGCTACGGCCGCCGTCGCATTTCGATCCGGCGGTCGGTCTTCCTTAGGTTGCCGAATTGATGCCCTTACTCGCCTTCGGGGCCGCCGTCCCAGCCCTCGCCGTAGCCGGGGTCGACCGCCTCTGGATCGAGGCCGAACAACTCCGCGATCTCCTCGACGACGACGTCGTGCACGAGTTCGGCGACCTCTTCGAGGCCGGTAGAGCGCGCTTCGATCGGACGCCGATAGATCACGACCTGGGCGGGCGTCGTCGCCGTCGCGGCGAACCAGGCGCCGAGCGGCACCGGCTCGAGGCGTCCGCGGCTGAGCAGGGCGGCCGGCGGGACGTCTTCGACGGCGAACTGGACGTTCTCGAGTTGGCTGCCCCACCGCGGCTCGAGGTGTTCGACAGCGTCGAGGACGAGTTCGTCGAACGCTTCGGCCCGGGTACGGCTTAGTGGCACCGACGGCGGCGCGAGCGGCCCGCGGATCCCCCGGCCGCGACGATCGCGGCGGCGAAGGCCGGAGGAACCGGCAGGCGGCTGTGATTGGTCGCTGGGGGGACGGTCGCTGGGCGGTTGGTCGCTCGTCGTCACGGCTGGTTCACGGCTGGCGAGCCTAGCCCGGCTCACGACACGCTGCACGAACTCGGGTGGTTGTCCCCACGCGGGCGCCGCGACCACTAGCCTTCGCGCTCGTGAGCCCTCTTCGACGCTGCACCCGCACCGCGTGCGGTCAGCCCGCGGTCGCAACGCTCACGTACGTCTACGCAGAGTCCACTGCGGTGCTCGGTCCGCTTGCCACCTACGCCGAGCCGCACTGCTACGACCTGTGCTCGCGCCACTCGTCCCGTCTCACCGCTCCGCTCGGGTGGGAGGTCGTCCGGCTCGAGCTCGCCGAGCCCGCGGGACCGACACCGGACGATCTCGAGGCCCTCGCCGACGCCGTTCGCGAGGCGGCCCGACCGATCATGGCGGCGCCGGCCGGCGACCTCGGGCGCCTCAGCCAGGGACGCCGCGGGCATCTGCGCGTACTCCAGCCACCTACGTCTTGACCCGGACTCCCGCTCACCCGCTCACCCGCTCACCCGCTCACCCGCTCACCCGCTCACCCGCTCACCCGCTGGCGGCGGGCGGGGGTTGACACGTGGGCTCGAGGTCGTTCTCCTGCGGCCACGAGGTGGTGTTCCGCGACGACGTGACAGCCACCACCACGGGCCGGTTTGCGGGCTGTGCGCCGTCCGGCGTAGTGTCCGTTATGTCCTAGACACGCCGGTTGCTAAAGTCCCCGGTGCAGTTAGGCCGATAGGGCCTATGTCACCCGTTCGGCTGCGGCCCACATGGGTGATCAGGAGGAACCTCGACCGCGTAGGAGCAATCGTGCCGAAGACAGGTAGCCCCACCCGGACCTCTCGCCAGACTGCCACCGAACTCAGTGGGCCGACCTCGCTCGTGAACGCCGAGGCGCGCAACCTCGCCAAGTGCCGGACCTGCGGCAGCGAGCGGGTCACCGCTATCGCGATGACGCTCACCGACGGCTCGCGGGTGCACTTCGCGTCGTGCCACCACTGCGAGAACCGCTGGTGGCTCGAAGGTGGCGCGCAGTTGACGTTCGACCACGTGATCGCGAAGACCCGCAAGATCGCCTGACGGCTGGTCTCGGGGTAACCCAGGCGGGGCACGGCTGGATAGGCTGCCTAGGCGCACAGCACGTGCGCAGAGCCAGTCCGCCGAGCCAGCGAGGTCCTGTGCGCGACCTTTCCAAGATCGTCAAGGCGTACGACATCCGTGGCGTCGTCCCCGACGAACTCGACGACGAAACGGCCGGTGCGATCGGCGCGGCTTTCGCCTACTTCACCAAGGCACCGAAGATCGTCATAGCGCACGACATGCGCGAGTCCTCAGGCCCGCTGGCCGCGGCTTTCGCCGAGGGCGCAGCGAGTCAGGGCACCGACGTCGTCATGGCCGGGCTCGCCAGCACCGACATGATCTACTTCGCGGCCGGCCGTCTCGACATGCCCGGCGTGATGCTCACGGCGAGCCACAACCCGGCGAAGTACAACGGCATCAAGTTGTGCCTCGCCGGTGCGAAGCCGGTCGGCCAGGACACCGGCCTGGCCGAGATCCGAGCGTTGGTCGAGAACGGCGTACCTGCGCACGTTGGCGCCCGTGGTGCGATCACCACGCACGAGCTCGTCGACGACTACGCCGTGTTCCTGCGCCAGCTCGTCGACCTCACGAACATCCGCCCACTGAAGGTCGTCGTCGACGCCGGCAACGGCATGGGCGGGTACACGGTCCCGCACGTGCTCAAGGATCTCCCTCTCGACATCGTGCCGATGTACTTCGAGCTCGACGGCAACTTCCCCAACCACGAGGCCAATCCGATCGACCCGAAGAATCTCGTCGACCTGCAGGCGAAAGTGCTGGAGACGCGCGCGGACATCGGGCTGGCCTTCGACGGCGACGCCGACCGCTGCTTCGTCGTCGACGAGCGCGGCGAGATCGTGTCGCCTTCGGTGATAACCGCCCTCGTCGCCGTCCGCGAATTGAAGAAGAGCCCAGGCTCGGCGATCATCCACAACCTCATCACGTCGAAGGCCGTGGCCGAGATCGTGCGGGAGCACGGCGGTGTTCCGGTGCGGAGCCGGGTGGGCCACTCGTTCATCAAGGCGACGATGGGCGAGACCAACGCGGTGTTCGGTGGTGAGCACTCAGGGCACTTCTACTTCCGCGACTTCTGGCGCGCCGATTCAGGAATGCTGGCCGGGCTGCACGTGCTTGCCGCGCTCGGCGAGACGGCCACCGGCACGACGCTGTCGCAGTTGCTCGCGGAGTACTCGCGTTACGTTGCCTCGGGTGAGATCAACTCGACGGTCGACGATCAGGCCGCCGCGAGCGCGAAGGTGCGGGCCGCCTACGAGAAGGCGGACGGCGTCGAGATCGATGACCTCGACGGCATGACGGTCACGGCGAAGACGTGGTGGTTCAACCTGCGCCCGTCGAACACCGAGCCACTGCTGCGCCTCAACGTCGAAGCCGACGATCAGCCGACGCTCGAGCGCGTGCGCGACGAGGTGCTGGCACTCATCCGCGGCTGACGGTACTCATCGGCTTTGCACGGCGCGGCCACTTCGACCGGAGGATTAACCGTGAACCTCGAACCATCGTTGCTCGAGATACTCGCCTGCCCTGCTTGTCACGCACGGCTCACCATCGAGACGTTGCCCGACGCCCCCAAGGATGCGGACGCTGAAGAGCTGGTGTGCACCAACAGCGAGTGCCGTCGGGCCTATCCGGTTCGAGACGACATCCCCGTTCTGCTGATCGACGAGGCGCGGATCCTGCCGGTCGCCGGCTGATGGAGCTCAAGCTCGACGAGCGGCTGCTCGATGACGCCGACGCCCTCGCGGCGGCCGATCCGGGCGGCATGTTGCGCAGCATCGCCGGCTCCGGCGCCCAGGTCAGGGAAGCGGCGACGTTCGCGGCCGAGGCCGACGTCGAGGCACTTGGCGATGAGCGGCCGCGTGCGATCGTGCTCTCGGCTGTCGGTTCGAGCGCGGCGGCCTGCGAGGTACTCCGGGCGCTGCTTGCGGACGACGTTCCGCTGCCGTTGGTCGAGGCGTCAGGCCCCGCGCTGCCGCGGTGGGTAGGTCCGCTCGACCTCGTGATTGCGGTCTCCCGGTCGGGTACCGCAAGTCCGACCCTCGACGCAGTCGCTGAGGCCGGACGCCGCGGCTGCCGGGTCGTGACCATCGCGTCGCCGCGATCGCCGTTGTCAGTGCTCGGAGACCGGGTGCGCGGGTTGACGCTCCCGGTCGACAAGGCAGACCGGCACACCCGTGCGAGCCTGTGGTCACTCGCCGTCCCGCTCCTCGCGGTCGCCGACGCACTCGGCCTCGTGGCCGTGCCGCCGGGCGAGTTCGCATTGGCTGCCGACCGCCTCGATCTGACCGCCGAGATCTGCCGCCCGGGCAGTGAGTCTTTCGTGAATCCGGCCAAGCGGCTGGCCCTCGATCTGGCCGGCAACCTGCCCGTCGTGTGGGGCGCAGGCGCATTGTGCCGGGTCGCGGCGAAGAGATTCGCCAGACAGTTGCACGCGAACGCCAAATACCCGGCGCTCGACGGCGGGTTGCAGGAGGCTGCGCACGGCACCGTCGCGCTGTTCGACGGCCCGTTCGCGGAAACTCCCGCGGAAGACGTCTTTCACGACCCGTTCGAAGATCCGACACCGAAGCCGATGCCACTTCGCGTCGTGTTGATGCGGGATGCGATCGACAGCGAGAACGAGACCGATGGCGGGCTTCGCCGCGCGGCGGAGTATCTGGCCGGGCAGCGGGCGGTGCGCACCAGCGAACTGCTCGCCGATGCCGGCCGACCGATCGAGCGCCTTGCTCAGCTCATCGCGCTCGGCGATTTCGCGAGTGTCTACCTCGGTCTCGGTCTCGGACTCGATCCTTCACCGACGCGTTCCGTTCTCGAGATGAAGGAGCGGATCGACTCGGCACGCGAGCGTCGCGACGGATGAGCGCAGCCGGTAGCACCCGCGCGGTCGTCGCGGCACTAGCCGCCAACCTCGGGATCGCAGTCACGAAGTTCGCCGCATTCGCGTTCACCGGGTCGTCGTCCATGCTGGCGGAGGCCGTGCACTCCGTGGCCGACACGGGCAATCAGGGACTCCTGCTCCTTGGTGGCCGTCGCGCCGCCAAGCAAGGCGACAGCAAGCACCAGTTCGGCTATGGCCACGAACGCTTCTTCTACGCCTTCGTGGTCTCACTTGTGCTGTTCAGCGTCGGAGGGTTGTTCGCGATCGTCGAGGGCGTGTTCAAGATTGCGCACCCGCATAAGGTCGAGCATCCGCTCGTCGCTGTCGTCGTGCTCGCTGCCGCCGTCGTCATGGAATCACTGTCGTTTCGGACTGCACGCAACGAGTCGAGGAAGATCAAGGGCGAGCAGTCGTGGGTGAGCTTCGTGCGGCGGACCAAGACTCCGGAGCTGCCGGTGGTCCTGCTCGAGGACACCGCGGCTCTGCTCGGTCTGGCCTTCGCCTTGGCGGGTGTCGGGCTCGCCGTGCTCACGGGAAACGCTC
Source organism: Actinomycetota bacterium (assembly GCA_003134755.1). GTDB lineage: Bacteria > Actinomycetota > Actinomycetes > Acidothermales > Acidothermaceae > PALSA-607. The sequence continues at coordinate 1,307 of PLCK01000270.1, read as the reverse complement.
GGTTCGACGGCATTGGAACATTGGCGATCGGGCTGCTCCTCGTGACAGTGGCGTTCGTGCTGTCCGTCGAGACCAAGAGCCTGTTGATCGGCGAGTCAGCCTCGGCCGGGGTGCAGGACCGGATCATCGAGGCACTGACCGCGGGTCCTGAGGTCGATCGGGTCATCCACATGCGCACCCTGCACCTGGCCCCCGATGAGCTGCTGGTGGCTGCCAAGATCGCCGTCGCCCACGACGACACGGCCGCTGAGGTCGCGCGCGGCATCAACGCCGCCGAACGCCGGATCAGGGCCGCCGTGCCCATCGCGAAGGTGATCTACCTCGAGCCCGACCTTGATCGGCATCCGCGCGGTGACGACAGCAACACGGCCATCGGGGACGCGGAGGCGTGAGCCGCAGCGGCAGCCGATTATCCTTAAGTGGGAGTACCGACCGGAGCACCGGCCGGAGCACGGAACATGCAGGGACGCCGATCAGCGAGGAGACACGGATATGACGTTCGACTTCAAGGTTGCCGACCTCGGGTTGGCGACTTTCGGACGCAAGGAGATCTCCCTCGCAGAACACGAGATGCCCGGCCTCATGGCGATGCGCGCCCAGCACGGCGCCAGCAAGCCCCTAACGGGTGCCAGGATCACCGGATCGCTGCACATGACCGTGCAGACCGCCGTCCTGATCGAAACGCTCGTTGCGCTCGGGGCGCAGGTCCGCTGGGCGAGCTGCAACATCTTCTCGACCCAAGACCACGCCGCCGCCGCGGTCGCGGTCGGTCCCCACGGCACACCCGACAACCCGCAGGGCGTGCCGGTGTTCGCGTGGAAGGGCGAGTCGCTCGAGGAGTACTGGTGGTGNNACGGCGGCGACGCCACCCTGCTGGTACACAAAGGCGTCGAGTTCGAGAAGGCCGGCGTGGTACCCGACCCGGCCACCGCCGATTCCGAGGAATTCGAGGTCATCCTGCGGGTACTCACTCGTTCGCTCACCGAAGATCCGCGACGCTGGACGACGATCGCCTCGAGTCTGCGAGGCGTGACCGAGGAGACGACGACCGGCGTGCACCGGCTCTACCAGATGGAGCTAGCCGGCTCGTTGCTGTTCCCGGCGATCAACGTGAACGACTCGGTGACGAAGTCGAAGTTCGACAACAAATACGGCTGCCGCCATTCACTGATCGACGGCATCAACAGGGCGACCGACGTCCTGATCGGCGGCAAGGTTGCCGTGGTCTGCGGTTACGGCGATGTCGGCAAGGGCTGTGCCGAATCGCTGCGCGGTCAGGGCGCTCGCGTCATCATCACCGAGATCGA
>PLCK01000280.1 GCA_003134755.1 Actinomycetota bacterium | reverse complement strand
GCCCACGCCGACACCGAGTAAGAAAAAGGTCAAGATCGGCTCGCCGCCCCCAAGCCCCTAGCGGCCTTACGCCCCAAGCGGGTCAGCCGGCTAGCTGGCGTTTGACCTCGCCGGCGACCCGGCCGCCTTCCGCGCGGCCGGCCACCAGCGGGTTGACGGCCTTCATCACCGCACCCATCGCCTGCGGACCGGCCCCCCCTGCTTGCGCGATCGCCTGTGTAACGAGGCCGCGCAACTCGTCGTCCGACAATTGCGCCGGCAGGTACTCGTCGATCACGCCACCCTCGGCGAGCTCACGTTCGGCGAGCTCCGGACGATTGCCGCTCGCGAACGCCTCGGCCGCCTCGCGCCGCTTCTTCGCCTCGCGCGCGAGCACCTTCAACACGTCGTCGTCGGAGAGCTGACGGGCCGCGGCGCCCGCCACTTCCTCGTTCGTGATCGCAGACAGCACCATCCGCAGGGTGGCGGTGCGCAGCTCGTCGCGAGCCTTGATGGACGTCGTGAGGTCGGCGTGCAGTCGGCTCTTCAGCGAGCCCTCGGTCGATGCGGTGGACATGCCTGGCAGTCTCTCATTCCCGGGGTCTGCGAAACTTGTCCATATGCGCCGACTCACCGCCGTCCCACTCGGGTTGTTCACTGTCGGCACGGCGGCCGTGGCGTATGGCGCTGGCATCGAACGCCGCTCGCCCCGGTTGCGCAAGGTCGAGGTCCCGGTGCTGCCGCCCGGCTCGAGTCCGCTGCGGGTGCTGCACCTCTCCGACGCGCACCTGACGCCGGGACAGACCTGGAAGCGCGACTGGATCCGCGGCCTGGCTGAGCTCGAGCCCGACCTGGTCATCAACACCGGCGACAGCATCGCCCACGTCGACGCCGTCCCGGTGTTTCTCGATGCGATCGCACCCCTGCTCGAGCGTCCCGGCGCGTTCGTGTTCGGTTCGAACGACTACCACGCGCCGACGTTCAAGAACCCGGTGCGTTACCTCCTGCCGGACGACGGGGACCGGCCGCACGGGAGCGAGTTGCCGTGGCGCGAGCTGCGTGCCGGGATGGCGGCGGCGGGCTGGCTCGACCTCACGAACGCGCGCGGATATCTGAAAGCCGACGGGCGCCAGATCGAGCTCGTCGGCGTCGACGATCCGCATATCCAGCTGGACAACTACGACGAGGTGCGCGGCATAGCCGATCCGGGCGTACTGATCACGCTCGGCGTGACGCACTCGCCAGAGCCGCGGGTGTTGTCGCCGATGGCCGCAGACGGCTGTGCGCTGATCCTGGCCGGGCACACTCATGGCGGCCAGCTTCGGGTGCCGTTATACGGCGCGCTCGTGACCAACTGCGATCTCGATCGGGCAAGGGCGCGCGGGCTGTCGCGCTTCAACAGCGCCTGGCTGCACGTGTCGGCCGGGCTCGGCACCTCGCCGTGGGCTCCCGTCCGCTTCGCCTGCCCGCCCGAGGCGACCTTGCTCACGCTGGTTGCGGGGAAGTAGGGCCTACGCGCGGTGGCTGGACGTCGATCCCGAGCGGTCGGGTAGACTTCGGGGGCTCCTTCGGGGTGTAGCGCAGCTTGGCAGCGCGCTGCGTTCGGGACGCAGAGGCCGTGGGTTCAAATCCCGCCACCCCGACCATGTGATGTCGCAAGACATCGGCGACACGTCGAACCCTTACGGGGTTCGGCGTGTTGTGTTCTAGGGCTGGGCAGCCGGTACTTCGCTGGGCTCACATCCTCGCGGATCGAGCGTCGATGAGATGCTCTCCCCGTGCGCGCCTTCGTGTTGAACGGCCCAGGTGATGCCGAAGTACATGACGTCGAACCGCCGCGCGCAGACCACGGCGAGGTGGTCGTCGACGTGCATCGGGCCGGTGTGTGCGGCACGGACATCGAGTTCTTCACCGGCGCAATGGCCTACCTGCATCAGGGCCATGCCGAGTATCCGTTGCGGTTGGGCCACGAATGGTCCGGCACGGTGACAGCCATTGGCGAAGGTGTAGCACCCTCGTGGCTCGGGCAGCGGGTCACCGGCGACACGATGCTCGGATGCGGACGATGTCATCGCTGCCTCGACGGCCGCCAACACGTCTGCGCAGACCGCTTCGAGATCGGTATTCGGGGCGGCCGGCACGGTGCGCTCGCCGAGCAACTCGCCGTCCCCGCTGTCGCATTGCGATCGCTGCCGGCTTCCGTCGACGATGTAGCTGGCGCGTTGGTTGAGCCGGGCGGCAACGCCCTGCGCGCGGTGTTAGGAGCCGACCTCGAACCCGGACGCCGATTGCTCATCTGGGGCACCGGCACGATTGCGCTGCTCGCCATGCAATTCGCGATCGCGGCGAAAGTCGAGACTCACCTCGTCGGCCTTTCACGTGCGTCGCTCGAGTTCGCCGAATCCCTAGGCGCCAACGGCGCGTGGCTGACCAGCGGGCTACCCGACTTGCGATGGGACGGCGTGATTGATGCCACGGACGACCGTGCCGTGCCGGCTCTCGCCCTTGACCTCGTCGAACCGGGCGGACGTGTTGTGTTCATCGGGCTGTCCGGCCAGCCCAGCACTATCGACACGCGCCAACTGGCGTTCAAGGACGTCACTGCCGTGGGAATACTCAGTGGATCGCCCGGCCTGACAGGTGCGCTCGAACAGTACGCAGCGGGGTTCGTTGACCCGCGGCCGCTTGTCGGCGCGACAGTCGAACTCGATCAGGTTGGTGATGTGCTGGCTGGATGGCGGCCGGCGGACGCTGGCCCAGGACCGAAGATTCACGTCGACCCACGACAGCGCTCGACTGTTTAACGAGAGGTCTTGCGTGCGGCTTGAACGTGCGCGGGGGCAGTCAGCGCGCAGTCCAGCCGCCGTCCACCATGACGGTCTCGCCGGTGATCAGGGCAGCCGCCGACGACGCCAGGAAGATGACCGGCCCCGCGACCTCCATCGGTTCTCCGATGCGGTGCAGCGCGGCGATCCGCTCGAGCACGTCCGCTTTGAACGCGGGATCGTCCAACGCGGCGCTCGTGCCCGGCGTGGCGATGAACGTCGGTGCGACTGCGTTGACCGTGATGTTGTGCCTGCCCCATTCGACAGCGAGGCATTTGGTGAGGTGCGAGATCGCGGCCTTCGTCATGCAGTAGACAGACTCGCCGGGCAGCGCGACGAAACCTGCCTGTGATCCGAGGTTGATGATGCGGCCGTAGTTCTGCGCGANNACCAGAATGTCGATGCGGCCGAAATGCTCGACCGCGCTTTCGACGGCGCTTCGGATCTGGTCCATTCGCGTGACGTCCAGCTGCACCGCCAACGCACGGCGGCCGAGATCTTCGATCTCCTTGACGAGTCCAGAACCGCTCTCAATATCGCGCAAACCGAGGACGACGTCGGCACCTGCGTTCGCCAGTGCCAGCGCGATTGCACGACCGAGCCCACGTGCGGCTCCTGTCACCAACGCGATGCGGCCGACGAGATCAAAGTTTGGGAAAGCCTGGGCGTTGGCGGCCGAATCGGGAAAGGCGTCAATCTGCGACATGAGCGTGCGCTCCTTGCATATGTTGTCGGGACGGGTATTTGAGTAGGGCATTCTGCTCACTGCAGTGAACATGATCGACGGCAGTAGTCCGGCGCCGGATGTCGCCGACATCCCCCTCGCGCCGCACCTGATAGTGCGCGAATCGACCCGTGAGCCGACCGACGCAACGGCCTGAGGACGACGCCGGGCGCCCGCTGACGTACCGTTGGCCTGGTGGATGCCCACCCGGCTTCGTTGACCTCGACGTGGATGAACGTCGGCGCGGTCAAGCACGGCTACCCTCCGCCGCGACTCTCGGTCGGCGCCGTCACTACCGCCTATTGCGGCGCCGAGCTGATCGTCGAGGGCGAGTGCTCCGACCGACCGCCGCGCGATGCCTGCCCACTCTGTGCGCTGGCCTGGCAGAACCGCAAAGGGCCGGGACGCCGTTGGGCGCGCGCGATGCGTGGCCGCCTCGGTGGTATGGGCGCCCACGGCAATGGCGACCAAGAAACAGACATCGGGTCTTAATGAGGGCAGACTGCCGACGTGCTGGCTGCTGATTCCGTCGATCCCGACATCGAAGAGNNTCCGGGCGGCCCGGATGACGCTGCCCCAGTGGGCTCGGCTCCGACCTGAGCGCTGCCTGTTCGTGAGCAACGCGAGCGGCACCTTCGAGCTATACCGCTGGGACCGCTCGACGGACTCCACTGCGCAAGTCACGGACCGACCCGCCGGAACGCACATCGGCGCGATCGACCCGTCCGGTGAGTGGATCTGGTGGTTCGACGACGCCGACGGCAACGAATTCGGCGTCTGGCGATGCGAGCCCTTCGCGCCGGCCGCCTCAGCCGGATCCCAGCCAGCCGAGATGGCCGCTCCGGGACTGGCCGCGTCCTACCCGAGCGGCCTCTGCCTGGGCGAACGTGGGCTCGCCGTCATCGGGCGCTCGACTGACGACGGCGCCTCGATATATGTCGTGCGGCCAGGTCACGAACCGGCATTGCTCTACGCCCACCAGCAGGACGCCAGCGTTGTGGCGCTGTCACGCGACGAGTCGCTCGTCGCCCTCGAGCACAGCGAGCACGGAGACTCGCGGCACACGGCGCTGCGCGTGCTCAACCTTGACGGGGGCGCGACCGTCGGTGACCTCTGGGACGGACCAGCCCTCGGCCTCGAAGCGGTCGCGTTCGCGCCAGTTGCCGGCGATACGCGACTGATCGCCAGGCACGAGCGTCTAGGCCGCTGGGTGCCGTTCATCTGGGACGTGGCGTCCGGCGAACAGCGTGCGCTAGGACTCGAGTTCGAACTGCCCGGCGACGTCTCGGCAACCTGGTACGCCGACGCGTCCGGCCTGCTCGTCGCGCACGAATACCAAGCGCGCAGTTCGCTGTACCGCTACGACCTCGCAACCGGCACGCTGGAGCAGTTGGTAATTCCCGCTGGCACAGTTTCCGGGGCTACCGCCCGCCCCGACGGCATCGTCGAGTTCCTGTGGTCGTCGAGCGCCGAGCCATCGGCGGTCCGCGACTCAACCGGCCGGATCGTGGTGCAGCCACCAGGCGAGCTCGCTCCTTCGTCCGTGCCGGCTGAGGACGCGTGGGTTGGCGGCCCCGGCGGACCAATCCATGCCCTGATCTCAAAGCCAGCTGGCATTGAAGGGCCGGTGCCGACCGTCTTCCACATTCATGGTGGCCCGGCAAGTCACGATGCCGACGCGTTCTCGCCGGCCGTCGCAGCATGGGTGGACGCCGGTTTCGCGGTCGTCCGGGTCAACTACCGCGGCTCGACCGGATACGGCACCGTCTGGCGCGACGCCATCGAGCATCGGGTCGGACTCACCGAGATGGAGGACATTTCGGCCGTTCGCGACTGGGCGGTCCTGTCGGGACTCGCTGACCCGACGCGCATCGTCCTCGCCGGCGCCTCATGGGGCGGCTACCTGACGTTGCTCGGCCTCGGGATGTCGCCCGACGCATGGTCGGTCGGCGTGGCCGGCGTTCCGGTTGCGGACTACGTCGCGGCGTACGAGGACGAGATGGAAGGTCTGCGCGCTATGGATCGCGCGCTGTTCGGAGGCACGCCCGATGAGGTGCCCGACCGGTACCAGCAATCGTCTCCCTTGACATACGTCGACGCCGTCGTCGCGCCGGTCCTCGTACTCGCCGGCGCCAACGATCCGAGATGCCCGATCAGACAGATCGACAACTACCTCGGCCGGCTTGCCGCGCGCGGGGTGCCGTTTGAGGTGTATCGCTTCGACGCGGGGCACGGATCCCTGGTCGTCGAGGAACGCATCAACCAAATGGCCGCCCAACTCAACTACGCCCGCCGCCACCTCGCGACCTCACACGGCGCCCTCTAACCGAGCCAAATCCTGCCACCTCAGTGCGCCCGCGACAGAAATCGTCTCCGCGCGTTCCTTTGCTCTGCACCGCATGTGCAGCAGAGCAGGTCTGCACCCGTCGTGCTGCAGAGCAGGTCTGCACCCGTCGTGCTGCAGAGCAAAGGACGCGGAGGAGACGTCGACTTGCGGCCGTCCACACCGGCTGCGCCTTCTCTTCACAGAGTGTTGAGATGCGTGTGCGTCGATCCGAGAGCGCCGCAGACTTGATGGATGGACGACGAGTTTCCGGCAGACCGCTACATCCGGGCCGCACGCAAGCTGGCCGATTTCAGTCAACGTGAACTCGCGTCGCGCGCGGGCATTCCGTACTCCGTCGTGGCCCGAGTCGAGAGCACTCCGGAACGCGCGCGTGTCGGCGACTTTGCCCTACTGCTGCATGCTGCTGGTCTGCGAATGCAGATCGTCGACAACGCTGGCAGGGAGATTGTTCCAGAGCGACGAGAGTCAGCGGACTTGACCGACCGCGCGAGACGCCGCTACCCAGCACATCTCGATGTTCGACCGGGCAAGGCTGGCTGGTGGGGCGACGGGTGGCCGATGTTTGACGGCAAAGCGCCGGCGAACACCTTCGACCGCAGTCGCGGCCTTCGCGACTGGCGGCGCCAGCGGCGTGAGATAGAGGCGCGGCGCGCCGAGGAGCGGGTGGCCGAACTGCGCCGAGCGGCGCGCCCAGGCAGCCAGCGAGACGAAGCAGACGCGCGCGATCCTGCCACCCAGCAAGACGGAGCCGACGCGCGCGAATCCCAACTACCTGACGAGGTCGGCGGCGACGAGTTCGGCAATCTGAATCGCGTTCAAAGCGGCGCCCTTGCGGAGGTTGTCGTTACTGACGAACAGGACGAGTCCACGATTGCCGTCGACACCGGGGTCCTGGCGCACCCGCCCGACGAAACTCGGATCCGATCCGGCGGCCTGCAACGGAGTGGGGACGTCGATGACTTCGACCCCGGGCGCATGCGTGAGGAGTTCGATGGCGCGGGCGACGGGCAGAGCGCGCGCGAACTCGGCGTTGATAGACAACGAGTGTCCGGTGAAGACGGGTACCCGGACGCACGTGCCCGAGACGAGTAGCGAAGGGATCCCGAGGATCTTTCGACTTTCGTTCCGCAGCTTCTGCTCCTCGTCCGTCTCAAACGAACCGTCGTCGACGAGAGATCCTGCGAGCGGCAACACGTTGAAGGCGATCGGTCGCACGAACTTTGTCGGCGTCGGGAACTCGACTGCACTTCCGTCGTGGGTCAGTTCGGTGGCTCGATCAACGACCTGCCGCATCTGCTTGTCGAGTTCGTCGACGCCGGCAAGTCCACTGCCCGACACCGCCTGGTAGGTGCTGGCGATCAACCGGACAAGACCGGCCTCATCGTGCAGCGGCTTGAGAACGGGCATCGCGGCCATGGTCGTGCAGTTCGGGTTCGCGATGATGCCCTTGCGCGCTTCGCGCACGGCCAAGGGGTTGACCTCGCTGACGATCAGCGGCACGTCGGGGTCCATCCGCCATGCGGACGAGTTGTCGATCACCACCACACCGGCGGCGGCAAACTTCGGCGCGAGCTCACGCGAGCTTGCGCCGCCGGCCGAGAACAGCGCTATGTCGAGACCTGACGGGTCGGCGAGCGCGGCGTCTTCAACGACAATCGACCCACCGGCCCACGGCAGGGTGGTTCCGGCGGAGCGCGCGGACGCGAAGAAGCGCAGCTCAGCGAGGGGAAAGTCGCGCTCAGCAAGGATTCGGCGCATGACCCCGCCGACCTGTCCGGTCGCGCCGACCACGCCGACCCGGAATGCACGGGTCATCGGCCGGTACCTCCATAAACAGTCGCAATGTCGCCGGTGGAATCGAGATCGAACGCGCTGTGCAACGCAGCGACTGCGATCGGCAACTCGTCTTCGCGCACCACGACAGAGATCCGAATCTGCGACGTCGAGATCATCTCGACGTTGATGCCTGCATCGGCCATCGCCGAGAAGAACTTGGCGGTGACGCCGGGGTGCGTCCGCATTCCTGCGCCTACGAGTGAGACCTTGCCAATCTGGTCGTCCGATTGGAGCGACTCGAAGCCGATCGATGCCTGCGCCTTGCTGAGCGCCTCGACCGCGGTCGTCAGGTCGGAGCTCGGCAAGGTAAACGTAATGTCGGTGCGGCCGGTCGCGACCGACGAGACGTTCTGCACGATCATGTCGATGTTGACCCCGACATCGGCGACGACGGCAAAGATCTGCGCGGCCTCACCGGGTTTGTCGGGCACTCCGACCACCGTGATCTTGGCCTCGCCCCGCTCGTGGGCGACGCCCGAGATGATCGGGGCTTCCATTTGCTCCTCCTCGGGGATCTCGACGATCCAGGTGCCGGTCTTCGTCGAGAACGATGAGCGGACATGAATCGGAAGTGCGAACCGACGGGCGTACTCGACACAGCGCAGGTGCAGGATCTTGGCGCCCGACGCGGCCATCTCCAGCATCTCCTCATAGGAGAGTCGCGCGATCCGCCGAGCGGTCGGTACGAGCCGTGGATCGGCCGTGAACACGCCGTCGACGTCCGTGTAGATCTCGCAGACCTCGGCGTTCAACGCGGCCGCTAGCGCCACGGCCGTCGTATCGGACCCACCGCGACCGAGGGTCGTGATGTCCTTGGTGTCCTGGGAGACACCCTGGAATCCGGCGACGATCGCAATATGCCCATGGTCGAGTGCTTCCCTGATCCGGCCAGGGGCGACGTCGATGATCTGCGCCCTGCCATGCGTCGAGTCGGTGATCACGCCCGCCTGGCTGCCGGTGAAAGAGCGGGCCTCCATGCCGAGGTTGGCGATCGCCATCGCCAGAAGGGCCATCGAGATGCGCTCCCCGGCCGTGAGCAGCATGTCCATCTCGCGGCCGGGCGGCAGGGGCGACACCTGGGCGGCGAGTTCGAGCAGGTCGTCGGTCGTGTCGCCCATCGCGGAAACCACAACGCACACGTCGTGGCCCTCCTTGCGCGTCGCTACGATCCGCTGCGCGACTTTCTTGATTCGCTCAGCGTTGGCGACGGACGAGCCACCGTACTTCTGGACGACGAGGCCCACGGGCGAACACTCCTTGGAGGGGAAGACCGCGAGCGAGTCTACCGGGGACCGTTAGCCTGGCCTGCGTGGATTTCGCCCAGCGCCTCCGGGACATCGCCAAACGTCGTGATTGCGCGGGACGTCGACCACGGACCGCGGCCGGGCTGCTTGGCGTCCTCGCGCTGGCGAGTGCATGTACCTCACACTCCAAAGTGCCGCCGGCGCCGACGTCCGAGCCAGCTTCTTCGACTGCAAATCCCGCGACCGACCTGGCGTCGGTCGCGCAGGTCGCCCGCGACGCGAGCTACACCGGCGTCTACACCGCCGACAGTTCTGAGACGCCTCCGCGGAGCAGCACGATCAAGGTGTATCGGACGGCGACCCGGAGCAGGCTTGACGTCGCCGGAACCGGCGGCGACCACGTGCTGATCCAGGTCGATCGGACCGGCACGTACACCTGCAAGGTTCCGTCGACCGGGAAGCTGAGCTGCCTGACGCTCGCCGGCCCGGGCGAACCGGTGCCGGCGAACCTCGACCCGTTAGGCCAGACCCTGTTCACGACGACGCTCGACATCCTCGCGCAAGGCGCCGACCTGACCGTAGCCACCGAACCGCCGCGCGCCGGCGGCAATGGGATCCCGCCGTCGACGTGCTACGCGCTGATAGCGGCACCCGCAGGCGGCGCGTCGCCGGGAACGTATTGCTTCACCGCTAGCGGGATTCTCACGCGCGCGCAGTTCAGGTCGAGCGTTCTGCAACTGACGGCACTCAACGCCGCACCACTCGACAGCGACTTCGTCCTACCGGTCACGCCGCTGCCGATGAGTTCGGCCACCCCGAGTTCGAGCTAGGCCCCAGGCCCGTCGACGTCCAACCGCGCGTGTGCGACGACGGATTGGAGCGCTCGAAGCGCGGCGCCGGCGTGCGTTCCCCAGTGCGACACGTAGGAGAACTGCCACCACCACAAGGCTTCGATGGCGCGTCCCTCGCTGTAGTGCTGCAGCCCGTGCAGGAGGTCTCCCGTTATGCCGGCGAGGTCGTCGGACAGCACGAAGGTGACCGCACTCGGCGGCGACTCGTAGGGATCGAAGACCTCGACGTAATGATCGATCGGCCCGAGTAGTTCGGCGAGACGCTCGCGCAACTCGTCAATGTCGGGGTCGGGACCGGCGTCCGGCTCGAAACACTCCTCCGGGACGACGTCGCCGATCGCGCCGAGTCGGCCGCCCGCCAACAGCAGCTGTGACACCTCAAGCAACAACATCGAGACCGCGCCACCGGGTTGATGACCACGGGCCACTTCACGGACGGCGATCACGAAGCTCTCGACCTGATCGTGAATCTCCGCGGCAAAGTCGGTGAGATCGTCTGACGCGCCATCGACGACAAGTTCAGACATCGAGTTGCCTCCTCCCCTCGAACGCGCGGCCGAGCGTGACTTCGTCGGCGTATTCCAGGTCGCCTCCGACCGGCAGCCCGCTGGCGAGTCGCGTGACCCTCATCGCGAGCGGCTTGACCAGCCGCGCCAGATACGTGGCGGTGGCCTCACCTTCGAGGTTCGGGTCGGTCGCGAGGATCAACTCGGTCACGGTGCCATCTGCGAGCCTAGTCATCAGCTCGCGAACCCGCAGATCATCGGGCCCGATGCCCTCGATCGGGCTGATCGCCCCTCCGAGCACGTGATAGCGGCCCCGGAACTCGCGGGTCTTCTCGATCGCGACGACGTCCTTGGACTCTTCGACCACGCAGATCACGGTCAGATCACGGCGCGGGTCGCGGCAGATCCGGCACTGATCCTCCTCGGCGACGTTGCCGCAGATCGAGCAGAACCGGACCTTGTCCTTGA